>CAKTFD010000016.1 GCA_934553285.1 uncultured Faecalibacterium sp. | reverse complement strand
AGCGCAGGCCCCAGCATGCTGCCCGAAAAGGTGCTGCGGCAGGCACAGGCCGAGCTGCTGGAATACGGCGACAGCGGGCAAAGCGTGATGGAGATGAGCCACCGCAGCAAGTGGTTCGATGCCATCATCAAGGATACCGAGGCTTCGCTGCGCCGGGTGATGAACATCCCGGATAACTATAAGGTGGGCTTTTTCCAGGGTGGCGCTACCCAGCAGTTTGCCATGGTGCCGCTGAACTTTATGACCACCGGCAAGGCGGATTATATCGTATCCGGCAACTTTTCGGGCCTGGCAGCCAAGGAGGCTGCAAAGTTCGGCGAGGCAAAGATCGTGGCGACCAGCAAGGATAAAAACTTTACCTATATCCCGGATGTAAACGCCATCGATTACGATAAGGATGCCAGCTACATCCACATCTGCCAGAACAACACCATCTTCGGCACCCAGTATGTGGAGCTGCCCCAGGTGGAGGGCGTGCCGCTGGTGGCGGATATGAGCTCGATGATCCTGTCCAAGCCGGTGGATGTAAGCAAGTACGGCTGCATCTACTTTGGCGTGCAGAAGAACGTGGCCCCCGCCGGCATGGCCATCGCCATCATCCGGGACGACCTGCTGGGCCATGCCGCAGATAACGTGCCCACCATGATGAACTATACCACCCTGCTGGCCAAGGACAGCATGTATAACACCCCGCCGTGCTGGTGCATCTACATGACGGGTCTGGTGCTCAAATATCTGGAAAACGATATCGGCGGCCTGGCCAATATGCAGAAGATCAACGAGGCTAAGGCAAAGGTGCTGTACGACTACCTGGATGGGCAGGACTTCTTTACAAACCCTGTGGAGCACCGCTACCGCAGCACCATGAACGTTACCTTTACCAGCCCCAACGCGGATATGGATAAAAAGTTCTGCGCCGAAGCGGCCGAGGCAGGCTTTGTAAACCTGAAAGGGCACCGCCTGGTGGGCGGTATGCGCGCTTCCATCTACAACGCCATGCCCGCCGAGGGTGTAGACAAGCTGGTGGACTTCATGGAGAAGTTCCGCAAAGAGAATGCATAAAGAGGGGTTTATAGATATGTACACCATCAAAACGCTCAATGCCATCAGCCCGGTGGGGCTTGCAAAGCTGCCCAAGAACCAGTTTGATGTATCGGTGGATGCCGATGCCCCGGACGGTATCCTGGTGCGCAGCGCCGACCTTTTGAACACCACCTTCAATGAGAACCTGCTGGCCATCGCCCGCGCCGGTGCAGGCGTGAACAACATCCCGCTGGAGCGCTGCAGCGAGCAGGGCATTGTGGTGTTCAATACCCCGGGTGCCAATGCCAACGCCGTGGCAGAGCTGGTCATCGGGATGCTCATTGCGGGCAGCCGCAACGTGGCCACTGCTGCCCAGTGGTGCCAGGGGCTGGCCGGGGATCCCGCCATGGCCAAGAGCGTGGAAAAGGGCAAAAAGCAGTTTGTGGGCAACGAGATCAAGGGCAAGACCCTGGGCGTTATCGGTCTGGGTGCGATCGGTTCCCGGGTGGCAAACTGCGCCATCGAGCTGGGCATGGAGGTCTACGGCTACGACCCCTACATCTCCATTGAAGCAGCCTGGAACCTGAGCAGCCAGGTGCACCACTGTGTGAACCTGAACGATATGCTGCCCCTGTGCGATTACATCACTATCCATGTGCCCTACCTGCCCACCACCAAGGATACCATCAATGCCCAGACCCTTGCCCTGTGCAAGGACGGGGTAAAGATCCTGAACTACGCACGCGGTGAGCTGGTAAACACGGCCGCCCTGCTGGAAGCTATGGAGAGCGGCAAGGTGTCCGGCTACATGACCGATTTCCCCTCGGAAGCTATTCTGGGCAAACCCGGCATCGTGTGCACCCCGCACCTGGGCGCTTCCACCCCGGAAGCCGAGGACAACTGCGCCATCATGGCAGCGCAGGAGCTGAGCGATTACCTGCGCAACGGCAATATCACCCACTCGGTAAATATGCCGGAGGTGCACCAGCCCCGCGCAGGCGGCAAGCGCATCTGCATCATCCATAAAAACGAGCCGGGCATGATCAGCCAGATCACCGCCCTGACCACCGAAGCCGGCCTGAACATCGAAAACATGGTGAACAAGAGCAAAAAGAACATGGCATATACCATGCTGGATGCCACCGGTGCTGTGGATGCCCGCCTGAGCGAGAAGCTGAGCAGCATCCCCGCCGTTATCCGGGTGCGTATCCTGTAAAAAACGGCAATAAAGCAATAAAAAGGCTGCTGCACAGCATTTTGTGCAGCAGCCTTTTTGCGATCTCCGCTATTTTATTCCAGGCCGATCTTGTGGGCGTACTCTTCCAGCAGCTCCCGCTCCAGGAAGGGGGTCTTGACCCCCTCGCGGTCACGGTAAGTTTCGTGCCCTTTGCCGATGACGGCGATCAGGTCGCCCTCCTGGGCGTGGTCTACCGCGTAGTGCAAGGCATCCAGACGGTCCGGGATCTCCACAAACTTTGCGTCCGGGTTGCCCCTGTTCATGCCCTCGCGGATATCGGCAAGGATGTCCTCCACCTTTTCAAAGCGGTTGTTGTCCTCGGTGAGGATGGAAAAATCGGCCATCTTTGCGCAGATCTCGCCCATGCCGTAGCGGCGCAGGCGGGAGCGGTTGCCGCCGCAGCCGAACACCACCACCAGCCGGTGGGGGTCGTAGGCGCGCAGGGTAGTGAGCAGGCTCTCGGTGGATACCTCGTTATGGGCGTAGTCCAGCAGGATGGTAAACTTTTTGCTGATGGGCACCAGCTCCACACGGCCCTTGACCACGCACCGGGCCAGGCCATCGTGGATGGCGGCATCCGGCAGGCCCAGCACCTTGCCCACGGCCAGCGCGGCCAGGGCGTTGTATACGCTGAACTCGCCGGGCATGTTTACCTTGACATCCATCTCATCCTTGCCGGTAACGTGGAACGCAACGCCCAGAAAATCGTGGGTGCGCAGCAGCTCGTAGCCGCTGGCGCGGTAGTCGGCGGCTTCGCTGCGGCCATAGGTCACCAGTTTGCAGGTATGGCCCTCCAGCAGGGCGGAGGTGTTTTCGTCGTCGATATTCACCACGCCCACATCGCAGCGGCGGAACAGCTGCCCTTTCCAGCTGCGGTACTCCTCAAAGGTCTTGTGCTCGCCGGGGCCGATATGATCCGGCGAAAGGTTGGTGAACACGCCCACATTGTAGTGCACACCGGCCACGCGGTCCATCATCAGCCCCTGGCTGGAAACCTCCATCAGCGCGGTGTCGCACCCGGCATCCAGAAACTCCCGGAAGGTCTTTTGCAGCTCGTAGCTTTCCGGGGTGGTGTTGGCGGTGTCCTTGTGGCGGCCCATGTAGTAGATGCCGTTGGTACCGATCATGCCTACCTTGCGGCCTGCGGCCTCCAGCACGCTCTTTATCATATGGGTGGTGGTGGTCTTGCCCTTGGTGCCGGTCACGCCGATCATGGTCATATGGCGGGCGGGGTTGCCAAAAAGGTTGGCGCTCATCAGCGCCATGGCATAGCGGCTGCTCTCCACCCGTACCACGGTCACGCCCGGCAGGGCAGACAGGTCGATGTCGTGCTGGATGACCAGCGCACTGACCCCTTTGGCAGCGCAGTCGGCAGCAAATTCATGGCTGTCGCGCTGGGTGCCTACGATGCACACGAACAAAACGCCCGGGGCGGCTTTGCGGCTGTCGTAAATGATATCCGCGATCTCGGTATCCAGGCTGCCCTGTACAAGGGTAAAGGGCACGCCTTCCATCAGTTGTTCCAGCTTCATACGGTTTCCTCCAATGTTCGTTCCGTTTGTTACATGGGGTGTTCGTCCTCGTTGGCCGTCATGCGGGCGGGGTCGGTCAGCGGCAGGCCGGTCTCGGCATCCGCCGCTGCAGCAGTGGGATCAGTAGTATCGGCGGCTTCGGCAGGTTCGGCGGCCTCGGCAGGTTCCGTGCTTTCAGCACTGGCGGTGCTGTCCGCTGCTTCCCCGGCGGTGGTGTCGGCGGGTTTTTGCGGCACCACATAGCCGGAGGGCAGGGTGGGGTCGCCCTGCGCAAAATAGATCTTGCGGGTGCTGCTGGCGCTGGTATGGCTGAAATCCAGCCGCCCGGTGTCGGTAGGGCCGCAGCCCTTGCCATCGGCGTTGGTCAGCACATAGCGTGCGCGGTCCAGCTTATAATCCAGATCGTTCAGGGTGCCCAGCAGCACACTGATGCGGTCCTGGTACAAAAATGCAAGCTGCTCGGTATCGGCAAACTCCAGCCGGGTCACATCCTGCAGCAGGCCGTACTCGTCCAGCTTGGTGCGCAGGGTGTACAGCGCCTCCATGCAGGGGGCCTGGGTCTCCGCCACCGAGGCAGAAGCTGCCGCGTCCGACCCGGCATCGGCTTCGCTGCTGTCGGCAAACAGGAGCTGCTGCCCGGGCAGGGTGTTCTGCAGCTCTCCGCCGTACAGAGTGCACAGCCCCTCGGGCTGGGCGCTGTCCTCCGACAGGAGCTTCCACCCGGCCGAAACGGTGAACCATTTGCTGCCGCTCTGCACCGCGTAGGTGGGCACAGCCTCGGTCACCTGCACCACCACCGTGCTGGGATAATCCCGCACCACCCGGATGGATTCCAGCAGCGGGAAGGCCTGCTCCAGCTGGGCGGCTTTTTCGGCGGGGTCAAAGCTGAAAATATTTTCTTCCAGCCGTACACCCAGCTGCTGCAGGATGCTGTCCGCCGTGTAGCCTGCCACCTCGGTCACAGGGGTGCCGTCCGGGTTTTGCACCTGAATGGTGCCGATGCGGAACAGCATGGTCATGGTCAGGTATACCCCGGCACCTATGACGCACAGCAGCATGGCAAACGCCATAAAACGGCGCATCATCCGGCGTCGGCGCAGCGTGGCGCGGGTCACCTTGCGCTTTTTGCGCATCTCCCGCCGGGCAGGGCGGGCCTGCCCGGCGGGCTGTGCCGGGCGCAGGCGCTGGCTCTGGCGGTGCGGCGCTGCCTGCCCGCTGCTGGCCGGGGGCTGTTGTCGGCTGCGGGGGGCACTGCCGTTTGCGGGGCGGCGTTTTTTGCCGCCGTTTGCGGGGGCATTGCCTGCCGGGCGGGCGGTGCCGGTGCGGCTGCGCGTACCGGCGGGGTAAAGGGTGGTATTATCGGGCCTGCCCTGCGGCGGGCGGCGGGTCTGCGGCTGGGTAGGGAACTGGATGCTGTTGTCTGCGCGGGAAGTGCGCACGCTGCCGTTTGCACTGCGGGATGGCGGGCGGCTGAGCGGCTCCCCGTTATAGCCGCAGCGGCTGTTGCTGCCGCCGGTAGTCCGGGGCATCGTATTTTGCGAAGGCGCAGCGGGGCGCAGCGTATCCCGGTTCTGGTCGTAGGGTCTGTTGTTCCGGGGCCTGCCGTTGCGGTCACGGTTCTGCGGCATCATTCGCACCTTCCTTCTCTTTGATAGCGGGCTGCATCACGGGGTCTTTACCAGCTTGAGCAGGGCGCTCGTGATGCGGTCCAGGCTGTCGTCCACCGACAGGCTGCGGGCGTTTTTGCCCATCTCGGCCAGTTTGCCGGGCTGTGCCAGCAGGCCGGCAACGGTCTGCACCAGCTTTTCGCCGGTCAGGTCTTTTTCCTCGATCACCACGGCGGCACCGGCCTTTTGCAGCTCCATGGCGTTATAATACTGGTGATTCTCGGCCACATTGGGGCTGGGGATCAGCACAGCGGCGCGGCCCACAGCCTCCAGCTCTGCCAGGGTCAGGGCACCGGCGCGGCTGATGACCAGGTCGGCAGCGGCCAGCAGCTCCGGCATATTGTTGATATATTCTTTTACCACAAGGCTGTCGCCGGGGGCAAAGTCCTTCTGCTTTTCCAGGTCCTGAAAAAGCTGTACCCCGTACTGCCCGGTGGCATGCAGGTGCAGCACCGGTTTGTTGGTGTGCTGCTCCCAGGCACACAGGTCGGCCACCACCTCGTTGACCCGGCGGGCACCCAGACTGCCGCCGAAGGACAGGATGACCGTGCGGTCGCCTGCGCCCAGCTGTGCGCGGATGGCATCACGATCGGCAGCCCGCGCAAACACCTCCGGGCGCACGGGGTTGCCCACCACCTGGGTCTTATCGGGCGCTCCCAGCTTTTCCACAGCGGCGGGCACGGCGGCAAATACGATATCCACATCCGGGGCCAGCAGTTTGTTGGTCACACCGGGGAAGGCGTTCTGCTCGTGCAAGGCGGTATGGATGCCCATTTTGGCGGCGCAGCGCACCACCGGGCCGGATACATAACCGCCGCAGCCGATGACGAGGTCCGGCTTTACCTGCTTCATCATGGCTTTGGCCTTGGGGCCGGAGAGGGCCAGGTTCCACAGGGTAACGATATTGCGCCGGATGTTGTTCAGCGACAGTCTGCGCTGAAACCCGGTGATCTCGATATGGTGGAAGGGGTAGCCCGCCTGGGTGACCAGACGGTACTCCATGCCCTCCCGGCGCCCGGCAAAATGGATCTCGGCGGTGGGGTCGGCTTTTTTCAGCGCACCGGCAATGGCCAGTGCCGGGTTGATATGGCCGGCAGTGCCGCCGGCAGCAATAAGAACGCGCATCGTGATTCCTCCTTATGCGTTCCCGCCGGTGCTGCATCTGGCAGACGGGCGGGGAAAAGCGGTTTACAGTTCGTTGCGGGCTGCACGGGCATCGGCAAGGTCGATGATCTTGCGCGCCCGCGCGGCTTCCTGGGCGGCACGGGCGGCCTCGCGCTCAGCACGGGCGTGTTCCCGCTGCTGCGCCGCCCGCTCGCCGTTGCGGCCGATGTTTACCATCACGCCCATCTCGGCCAGCAGCAGGATCAGGCTGGTGCCGCCGGACGAGAAGAAGGGCAGGCTGATGCCGGTGTTGGGCAGGGTGTTGGTGACCACGGCGATGTTGCAGAACACCTGCCACGCGATCTGTGCCATGATGCCGATGCCCACCATAGTGCAGTACAGGTTCTCGGCCTTATAGGCGATGAACAGCCCCTGCACGATGAACAGCACAAACAGCACGATGATGAGCACGGCACCCACAAAGCCCAGCTCCTCGCACACCACGCTGAAAATAAAGTCGTTGGTGCTTTCCGGCAGCCAAAGCTGTTTTTCCACGCTGTTGCCCAGCCCCAGCCCCGTTACCCCGCCGGAGCCGATGGCATAAAGGCTCTGCACGGTCTGATCGGTCATCTTGCTCAGATCCTGCGTCCAGCCGTCCAGACGGCTCTGCAGGTAGGGGATAGAGTCCACATGGGAGAGCAAAGTTTCCAGCAGGGCGCCCGCCGTAATGGCACCGGCCCAGGTCAGCACGCCGCCGCTGCCGGACAGCAGCAGGATGGTGCCCACCACGGCCACCGTCAGCACGATGCCGGACATGTGCGGCTCCAGCGCCAGCAGTACCACAACCGGCAGCAGGGGCAGCACCGGCAGCACCAGCTGCTTCCACACCCGCACCCGCAGCCACTCCTGCGGGCTAAGCAGGATGCGGCGTTTGGGGTCCAGCCGCTCCACCTGCGGCGCTTTGGCTGCAATGTGGGAGCTGAACAGGATCATCTCAAACTTTGCCACCTCCGAGGATTGCAGCGTCAGCCCGCCAAAGCGGATCCAGCGGCGGCAGCCGTTCAGCGGGGCCATGGTCAGGGTGACGGCCAGCATGGCCAGCACGATAAAGTACCCGGGCACCACCATCTTACGCAAAAAGCGGTGGTCCATATAGCTCATAAAGAACATGCAGCCCAGCCCCAGCATCATGCACAGGGCCTGCTGCTTGATGTAGTGGAAACTGTCGCCCATGCGCAGGTAACCGGTGGTGTAGCTGGCGCTGAACAGCATCACCAGCCCAAAGACCATGATCACTGCCAATGTGGCCAGCCAGTCGATCAGCAGCCGGGACCATGGCCCCGGGTCCCGCTGGAACACCGATACCGGTGCTCTGTGTTTTTTGCGGATGGTCGTCATCTGCTCTCTACCTTCCCTCGTTATGCCCGGGTCAGCACCAGCGCAGCAGCGCCAGGGCCAGCACATAGCCGCAGGCGCTCAGCACAAAGCTGCACAGGAACGCGCCCTCCGGGCTTAGTTTATGTTTTTGCACCCAGCAGCGCAGCGGCTTGCCGGTACGTTTTGCGTGCAGCAGCTGCAGCGCCAGCAGGATGCCCTCTGCCCAGAAAGGCAGTGCCAGCGGCACGGTCAGACTGGTAAGGTCCAGGCACAGGGGGATGCACCCGATGGCCCCTGCAGCAAACAGGCTGCCGCAGCAGCCCACCCCCAGCTTTGCCGGGGGAAAAGCCCACAGCAGCAGCGCCACCAGTGCCCCGGCCAGCGCTGCGGGCAGTACCGCCAGTGCCTCGGCGCCCAGCCCGGCTTCCACCATGATGAGCGCCAGCATGGCCACAAAGGCGGCTCCGCATACGGAGCCTTCGGTCTGCTCGGCCACCCGGGCGCACTCGGCCAGCGCCACCATCAGGGCGGCCCACAAAAGCGGCGCTGCCCGGCCCAGCAGCACGTAGCCCACCCCGGGCACACCAAGCCCCCGGGGCAGACAGCCTACGGCGCGGAGCATCAGCGCCACGGCCGCAGCGGCCAGCGCTTCCAGCAAAAGGCGGGTGCCCCGCCGCAGCCCCAGCGCCGCCGGGCTGCGCATCCGGGCCAGGTCCTCTGCCAGACCCACGACCCCAAAACCCAGCGCCCCGGCCAGCGCAGTGAGCAGCCGCGCCATCAGCTGGCCCTCGCTGCCCAGCAGCTCCGGCTGGCCGATGCAGGCGGCAAGCCAGCCTACGCCCACCGCAGCTACCGTGCCCACCGCCATGCACAGCCCGCCCCACAGCGGGGCGCGCAGCGGCGCAGGCTCCGGGACGGCAGGTCTGGCCGGCTGCGGTGCGGCCTGCTGTTTTTGCTGTTCGCGGCGTTCCAGCACCTGCCGCAGCGGCACGAACAGGTTACACAGCGCTGCCGTAATGGCAAAGCCCAGCACCACTGCCGCTGCCAAGGCGAAACGACCCATAGTTCAGACACTCCATTTCGCCAATAAGTTATACTTCTGCGCCTTTATACTCTGCATAGAACAGATCCAGCACATTTTCCAGCGCCATGCCGTGGCTGGCCTTGACCAGGATGGCATCGCCGGGCTGCACACGGTCCAGCAGCGCATCGGCGGCTTCGCGGTAGCTGTCCGCATGGAGGGTCTTTATCCCCTTTGCGGCGGCAACCACGGCGGTGCGTTTTGCCTGCTCGCCATAGGTGATCAGGCAGTACAGCCCGCTCTCGGCGGCAAGGCGGCCCAGCTGCTCGTGGGCTTCGCGGCTCAGCTCGCCCAGCTCCAGCATATCGCCCAGCAGCGCAAACCGGCGCTTGCAGGGAAAATCCCGGAACATGGCCAGCGCGGCCTTCATGCTGTCGGGGTTTGCATTGTAGCAGTCCTCGATAACGGTCACGCCCTCGCAGTCCACCACCTTCTGGCGGCGGCCGGTCTGCTCAAAGTTGGACAGTCCCCGGATGACCCCGCGGGCATCGCAGCCCAGCCGGGTGGCGGCGCAGTAGGCGGCCAGGGCGTTGGCTACATTGTGGCGGCCCATGGCAGGGATCTTGACCACAAAGGTGCCCTCTTCCTGATCCTCCAGCACAAAGCTCATGCCATCGGCTTCCTGCCGGATGGACAGGGCGCAGACGTCCGCATTTTCATCCATCAGGCTGAACCACACCGGGTGCACATGCGCCGGCAAAGCGGCTTTGCGCAGGAAGGGGTCGTCGTAGTTCAGCACCAGCGGCGCACCCTTCGGCAGACCGTTGCAGATCTCCAGCTTTGCCTTGCAGATGTTTTCCTGGCTGCCCAGGTTGCCGATGTGGGAAACACCGATGCAGGTGATGATGCCTGCATCCGGTCGTGCGGCCCGTGCCAGACGGTCGATCTCGCCCGCATGGCTCATGCCCATCTCGATAACGGCATATTCGGTGGTGCTGTCCATCCGCATCAGGGTACGGGGCATCCCCAGCTCGTTGTTCTGGTTGCCCTCGGTCTTAAGGGTCTTGCCAAAGCCGCTCAGGGCGGCATAGGTCATCTGCTTGGTGGTGGTCTTGCCCACGCTGCCGGTCACGCCCACCATTTTGGGATGGTACTGGCTGCGGTAGTTGGCACCCATCACCATCATGGCGTGGTAGCTGTCCGGGCAGAGGATGGCTTTATCCTCCGGCACACCGGGCACCGGGTGGTTGACCACCACATATACTGCGCCCTGCTCCAGTGCGCGGGCGGCAAAATCGTGGCCATCGAACCGCTCGCCGGGAAAGGCTACAAAAATGCAGCCGGGCTTTACCTCGCGGCTGTCGGTGGTGACCAGCGCCACCTCCGGGTCGCTGGCCAGTTTTCCGGCAGGCACCAGCCCTGCCAGAAGCGCGCTTGCATGGATCTTTTCCATTGTTCTATCCCCTCTCGTTTGATTAAATGCAGCACCCTTATCCGGCGCTGCCCTGCAGCAGTGCCGACGGTTGCCGGGTGCCGAAATGCCTGTTTTTTACCCGCAGGTCAGGATAATGATGCTGCCCCGCTGCACGCTGGAGCCAGGCTCCGCGCTCTGGGCCTGTACGGTACCGCTGCCCTCCACCACGCAGTTCAGCCCGGCGGCGTTCAGCATCTGGCGGGCAAAATCCGCGCTTTTGCCGGTAACATCCGGCACCTCGGTACGGCTGCCCTCGTAGGTATCGGTATACAGGTAGATGGTGGTGCCGTAGGGCACCTTGGCACCTGCATGGGGGTACTGATAGGTGACCAGCGCTGCGATCTGGCTGGACTGGCTCTCCTGCAGCTGATGCTTGAGGCCCACGATGTTCAGGCTTACCTGTGCGTTGCTCCACTCGTTGCCCACGAGGTTGGGCACGGTGACGGTGGTGCCGCTGCGGTCCTCGCCATCGGTGGCGATGCCCAGATAGGGGGCGACCTCACTGATGATGTTGCCGACCACAGGTGCTGCCAGGATGGAGGAGTAGTCGGTACGGGCATTGTTGGGGTCGTCCAGCATGACGTAGACCAGGATCTCCGGGTCGTTTGCGGGCAGGACTGCCACAAAGGAGGCCACCTTTTTGTAGTCGCCATCGGCACGGCGGTTCATGTTCAGCTGCTCAGAGGTGCCGGACTTGCCGCCGATGCGGTAGCCGGATACGTAGGCGTTTTTGCCGCCGCCGGTACCGTTGCCCACCTCGTATTCCATCATCTGGCGGATAACATCGCTGGCGCTCTCGCTGATGACCTGACGGCGGACATTGGCACCGATCTCCTGGATGACATTGCCATTGGCATCGGTGATCTTATCCACCACATGCGGGGTGACCAGGTAGCCGCCGTTGGCGGTCGCCGCGATGGCGGTGCACATCTGCAGCGGGGTGATGGCCATGGCCTGACCAAAGGAGGAAGAGGCCAGCTGCACCTCGCCCAGCTGATCGGCCCGGTAGTATTGCATAAAGTTGGTCTCGCTGGGCAGGTCCACACCGGTGCGGGCGGTAAAGCCGAAAGCATCGAAGTAGTTGTAGAACTGCTGGGAGCCGATGCGCTGCCCCAGCTGGATGTAGTAGATGTTGCAGCTCTTGCGCAGGGCCTCGGCCATGTTAAGGGTGCCGTGGGCCTTGTGGCCGGCGCAGTGGTAGGTCTCTTTGGCCACGCCGTAGGCACCGGAGCAGGTAAAGGTGGTGTTCATGGTCGCCACACCGGAGTCGATGCCCATGGCAGAGGCGATGACCTTGAACACCGAACCGGGGTAGTACAGCTCGGTAATGGCCTTGTTTTTCCACTGGATATCGCGGAAGTAGCCGGAATAATCCGCTTCCTCATCCAGGATATTATTGCCCTGCTCATCGGTGATGTAGTTGCCGTCGGCATCCTTTTTGTAGATGCCGTACAGCTCCGGCTCTGCATGTACCAGCTCGTTGAGGTAGGCTTCGTTGGCGCTGTAGCTCAGCGGGTCGTTGGGGTCAAAGTCCGGTTTGGAGGCCATGGCAAGGATGGCACCGGTCTTGACGTTCATCACGATGGCGCAGCCACGGTTTTCCACCGTGTTGGCGGCAATGGCCTCGTTCAGGTACCGCTCGGTGATCTCCTGCACGTTCACATCCAGCGAGAGCACCAGATTGGAGCCGTCCTTGGCGGCAAAGGTGGTGGCGTTCTGGTCAGCAATGGCGTTGCCCACGGCATTGCGCTGGGTGATGGTGCGGCCATCCACACCGGCCAGAGTGGACTGATAGGATTTTTCCAGCCCGTAGGTGCCGATGCCGTCCGCATCCGTAAAGCCCAGCACCGCTGCAGCAAAAGCGCCGTAGGGGTAGTTGCGCTGGAAGCTCTTTTCCGACGACACCGAGATGCGCCCTTTGCGGGAGGTATCGGTGGCTTTTTTGTGGCTCTTGTTAAAGGTGGAAACGTAGTTCTCGATGGAGAGCTTGACGGCGTTGTTCACCTTGGTGGCCAGGGTGACGTAGGCGGAATCCAGCCGGGAAAGGGCATCGTACACGGACTGGTACTGCTGCTGGTACTCCGCCGAGGAGGTGCTCACACTGTCCAGGCTCTCGCCATCACCGGAGAGCAGGCGCAGGGTCAGCTCCCGGCTCACCTCGGCACACATGGCCGGGTCCAGCGTTTTGGTCACCGTGCCGTCATCGGCGGTCTTGCTGGTGTACAGGATGCTGCTGTAGCTGGGGTCGGCCCAGATGGTCCACACCACGCTGGTGGAAGCCAGGGTGATGCCGGAGGCATCGTAGATCTCGCCGCGGGTGGCCTTGATGGTGGTATCCAGCAGCTGCTGCTGTGCCGCATACTGGCGGTACTCTGCACCATGGACGATCTGGATATTGTACAGGCTGCGGATGACGATGGCTGCTGCTGCCACCACCGCAAGGATGCCCAGACGGCTGCAGATCCACCGCACCCGGCTGTCCAGCCGGTCCCGCCCGGAGGCCGGGCGCAGGCGGTAGCTTCTGCTTTTTTTGTTGTTACGGAAAGGTTCTTGCATTGGTTTTCTCCTGCAGGGCGTGCGCTGGCTGCGCCGCTGCCCTGCGCAGTTCGTTCGTTCAGATGTCTATAAACCGAAAAAAGCGTGCGCTGCCGCACGCTTTCTCCGTTTATTTCACGGTGCCCAGAATGTTCACCGCACCATTGTACAAAAAGTCGGTCCACTGCCGCACTGCGGATTCCCGGCGCACCAATGCGCCGCTTTCGCCCAGGCGGATGTAGGTGATCTGGCTGGGATCCACTTTCATCAGTCCCAGCCGCCCGGCGGTCTCTTCCACGCTGGCAATGTTGGTCTTGCTGTTCAGGGTGCTGTTGTAGTAGGTATACTGGCTCTGCTCGCTGATCAGCCTGGCCTTGGCGGCCTGGATCTGGTCGTTCAGCTCCACAAGCTGTGCCTCGCTCCACAGCAGGCTGATGGCAAAACCCACCAGCAGTGCTGCAGCCACCAGATGCATTGCGTTGTGCACTGCTGCCTGCAGCGGGTTCAAACGCCGCTTGCCGCCCTTTGCTACCCGCAGGTTTGCTTTGCGCTGGGGCTGCGGTGCCTTGCGGCGGCGCGCAGCGTTATGGTCGTATGCTGGCTGACCCATGATTGGCTCTCCTCCTTACACGATGCCGCTTTTAGCGGCATTTCAGCATTTTTCCAATACACGCAGGTGGGCAGACCGGCTGCGCCGGTTCTCTTCCAGCTCCTGCGTATCCGCCTCGATCGGCTTGCGGGTGATGAGCTTTGCCTTGGCCTTGCCGCCGCATACGCACACCGGAAACTCCGGCGGGCAGGTGCAGGCCGTGGACCAGCGGCGGAACTTGTTCTTGACCAGCCGGTCCTCCAGGGAGTGGAAGGTGATCACGCACAGCCGGCCACCCGGTGCCAGATGCTCAAAAATGGTATCCAGCCCCTCTTCCAGCGCGTCCAGCTCATGGTTTACCGCAATGCGCAGCGCCTGGAAGGTGCGGCGGGAGGGGTTTTTGTTCTTGCGGCGCTCGGCCGGGGGCATGGCGCTGGCCACGATGTCGGCCAGCTGCAGGGTGGTCAGGATGGGCGCGGCCTCCCGTGCCTCCACGATCCGCCCGGCGATCTGCCAGGCATAAGGCTCCTCGCCGTAGTCCCGCAGGATGCGGGCAAGCTCCTCGCGGCTTGCGCTGTTTACAAGGTCTGCCGCAGTTTCGCCCTGCTGGCTCATGCGCATGTCCAGCGGAGCATCCGCCCGGTAGGAGAACCCCCGGGCTGCATCGTCCAGCTGATGGCTGGAAACGCCAAGATCCAGCAGCGCACCGTTGATCTTATCGATACCCAGCTGCTCCAGCGCCTGGCCTGCGTAGCGGAAGTTGATCTGCACCACGGTGGCGGGCAGCCCTGCCAGGCGGGCGCGTGCGGTCTGCACCGCATCCGGGTCCTGATCCAGGGAGATGAGCCTGCCGCCTTTGGCGGCATCCAGCCGCAGCGCGATTTGGCGGGAGTGTCCTGCGCCGCCTGCAGTGCCGTCCAGATAAGTCCCCGCCGGGTCGATGGAAAGCCCGTCCAGGCACTCGTTCAGCAAAACGGGGATATGCTCAAACGAGGCCGGGTCAAACGGCAGTTGTGATTCAATGGCCATTGGCACGGCCTCCTTTCTTATTTTTAGTGATCTTGCATCAGAGGTGCAGCATCCGCAGCCGTTCTGCGCGCTGGGCGTTGGTCACGGCGGCACGGCGGGCGTTCCAGGCATCGGTGGCCCAGATCTCGGCATGGTTGCGGTTGCCGATGATGGTCACATCCTTTTCCAGCCCGGCGTAGGCACGCAGCTCCGCCGGCAGCAGGATGCGCCCCTGCTTGTCCGGCATTACTTCACATGCCGTGCTGAACAGGTCGCCGGAGATGGCCCAGCTGTCCATCAGCTCATCGCTTTCCAGCTTGTCCGCCAGCCGCTGGACTTCCTCCATGGGCAGAACGAACAGACAGTTGTCCACCCATTCCAGCACCACGAAACTTTCGCCCATGGCATCCCGGAATTTTGCGGGGAAATTCAGCCGCCCCTTGGCATCGATGGTGTAATCGTACCGGCCAAAAAACACGCGCTGTTCCCCCTTTCCGGAGGGTATGCAGGGCGCTGGCCCTACTTTTACCCACTTTGCCCCACTGATACATATTTATTGTAGCAAATCAAACCTGTGATTGCAAGGGTTTTCGGGTCGCTTTTTCCCGCAAAAGTCCACAAAAAAAGTCCCTGTGAGCCGTCATTTTTGCTCGCAGGGACTGTGGGTCGCGCATTGTGTGGAATTTGTGTGGAAAGTTTGTACGGCTCAGCCGTTTTTCTTGGCGTTCTGGCGCAGGCTGGCGCGGATGTTTTTGACCTGGGCAGCATTTTCCACCATAGTATCCTCGGTGGTGCGCAGCATATTTTCGCAGTAGTCGGTCACGGTCTGGCGCAGGGTACGGGCCTCGGTCTGGGCGGCAGAGGTGATCTCGGAGGCGCGCTGCTGGGCGGCCTTTACGATCTCGGCATCGCTCACCAGGATGCGGGCGCGCTCCTCGGCCTTTTTTACGATGGCCTGCGCCTGTGCCTGTGCGCTGTCCACGATCTGGGCGCGGTCGTTCACGATCTGCTGGGCCTGGCGCAGCTCGCCGGGCAGGGCGGCCCGCACCTCATCCAGATAATCCCGGATCTGCTCTACATCCACAAGATGCTTGCCGCCGGAAAGCGGTACGCTGGCACTTTCTTCCAGTGCATCCTCAATGGTGTCCAAAAGTTCGTTCACGTTCATAAGGCTTCTCCCTCCTGCATATCGGCGGGCTGCATCGGCTTTGTGTATTTCCACAGCAGCACCTTGCCGTATTTATACTGTTTTTGCAGGGTCAGGCTGCCTGCCTGGGCGGGCAGCACGATGCCGGTCTCGCTCTCGCACAGCACGATGCCGCCGGGCGCGATGCATTTTTCCACGGCAGGCAGGATCTTTTCCAGCGTGCCGCCGCGGAAGGGCGGGTCCAGCAGCACCAGGTCGAACTGTTCCCGGCAGGCCGACAAAAAGCGTGCCGCCTCGCCGATGTTCACCCGGCTGCGGTCGAATACGCCGCAGGCCTTGCAGTTGCGCATAATGATGCTGACCGCCTCCCGGTTCTCGTCCAGAAAGACGCAGCGGGCCGCACCACGGCTCAGGGCCTCGATGCCCAGCTGGCCGCTGCCTGCATACAGATCCAATACCCGTGCCCCGGGCAGGTCGAACTGTACGATGCTGAACATCGCCTCCTTCACCTGCGAAAGGGTGGGGCGGGTCACATCGGTGCCGGGCAGTGCTTCCAGCCTGCGGCCCCGGGCTTCTCCTGCGATCACGCGCATGATGTTACCTCCTTACCGTAGCTGCCGCTCTGCGGCAGTCGGGATTCATCTCTTTCGTATCCTTTATTATCTCCCAATCGCATAGTATTGTCAATAGCTCACGTTGCGCACGGGGCGGCTTTGTGCTACAATCGTAGCAGCAGCGCCGCGCGTTTTACGGCGCATTACAGCAAAGGAGAGTATCTGCTATGAAAGTTCTGCTCATCAACGGCAGCCCCCACGAAAAGGGCTGCACATATACCGCCCTCTCCCTCATTGCAGGGGAGCTGAATGCCAGCGGCATCGAGACCGAGATCCTGCACGTAGGCGGGCAGCCCGTGGGCGGCTGCATCGGCTGCGGCGGCTGCCGCAAGACCGGCAGCGGCTGCGTGTTCGGCGGCGTGGTCAACGAAGCCATCGAGAAGGCAAAGACCGCCGATGCTTTTGTGTTCGGCAGCCCGGTGCACTACGCCTCGGCAGCCGGCAACATGGCCAGCTTTATGGACCGGCTGGCCTACGCAGGCGGCAAGTATCTGGCCTATAAGCCCGCCGCCATCTGCTGCTCTGCCCGCCGCGCCGGTACCACCACCACCCTGGACCAGCTGGTCAAGTACCCGCAGTTCTTCCACATGCCGCTGGTCAACGGCTCCTACTGGGCCATGGTGCATGGCTCTGACCCCGAGCAGGTGCTGCAGGACGCCGAGGGCTGCGCCGTGATGCAGGAGCTGGGCCGCAACATGGCCTGGCTGCTGCGCTGCATCGAGGCCGGTAAGGCCGCCGGCATCGACCATCCCCAGAACCCGCCCCGCCCCATGACCAGCTTTATACGCTGAAAAGCGCAAAAGGCCGGAACCTCTTTGCCCCTTGCGGGCAGAGCGGTTCCGGCCTTTTTGGTTAGGTCTGCTTTTCTGTTATGCGCAGCTTATGCTGCTATGTTCAGGTTCGCATTGGGGGCCTTAAAGTCCACCGTGCGCATCATGGGCTGACCCTCGGCATCTGTCCACTGCACACGCAGGGTGTAGTTGCCGCGCCGCACCTTGAGGGCAAAGTGACCTGTTGCGTCCGTTGCGGTTTCTGCCTTGACGGTTTCGCCCTGCAGCACCTGCACGCTGGCATTTGCCACCGGCTGGTCGGCCAGCTTTACAGTACCGCTGACCTCCACCGGCATCATCATCACCACACCGGCTACCGCCGCTGCGGCCGCTACACCGCCAATCAGAAGGATAGCCGCACCGCCGCCGTCATCGCCGCCGGAGGGGTTGCCCGAAGAATCCGGATATCCATCATAGAAGACGATTTCCAATTCCACATCGTGTTCCGGCATGATAAACGATGTGCTCGGGCTTGTCGGGTCGGCCAGCGTTACATCGCCCGCTACAACGCGCCAGCAGTTGAACTTGTTGCCGTTTCCATCATCGCTCTTTGTTGCAATGACAACTTTATGGCCCGGTATATAAGAATCGACCAGTTCACCCGTGTAGTTTTTGCTCCGGATCGTCATCTTATACTTTTTGGTTGTCACCGTCGGGCCTTCGTTTCCGCGACGGCAGGCTACAACATAAGCTGCGCCGCTCTCGCTCGAAGTAAACGGAACATCCAGCACGCCGTCTGTGCCAGCAGTTTTCTGGTTGACATAGATCAGGTTATCCGCATTAAACGGATCTTTCGCCGACTTGCTGACGATAACGGCATACGCTTCTCCGGCAGTCAAACCGTTGAATACTGCGTGCATGGTATTGTTGCTCGTGCTGGTTTTGCCAGTGGTAATGGAGTTTTCCACCGGCTGGGCAGGATCGTTCAGGCTGAGCTGGCTGCCGCCGGAGGAATAGTTATAGTGGATCGTGGCTTCGGTCAATTTTTCGTTTTCCGAATAGATCTTGATCTCGCTCCATTCGCTCTGGGAGCCTGCATAATACACATCTTTTAGTCCGAAGCAATGGAATGCACTTTCTCTGATCGCTGTTACACTGGACGGGATCGTAATGCTCTCAAGGTCTGCACCATAGAAGGTATACATACCGACCACTGTGATGCCATCCGGAATCACAAAGTTTGTAATTCCTGTGTTGTAGAATGCATATGTACCAATCTCGGTGATGCCAGACGGCATCACGACCTCTTTCAGATTATGGCAGTTTTCAAACAATCCTGTGCTGATTTCAGTTACGCCGGACGGAATCGTAAAGGTTCCGGTCAGGTTCGTCTGCTTGAACGCAAATGTACCAATGCTGGTCACACTATCTGGCAAATCCATCGAAGTAATAGCGGTTCCAGAAAACGCAGACTTTCCAATAGAAACCAGGTTTTGGGAGAGAGTCACATCCTTTAGATTGTAGCACCAATCAAATGCGTAATCCCCGATTTGTGTCACACTATCTGGAATCTTGATCGCTGTCAGGCCGCTGCACAGGTCAAAAGCATAGTCTCCAATACTTTTTGTTCCAGATGCAAGTTGAACACTTTCCAGGTTATCACAATTGCGGAATAGATAGGGCGGCACATCCACGATGCCCTGAGGCAGGGTCAGACTACCTTGCAGTGCGCTGCAGTATTCAAAGGCTCTCGCACCAATGGATACCAGCGCATCCGGCAGATTGATAGAAAGCAGTCCGTTGTCGTTCCAGAATGCCCGGCTGCCCAGCGTAGTCAGATTTGCGGGCAGCTGTACGTTCGTCAGGTTATGGCAATTCGCAAATGCGGAGTCTCCAATTTCCAGCAGACTGGGCGGTAACTGCACTTCTGTCAGGTTCGAGCAATTGTAAAATGCAAATGCACCAATACTGGTTACGCCATCTTTTACAATGACCTTCTGCACATCGTCTGTATTCCAGGACGCCTGCGAGTAATCAGTCATTCTGCCTGTACCCTGAATGGTCAGTACACCAGCATCATCCAGCGCCCAGGTCAGATTGGCACCACAACTGCCAGAAGTATGCTTTTCCGCGATATAGGAACGCGTTGCATTGGTTAGTGCATCATTGCCCGCAGCTATGCTGATCTTATTCCAGTCTTCTTCCGTGCCGTAATAGAAAACTTTTGTCAATGCGGTACAGTTTTTAAAGGCATCGCTGTAAATATTGGTCACCGTGTCCGGTAAGGTAATTGTTTCCAATGCGGTACAATCCTTAAACATCTCGCAGTCAATTGATACCACACCATACATTAACGTTACAGTTTTCAATTTTTCGCAGCCAGAAAATACGAAATCGGACAATCCGTATACTGCAACGTTGCCAGGAATCGTAATAGAGGTCAGGCTCTTGCAATCCTTGAATGTGCCCATGTAGAGTCCTTCTAGCTTGTCTGAGAGATCGATGGATGCCAAAGAACTGCATTCCAAGAATGCCATGCTGCCAATATAAGAAACATTTTCTCCACCGGAGACTGATACCAGATTTTTGCAGCCGCTGAATGCGGCACTGCCAATGCTTGTAACACTGCTGGGAATATCTAGGGTCTCTATCTTGCTTGCCGTGAATGCGAAGTCACTGATTCCGGTAATGCCCTCGTTCAGAACCAGTTTGTTGATCGGGGATTCACTCATCAAATCGCTGAGCCAAGGCACACGCTCTGCATCGCCAAATAGTCCGGAACCATATTCATACATATCTCCGGTGCCACTGATGGTCAGGGTGCCGTTTGCATCCAGCTTCCAGGTCAGGTTATCGCCGCACTTGCCGGATCCGACAACGCCTTCCGGCTCAGGGGCTTTTTTGCCGGGGCCAAAGGTAACGCTGGTTGCCTCATGTCCTACATCAAATGGTTTACTCTTATATTCTGTACCATTTATGGTTACGGTCATAACATATCCATTGCCCGGCTCAAGATAAGCGGTCAGCTTATTTTCACCATTCAGCGTGCCAAGCAATGTTTTGTTTTGGTCATAAACTGTTTTTCCTTCGGCGTTATCTCCATCAAATGTAATATCGACACGATAAGCCAAGTGTGGACATGACCCAAGCGCAAACTCATTATAAGTCAGCGACCAATAGAATGTCCCCAGATCTTCGTCCGCGAGTATCCATTTATCGCCTGCGTCTATTCCAAAGTCGTTATGCTGGAAAAGAATGAATTTGTATGTGAAGTCGGCCTTGAATTTTTCAGTAATCGTGAAACAGGTTGTACACTCGTGTTTTGTGGCATCACTTTCTTCAAAAATCGTTGGCTTTAGTTTTCCTTCCACACCTGCTGTCGGACCAAAGTCGATTCCCAAAAGTTCTCCTGCGATTTTGGCTGTAATTTTATATTCGATTCCAGCAAACGCAGTTATTTCGACCGACGGGGACTGTGGCGCTCCAGACGATGCTGTTTCTTCTGGAATATAAATCTTTCCATATCCCGGCAGACTCAGATCCGTTATGGGACTAAATGGGCGCATTGCAAATGCAATGTGTTTTTCATATGTATAGCCAAATGTAAGTGCTGTGCCTGCTTTTGCAACCAAATTAGGGCCTATATGAATTTCTGTACCGGCTTTTTTTAATGCTTTTGTCGTATGGAACGAGCCAATAGGAATAGGAATCTTCAAATTATACTCTCCGCTGAGTGAGATCGTACCATTTGACGTCAAATCACTACTCACTGCCACATATTGCTGATCCCATGCAATGTAGTAAGCATAGGTCATCCCCAAGGTTAGTTTTATCGCACCTTTTAAAGCAATTGCTGCACCAGCGGTTGAACCCGGGATATCAAGATCCGCATCAGATGATGAATCGTCTCCAAAGTCCGGGTCTAAATCTCCATTGGTTTTTAAATTAACTGATATCGAAAACTCATGCTCTATTTCAAAATCGTCGCCACCTTCGTAAACGCTATGAAACATTTTATCAAATGCATCTGTAATAATGCCGTTGGTTTCTTCATTCGTTGTACCAAGATATTCTACGCCTTCTTGTGCGGTTGAACCATCATACTCGAAATCAGTCGATGCCAAGTTTTCTTCAATTTTCAGTGCATCAAACACCTCTGTAGCTTCCAGTGTATCATCGCCGTGGATCGCAACCGTATCTCCGCTGATCGTAATGGAAGCTACCTTGACCACAAGCAGTTCACCTGGTGCATACTCATAGGTCAGGATATCACCTGCTTGTAGTTTTTTGATTTCCTCACTGGCGTTTGCAATAGTATAATTCAGCCCATCATTATCTTCATTTGTAAGGGTATTCTTACCTCCGGCAGAATCCTCAGGAGTCAAAAGCGTGACATCCTGTTTAACGACCGCAAAGTTGGTCGTTGCGTCATCGTCAAGATTTATGACGCGGTCTTCTGGGAAGTCATTGACCGTTGCTGTACTCAGGTCTACCATATTCTTCGTATTGAAGGTATTGACAAACGGATTACACAGCGGTGCGTGCTCTGCTTTATCAAACAGATATCCTTTGATAACATAGTAATCCGGAATATCGCCGGTGATCGCAACTGTTGCCGTGCCATTTGCCATTGCTGTAATAGCAACTGTGCCGCTGGCTACCATCTGTTCTTCGGCATCATCGGCATAAATGCCCACCACAAGGTCAGCATCTTCTGCAGCTGTATAGTCAACGGTTGCCGTCCTGCCGTTCAGCGTGATCTTCTGGATGTTGCTTCCGGTGGAGGAACTGCTTCCGTTCTCCTTGTCCACATCCATACCGTTTAAAAGCAGCTTGCCGAAGCTGTTAGTCGCTTCCATCGACACATCGGAAGTGTCAATGGTGGAATTTTGTTCCTGCGAAGCAGACTTTGCCTGCTGCAGGAATGGGTCGGACGCAATGGCTCTCGCCGTTTGCTCGTCCAGCCGGGACGAAGCGCTTTCATCAGTTTCTTCGATGGCAACAATGGATGCTGCGTTGCTGTCCGCAGCTGCAAAAGCACCCACGGGCGCAACATTCAGCGCCATTGCCAATGTCAGAAACACCGCAAGGATTCGTTTCATCGTTCATGATTCCTTTCTGTTAAATATTGAAGTGTTTTTGCGCACTTCTGTGTTTATTCTATACCTGTTTCCCTACGGTTCGCAACCATTTTTTGGCGGCTTTTGGCACGGTTTTTCACATTTCAGCCAAACCACCAAAGGTTTGATTTGGTTCTTGTGCAGTTTGCTTTTTCTGAGGGACATATCCTTTGCACTCGCTCCGCTTTTTTGCTTATAGCAGTTTGCGTTTTTAATGCACAAGCAACATCCGCAAACTGCATATCGCAAATATGCTGTTTTGATTGGCACTATTTTTGAAAATTGCGATAAAAAGCTGCAAAATAGCCCTGCGCGTGCTTTTTTCGTTCACAACTTTGTGGTACCATACCAGTATAAGACTTTCACTCAGACGGAGATCCTGCCATGGAACACTACGATTGGAACGAAGGCTGGCTGTTTGCCCCCACATTCGACCCCGCGCTGGTGCGCCCGGCGTGCCCGGAGCTTTCGCTTACGCCGGTGCGGCTGCCCCACACTGTCCGGCAGCTGCCCTATAACTATTGCAACGAGAATGAATACCAGCGCCTGTGCGGCTACCGGCGGGAGTTTTTTGCCCCCAGGGAGTGGGCAGGCCGCACGGTGCTGCTTACCTTTGGGGCGGTGGCGCACGATGCCACGGTGTTCTGCAACGGGCGGCGGGTGTTCCACCATGGCTGCGGCTACACGGCCTTTACGGTGGACCTGACCGGTGCACTGCATCTGGGGCAGAAGAACGTGGTGGCGGTGCGCTGCGACAGCCGCGAGGATCTGAACATCCCGCCCTTTGGCGGGCAGATCGACTACCTGACCTACGGCGGCATCTACCGGGCGGTGTGCCTGGATGTCAAGGAGCCTGCCTACCTGCGGGATGTGTTCATCGAGGCAAAAGCCGAGGGCGATTTCCGCATCTATACCTCCACGGTGGGCGAGACCGTCGGCTGCACCCTGCAGGCCGAGATCCGCAGCCCTGCCGGGAGCCGGGCCGTGTACAGCGGCGAGCTTTCGCTGCCCATCACCGGTACGCTGAACAATGTGCATCCCTGGAGCCTGGAGCATCCTACCCTGTATACCCTGACCGTACGGCTCATCCGCCCGGGCACCAGCGGCCTGCCCGACCGGGTGCTGGACGAAAAAACGGTGCGGTTCGGGTTCCGCACCGTGCAGTTCGTGGCGGGCGGGCTGTACCTGAACGGGCAGCGGGTGGAGCTGCGGGGGCTGAACCGGCACCAGAGCTACCCGTATCAGGGCTACGCCATGCCGGACAGCATCCAGCGGCTGGACGCGCAGCTGCTGAAAAAGGAGCTGGGCTGCAACGCGGTGCGCACCAGCCATTCCCCCCAGAGCCAGGCGTTTCTGGATGCCTGCGATGAACTGGGCCTGCTGGTATTTACCGAGATGCCCGGCTGGCAGCACATCGGGGACGAGGTCTGGCAGGCACAGGCGCTGCAGAACTGCAGGGAGATGGTGTGCCAGTACCGCAACCATCCCAGCGTGTTCCTGTGGGGGGCACGCATCAACGGCAGCCCCGATCAGGAACAATTTTACAAGCGCACCAACGAAGCCATCCACCGGCTGGACCCCACCCGCCCCACGGCAGGCGCGCGGAACAGCCGCAAAAGCCAGCTGCTGGAGGATGTTTACGCCTACAACGATTACTCCTATGCCGGCAGGGGCGCAGGCTGCGAGAACCGCGCCGCTGTGACCCCCGACACCCGCAAGGGATATCTGATCAGCGAGTTCGGGGGGCAGAACTTCCCGGCAAAGCCCTTTGATGACGAGCCGCACCGTCTGGTGCAGGCGCTGCACCACGCGGCAGTGCTCAACGACAGCATTGCCCAGCCGGGGGTGGCGGGCAGCTTTGGCTGGTGCATGGCGGATTACAACACCCACCGGGAGTTTGGCAGCGGCGACCGCATCTGCTACCACGGGGTGCTGGATATGTTCCGCAATCCCAAGCTGTCTGCCGCCGTGTACGCCAGCCAGAAAACGCCCCGGGCACCCTCCGACATCGTGATGGAGGTATCCTCCGGCATGGCGCTGGGCGATCTGCCCGGCGGTGCCGCAGCGGCCTGCTGGGTGTTTACCAACGCCGAGAGCGTGCGGCTGTACCGCGGCAACGATTTTGTGGCGGAGTTCAGCCCGGACCGCCGGGGGCGCTTTGCCGCCCTGCCGCACCCGCCCATTGAGATCAGCGATTTTGTTGGCTCCCTGCTGGAAAAATACGAGGGCATGGACCGCGCCACCGCTGCCCAGGCAGCCGGCATCCTGAACGAGATGCGCCGGGACGCCATGGTGCTCTCGCCGCTTTCCCGGGCACGGATGCTCTCGCTGCGCCTGAGCTGGAACGATCTGCTGCGGATGTACTACAAATACATCGGCGTGCTGGGCAGCCCTGCGCCGGTGTACCGGTTCGAGGCGGTGTGGCATGGCCGCGCTGTGCGCACCGTGGTGCGGGAGCCGGTGCAGAGCGTCCGGCTGGAGTGTACCGTGCATAACCCGCTGCTGACCGATGGCCCCACCTGGGATTGTGCCGCCGTCAGCCTGCGCGCCATCGACCAGAACGGCAACCTGCTGCCCTACTGCGGCGAGGCCGTCTGCCTGCGGGTGGAAGGCCCGTTGAAGATCCTTGGCCCCAGCGTAGTGCCCCTGCGGGGCGGTATGGCGGGTACCTACCTGGCTACCACCGGCGAGGCGGGCCGCGCCGTGCTGCACTGCAGCATGGAGGGCGCACTGGATACCGAAGCCGCCCTGACCGTGCGCTGCCGGGAAGGATAACGATAGCTTCAAGGTAAAAAAGTCATTTTGGCGACAGCGAGAAAGACCTTGTGGGCGCACTGCTGTTTTTGCTGAACAATGACGCTGCCGGTTTCATTACCGGCATCTGCCTGCCGGTGGACGGCGGCTTCTCGGCTTATTCCGGCGTGTAAGAATCCTATGGCGTGTAAGAACCCTATTACGATACAGCGCTGAGCGCAGCAAAGCCCCGCAACCATCCGGCTGCGGGGCTTTGCTGCGTATATCTATATACTATTCTGGAAGGAAAATGACAGGGATCAGAACTTGAACAGATCCAGGATGCGCTGCCACAGGCGGGTGAAGATGTTGCCCTCCTTGACCGTCTGGGTATCAGCCACCGTATTCTCAACAGAAGCCACGGTCTCGGCGGTCTTGTAGATGAACTTCACACTGCACTCGGCGTCCTCGGGCGCACCGGCAAAGCTGGTGTAGCTTTCCAGCCGGTCGGTCATCTCGTCCAGCACGGTCTTGAGGCCGTGCAGCTGATCCTGATCCAGTGCACCGGTCAGCTTGGAGATGCCTTCCTCGTTGAACTGGTTCAGGCCGTCGTTCAGCTGGTGAGAACCATCGTTCAGCTGGCTGGCGCCGTTATTCAGGGTGTTCACGCCATCATACAGGGTCTTGGCACCGGCAGAAAGCTGGGCGCTGCCGTCCTTGGCGGAGTGGGCACCGTCTGCAGCGGTCTGCACACCGGCGGTGTACTGTCCCACGCTGGAAACAAAGAGCTGGATCTTTGCAAGGCTGTCTTTCAGGGCACGCACATCAGCGATATCCTGGCTGTTCTCCACCTGATATTTCAGCTCGGCATGGGCGGTATCCTTGGCCTCCTGGCTGGTCATCAGCTGCACCAGACCGCTCAGCATGGAGGGGTCGTAGTTCTGCATCAGGCGCAGGGCGGCTTCCAGGTCGTGGTCGGTCTTGGTGGCGGAAAGGTACAGGGCCAGATCCAGCTGGCTGTCCTTGAAGCTGGGGGCCTGCTCCCAGATGGTGCGCACGATCTTGCGGCGGCCGGCAGCCAGGGTCTTGTCGTTCATGGTCAGGATGGTATCGATGACCTCGGTGTAGTTGTCCCAGGTCATATCGGTATCGATCAGGCCGCCCTCTTTCAGGGTCTTGTTGGCAGAGGCCAGCACGCCGTCGGCCACCTGCTGTGCGCCGCTGTTCAGGGCGCTGTTGTTGGCAGTCAGGGTATCCAGACCGCCGGTCAGCTGGCTCAGGCCGTTATCCAGTGTAGAGGCACCGCTGCTCAGGGCGCTGGCACCATCCAGCAGGGCCAGCACACCGTCCGACAGCTGGGTAGTGGCATCTGCCAGCTGGGAAGCGCCGTCCAGCAGCTGGCTCATGGCATCGTTCAGCTGGTTGATGCCATCGGTCAGGTCGTTGATGCTGCTCAGGTCAAATACGTTGTCAGTGCCCAGTGCAGCGGCGCTGGTGGCACAGGCCATCATCACCTGGGGGCAGGTCAGCTCGGTAACATCGGCCTCCACCGTGATGGTGTCCTGCAGGTAGTCCTCGATGGTGTCCAGCTGGTCGGGCAGCAGGCCGGACAGGGAGTCCTTTACGCCCGGCAGGGTGACAAAGGCGGCCACATTGCTCTTGGCGGCACTTTCCACCAGACCATGGGCGGCCACCACGTTGGTGGCATCCTGCCCAAAGATCACGCCCACAGCGGTGACCAGCGGGGTGACGATGGTGCGGTCCTTGCCGTTTACATTCACGGTGCCGGTCTCGTTGTTTTTCAGGGCGATGGTCACGGTCAGATGGCCGCTTTTGCCGATCAGGTCTTCCAGAGCAGCCTCCTGGCCGTCCAGCGCATAGGTAACGGTGGCCTCGATGGGCAGCGCACGGCTGGTCTCGCCTTTGTAGTACACATCGGTATCATCGGTGTTCCACACCAGCTTTTCGCCGTCCTGGGTAAAGGTGGCGCTGCTCTCGGTGTTCTGGATATTGGTCAGGGTGCTCTGGTCGGTAACTTTGGACAGACCGGCGGCACTGTAGACATGCTCACTGACGGTGGTGCTCTGGATGGAGCCATCGGCGTTCATCACAGCGTACACGGTCTCGGACTTGGTAAAGCTGCTGCCAGCGGCAAAAGCCGGGGCTGCACAGCTGGCGGCAAGGGCAACAGCCAGCGCCGCACTGGCGAAACGAAGCGATTTTTTCATAGCGCATTACTCCTTTGCAGACTTCTTGGCGTTGGCAGATTCAGGCACCATCCACTTGAGGGTGGTGTGGCGAATGATCCAGTCACACAGCATCAGGGCGGCAGGCAGCACGACCAGGATGACGAGCATACTGATCAGAGCGCCGCGGGAGATCAGCAGGCAGATGCTCCGCAGCAGCTCCATCTTGCTGATGGCGGCCACGCCGACCGTGGCGGCAAAGAAGGTCAGGCCGCTGGTCAGGATGGACTGGCTGCAGTGCTCCAGCGACTGCTGGGCGGCTTCCATGGGGGTGCGGCCAAAGACGCGCTCCTCGTGATAACGGGTGGTCATCAGGATGGAGTAGTCCACGGTAGCGCCCAGCTGGATGGTGCCGATGACGATGCTGGCAATAAAGGGCAGCTGTGTACCGGTAAAGTACGGGATGCCCATGTTGATGGCGATAGCGGCTTCGATGCTGGCCACCAGCAGCACGGGGATGGAAAGGCTCTTGAAGGAGATGGCGATGATGGCCAACACGGCCAGGATGGACCAGATGTTGACGTTCTTAAAGTCCACATCCGCGACCTCGATCAGGTCTTTGGTCATGGCACCCTCGCCGGTGATGACGCCTGCAGGGTCTACGGTCTTGATAAGGCTGATCATCTCATCCAGCTGGCTGTTGATGGCATCGGTGCCGGTCTTGTAGGAGCTGTTGGCCAGGATCAGCTTGTAGCCGCCGGACTGCAGGATCTCC
>CAKTFD010000015.1 GCA_934553285.1 uncultured Faecalibacterium sp. | reverse complement strand
TATTACACGTTGAGGTAGCTGCGCAGCATGGCCTGCAGCAGGTCGTCACGATCCACCTTGCGGATCATGGCGCGGGCGTTTTTATAGGTCGTGATGTAGGTAGGGTCTTCGGACAAAATGTAGCCCACCAGCTGGTTGACCGGGTTATAGCCTTTTTCCTTCAATGCATCGTACACCTGCTGTACGATCTCGTGGATCTCATAGTCCTTTTTATCGTGGATCGAGAAAATCGCGGTCGCGTCTCCCACGCAATACACCCCCTTTGGATGAAACTAGCTCCATTGTACACGAATTGCGCCGAAACTTCAAGATAAATACGCTGGATTTGCACATCCTGTACAAAATTTCCAGCATTGTTCCGGCAACATGAACCACAGGCGGGCGGCATTCTGCCCGCGAAAGGAGCCTTTGTATGCTTTACGGCATCGGCTGCGACCTGTGCAGCCTTTCCCACCTGGAAAAAAGCCTTTCCGGTGCCCACGCAGCAGCCTTTGTGCGCCGGGTATACGGCCCGGCTGAGCAGGCTGCCCTGGGCTTTGGCAGCGCGCCCTTTGCGCCGCTGAGCGCCCACCGCCTTGGCAGCGCCGCCGCCGATTTTGCCGCCAAGGAAGCCTTTCTCAAGGCGGCGGGCACCGGCCTGCGGGAGCCGTTTTCCATGCGGGAGATCGAGGCCATCCGGCTGGAAAACGGTGCCCCTGCCTATCAGTTCAGCGGGCAGACTGCCGCCTGGGTGGCGCAGCACCATCTGCGCGCCCGGCTCTCGCTGAGCCACGAGGGCGGCATGGCACTGGCTTTCTGCATCCTGGAACTGGAAAGCTGACCGCACCCTGTGCATATAATGGAATATCGCCCCCGCACTGCATAAGCAGCGCACCGCCTGTGCATACTGAAAGCAGACAGGATGCGCCGGACGCATCACATAGCGGGGCACATCCTCCGGACAAACAGGAGGGAGATTCCATGGAGGTACACAGAGGAGAAGTTTTTTACGCCGATCTTTCGCCGGTGGTCGGCTCGGAGCAGGGCGGCGTGCGCCCGGTGCTGATCGTGCAGAACGAGATCGGCAACCGGCACAGCCCTACGGTGATCGCAGCAGCCATTACATCCCGGCTGGACAAAGCCCGCCTGCCCACCCACATCAATATCCGGGCGGCAGACACCGGCCTTGCCAAGGACAGCGTTGTGCTGCTGGAGCAGATCCGCACCCTGGATAAGCACCGCCTGCGCGAGCGCGCCGGGCAGATCACCGCTGCCGACCAGAAACGGGTGGACCAGGCGCTGGATGTGAGCCTTGGGCTGAGTTCTTACTGAGTTTATTCTTTTGGTGCACCGGAGCGTCTGCGGGCGCTCCGGTGCACCATTTTCCTGTATAGGGCACCCCACCCGCCGAAGCCGTGAAAATCTTGCATACAGCAGGAAAATTTACTAAAAAGACATGACGAAACGCCGCAGATATGGTATCGTTAAGGAGAAGTATTGACCCCGAAAGGATTTTTGCTATGACACGGATCGCTTTCTGCGATGACGATGCCGCCTTACTGCATCAGATCCAGGATCTTCTGGAGCAATACCGCGCCCTGCGCGGTGTACAGCTGGAGCTGTTCCCCTATACAAACCCCATGGACCTGCTGTCGGATATCGAAGCCGGCGCGCGCTACGATGTGCTGTTTCTGGATGTGCTGATGCCCGGCATCAATGGCATCAGCACTGCGCAGGAGATCCGCCGGTACGATACAGCGGTGCAGATCATCTTTATTACCTCCTCGTCCGATTTTGCGGTGCAGTCCTATGTGGTGGGTGCCTACTACTACCAGCTCAAACCCATCTGGAAGGAGAGCTTTTTCCGCCTGACCGATGCCGTGCTGGCCCAGTGCCGCAAGCAGACCCGGCACAGCCTGATCCTGCGCTGCAAAAGCGGCGTGACCCGCATCGCCCTGGATGACCTGGAGTATTGCGAGGTGCAGGGGCGCACGCTGGTGTTCCACCTGCTGGACGGCACCGTGACCGAGAGCAGCGGCAGCATGGATGAGCTGGCCCGGCAGTTGGCCGACCATCCGGCCTTTCTGCGCCCGCACCGCTCCTACCTTGTAAACATGGAGCATATCCACAACCTCACGGCCAAAAGCATCACCATGGAGAGCCTTGCGGAAATACCGCTGCCCCACGGGCGCTTTACCGCCGTGCGGGACCAGTATCTGGACTACGCCTTTGCGGGAAAGAAGGTCGTGCTATGACCGCCCTGTGCACCCCCGCCGGGCTGCTGGCCGTGCTGGATGGCGCTGCCGTGGGCATCTTTGGCATCCTGCTCAGCGCCGCGTTCTGCCCCATCTGCTGGACCCGCACAAAGCGCTGGGCCATGGCCGGGTGTGCCGCTGCGCTGCTGGCACTGCAGGCCGCATTCTACTTTGGGGCCAGCCCCACGGCCGCGCAGTATTTTTATCCTCTTATCACCCACCTGCCGCTGTATGGCGTACTGGTGGTGTTCAGCAGGCAGAAGCTCTGGCCGCTGATCGCCGTACTTACCGCCTACCTGTGCTGCCAGCTGCGTCGTTGGGCGGCGCTGGCCATCGCCCTGTTTTTCCCGGGGCAGAGGCTGGTGCAGCCGGTGACCGAGCTGCTGTTCACCCTGCCGCTGCTGCTGTTGCTCATCCGGTACGTTGCGCCGTCCATGCGGCAGCTGGCCGGTTACCCGGCAGCGGTGCAGTGCCCGTTTGGCATCCTTCCGCTGGTGGGCTATCTGTTCGATTACATCACCAACGTCTACACCGGCCTTCTGGCCGGCGGCAACCCTGCAGCCGTGGAGTTCATGTTCTTTGTCTGCTGCGCGGCCTTTCTCGGCTTTATCCTGCGGGCCTCCCGCGTGGAGCGGCAGCGCGTCCAGATGGAACAGCTGCAGGCCAGCCTGAACCTGCAGGTCACCCAGGCCATGCGCGAGATCGAGGCCCTGCGCATCTCCCAGCAGCGTGCCAGCACCTACCGGCACGATCTGCGCCACCACATGCAGTTTCTGGCCGGCTGCATCGAGAACGGCCGCACCGGGCAGGCGCTGGGGTATATCCGCAGCGTATGCAGCGAGATCGAGGCCGGCAAAGTGACCGACTACTGCGAAAACGAGGCGGCAAACCTCATCTTCTCCGCCTTTGCCAACCGCGCTGCCCGGGCCGGAGTACAGTGGACGGTACAGGCGGGTATTCCCCGGCAGCTGCACATCTCCGAGAGCGATCTTTGCGTGCTGCTTTCCAACGCGCTGGAAAACGCCCTCCACGCCGCTGTGCGCTGCCGCGAAGCCGGGCAGCCCGCCGCCATCGAGGCTTCCGGCTACGAAAAGAACCACAAGCTGTTTTTACAGATCACCAACAGCTGCCTGCCGGATGTGCAGTTCCGGGACGGCCTGCCGGTCACCGACCAGCCCGGGCACGGGCTGGGAGTGCGCAGCATCTGCGCCATCTCGGAGCGTTACGGCGGCCTGACCAGCTTTGCCGCAAAGGACGGATGCTTTACCCTGCGGGTGATGCTGTGATCCGCTGCAACACGACCATGATAAAGGAGTTTTTTTATGAACGATCTGCATTATCCAGTGCGCCCCGGGCGCTACCGCCACTTTAAAGGCAACGAATATCAGGTGCTGGGTGTGGCACGACACAGCGAGACCGAGGAGGAGCTGGTAGTGTACCGCGCCCTGTACGGCGACTGCGGGCTGTGGGTGCGCCCCGCCGCCATGTGGCTGGAAACCGTGACCCGGGACGGCATCACCCAGCCCCGCTTTACCTATATCGGAGAATAAAGCCGCGCTTGACACGGAAATCAACTTTTGTAGCCTGCCCCGGAGCAAAAGCCTTCACCCCTTGGGGGGAAGGTGGCGCGCAGCGCCGGATGAGGGGTATTTAGGGTAACCTGCTGCTGTCCTGCGCCCTCATCAGTCACCTGCGGTGACAGCTTCCCCCGGCCGGGGGAAGCCTTTAGTCGGAAAATCGATTTCCATGCGCGCTTGAATCCCGTTATTGACCCTATGCATATTTTGCGGTAAAATGTTGGTATGATACCCAAGATAAAAGGAGGTTTTCGTGATGAAGGCCAAACGATGGATCTCGCTCCTGCTCGCCGTCAGTATGATGCTTGGGGTGCTGGCAATGCCCGCCTCGGCGGCAGCCCAGCAGCCGGAAAGCGCCCCCGCCGCCTGTGAGGAGCTGCCCGATGCCGCAGCGCCGGCCGCTGCGGAGGACGAGAATGATCTCGTCAGCATCCGCATCAAAGCCACCGGCGATCTGGTCTATGGTTCTGATTACAAGATCGAGGTGCAGACCCACCCTGAGAACACCCAATACATTGCTGTGGTGCTGGGTACCAGCGGAGAATCCTACGGTTATGTGACCCTGATGATCTCCGACAAGCTGCGCACCCTGCTCAAGCTGATCCCCCTGCCCAAAAAGATGTCGCAGACGCCGGATCAGGCCGAGGAATTTAACGTATACAGCTACCTCAAGCAGCTGATCGACGGCAATGATGTCGGCGTGCTGCTGCGGGTGGCGGACGAGGTGGTGTCGGTGATGGATACCGTCAGCTTCTTTGTGCCTGCCAGTTACCTGACCACCGTGAAGAACGTTTCCAACGGCATGAAGCTGGCGCTGAACCTGATCCGCCGGTACCTGCCCGATGGCGCACTGAGCCGCATCTATCTGGACGAGCAGCCTAAGGATTCCGGCAAGTATGTGGCCGGTGCCATCGCACTGGAAAGCAGCGATATCAACGCCGCCGGTTTTGCCATGTTCAAGATCAAGCCCAAGACGGAAAATGTGAGCCTGTGCTGGGCAGCCGATGCCCCGGGCAGCATGACCGTGTCCGAGCTGCAGAACGCAGATCTGACCGCAAAGGTCATTTCGGACGGACAGATGGTGGAAAACGGCAAGGTCAGCTATACCTACAAGAAAAAGAGCTTTTTGTGGTTCTCCACCAGGATAAGCGGTACCCCCACCGAGCCTGGCACCTATACCCAGACCGCAAAAGCAGAGGGCAACTACGCCTGCAGCAGCATCAGCCGCACCATCACGGTGACCGCTGACCCCCAGCCCGCCGCAGAGCAGCCTGCCGCATGATCTCCCCTTTCCGCACAGAAAAGCGATAAAACGCCCGGCTCCCGCACAGCTGCTGTGGGAGCCGGTTTGTTTTGCCAGAAGATGGCTGCTTTCTCTTGCATTTCCGCCTGCGTTCCGGTATCATAAAAAAAAGAACGATTTCCCCTTGCGGTATAAACAACAAAAAGGAGAGCCGATATCTATGGACGAGAAAAAAAGCGGCATCAAAAAATTCTTTGAAGAGTTCAAGGCCTTTGCCATGCGCGGCAATGTGCTGGATATGGCGGTAGGCGTTGTCATCGGCGGCGCATTCACCGCCATCGTCACCGCACTGGTAGAGGACATCATCAACCCGCTCATCGGCCTGTTTTTCCAGGCAGATTTTTCCGATGTGGTCATCGGTCTGGGCGGTTCCAGCATCAAGATCGGCGAGTTCGTCAACTCCATCATCAATTTCCTCATCGTGGCCTTTGTGCTGTTCAGCGTGATCAAGTTCGTCAACGCCCTGCACAAAAAGCCCGCTGCACCGGAAGCTCCCGCAGCGCCCACCACCAAGGTGTGCCCTTACTGCCAGAGCGAGATCTCCATCAAGGCCGTGCGCTGCCCGCACTGCACCTCCAAGCTGGAGGGCTTCCCGGAGATCGACCAGTAAATATTTATTTGTATCGCAAAAACCCTCTCTGCCGGGCCGCAGTCTTTGCGGGTACCGGCAGGGAGGGTTTTGCACATTTTACGGCTTTTGGTGTGGAAAAGTGGAGTGGAAGAACCGTTTTATCAAGGTTACTGCACCTTGGTCAGGTCAGCCAGCTTGTGGTAGATCTCGGTGTTGTCGTACACACCGCCAAAGTTCTCCGCGCCGACACCCATTGCGTACACATTGACCATGGCACCGGTGTGGGCATAGGTGGTGTGGTCCATGCCGGACTTGTGGTTGATGGTGTGGCAGATGGCCATGCTGAAGGGAATGTAGGTGCCGTACAGCTCGTAATCCTGCTGGCTCATCTTGCCCTGGCTGGAAGAGCCGACCTGCAGGGTGCGCTCGTAGGCCTTGCGCAGGTTCTCCACCTCGTAGTCGGTCAGCAGCAGCTTGCCTGCGCTGGCGGCAGCGGGGTCGGTGGGCAGGGTCAGACCAAAGACGTTCTTCACATCCTGCATGGCAGTCTCGAAGGGGGTCTTGTTGGCGATATAGCCCTCCACATAGGTGGAATCGAACTTTGCGTAGGACATCTTCTGGTGGGCCAGGTTGGTCAGGAAGGTGTCGTAGTTGGTGGTCTTGTAGCCGATGGCCATGCCGCCGGTCTCGTGGTCAGCGGTGACCAGGATCAGCGTTTCGTTGGGGTGGGCGTTGTAGAAATCCACCGCAGCCTGCACAGCGTTGCTCATCTCCAGCACATCGTGGATGGAGGCAGCAGCATCGTTGGCGTGGCATGCCCAGTCGATCTTGCCGGACTCGGTCATCATAAAGAAGCCCTTCTTATTGTCCAGCAGCTCAATGCCCTTCTTCACGTAGTCGGTCAGCTGCCACTCGCCGTTGGCGGCATCCATGGCGTAGTTCATGGCCTTGCCATCGCCCAGATTCTCGGCGATGATCAGGGTCTTACCTGCACCGGCAGTCAGTGCGGCTGCACCGGCCTGGGTGGTGACCACATTGTAACCAGCGTTGGCAGCCACGGTATGGTTATCGGGGCCGGTGCCATCGCCGTTCACCTTCTGGAACTCGCCGCCGGCAAAATACTCAAAGCCGGAGTTTGCCAGCTCCACACCGATCTGGTAGTAGTTTTTACGGGTCTTCTGGTGGGCATAGAAAGCAGCGGGGGTTGCGTGGTCGATGTTAACGGTAGAAACCACACCCACCTTATAGCCCTTCTGGGCGTGCAGCTTTTCGGCAATGGTCTCGTAGGGCACATCGCGGGTCCAGGGGCACATATTGATGACACCGCTCTCGGTCTTGTGGCCGGTGGCGATGGAGGTGGCGGTGGAAGCGGAATCCGGGCAGAAAGAGGTGCTGTCGTAGGTGGTCACACTGCCGACCTGAGGGAAGCTGGTAAAGCTCAGGTCTGCCTCGGTCACAGCGCCGTTGTTATCCACCGTACCCTTGTAAAAACGTGCGGACTGGATCTGGGCGGTGCCCATGCCATCGCCGATGAACAGGAAGATGTACTTAGGCTTTTTGAACACATCCAGCAGGCCGTTTTCTTCCTCTGCAGCGGCAGAAGCATCGGCCTCAGCTGCATGGGCAGCCACAGGTGCAGCCGACAGCATACCCACTGCCGATGCAACGGCACCAGCTTTCAGGAAGCTGCGGCGGGAAATTTTTGCGTTCTTCATAACAGATATCCTCTCTTTTCAGCCCTTTCCGGGGCGGTCGTGTTTTTTCTTGTGGGAACACCTGTATTGTAGCGCACCGCACCCCGGGGCGAAACCAGCCCCGTGTAACACTTAGGTAAACCTTTGGCGTACCAAACCGCCGGGGTGTAAAATCCGGGCAAAGGAGGTAAAATTTTCCGTATCCCCTGCTGCAGGCCTGCTTTTTTGCGCTCAACCGCCCTGCAAGGCTTGCCAGCAGGGGGCGTTTCATTGTACAATAGAGAGAGACCATGCCTGTATACACTTCCGCAATGAGGAGGATCTTTTTATGTGTCTGATGTCAAAGTTCTGGCGCTGGATCTGGATGGCCCCCTGACCAACGACCAGAAACTCGTCACCCTGGACCCCGCCCGCCGCGATGCCGTGTGCGCCGCCGGGCAGCAGCAGTTTGCCGGCCGCGCCGACCTGTACCCCTCCAGCCCCTTCTTTATCGAGGCAGTGCCGCTGGGGGTGGCCAAGGACGGCAGCTTGGCGGAGCTGCTGGCCCGCATGGGCCTGACCCGCGAGAACCTGATGGCCTGCGGCGACGGCCTGAACGACCGCTCCATGATCGCATACGCCGGGGTAGGCGTGGCCATGCAGAACGCCGAGCAGCCGGTCAAGGACTGCGCCGACTACGTGACCACCGCCGACAACAACCACGACGGCGTGGCCGAAGCCGTGGAGAATTTTATTTTACGAGAGGACCAACAAAACAATGCCGCGTAACTTGGTTTTATTTGATCTGGAATGGAACATCGGCTACCAGCCGTATACCTTCAACTACCATGGGGTACAGCAGACCCTGCGGGGCGAGATCGTGGAGATCGGTGCCGTAAAGATCGATGAGGACGCCAATGTGCTGGATACCTTTTCCATCCATCTGCGCCCCCGCATCTTCCGCAAGCTGCAGCACCATATCGCCAAGGTGACCGGCCTGACCCAGGCCGACCTGGATAAGGGCGAGCCTATCGTGCAGGGGCTGCGCCGCTTTATGCAGTGGTGCGGCCCGGATGCCGAGTTTGCCGAGTGGGGGCTGGACGATGTGCCGGTGCTCAAGCAGAATCTGTTTTTGTGCAATCTGGATGAGTCCAGACCTACCGTGTGGTACGACCTGCAGCAGGTCTTTCTGCGGGAGCATCCCCGTAAGGAGGGCGAGGGCATGACGCTGGAAAGCGTGGTCACCCGCATGGGCATCCCCATGGAGCGGCCCTTCCACGATGCTTTGTCCGATACGCTGTACACCGCCGATGTCTGCCGCCTGCTGGACCTGCGGGCCGGGCTTGCCGCCTACCCCACCGAGGACGAGGCGCTGCGCCAGAGCCTGTGCCAGAACCCCGGCGATTACCGGGACTTTACGGTGTTCCACGGCTATGTGGAGCAGTATGCCTGGCGCACCGACCCCAAGATCAGCCAGATGGCCTGCCCGGTGTGCGGCACCGCCCTGCAGCCGGACGAGATCTGGCTGAAAAAGGGCAGCAACAGCTGGTATACCCTGAGCCAGTGCGCCTGCTGCGCAGGCAGCGGCAACGCTGCCGGGCAGGGCGTGTTCCAGCGGTACAAGCTCTCCCGCCGGGACGGGCTGCACTGGAGCTTTGCCCGCTGCGCCCAGATGCCGGACGCCGAGACCCTGGCCCGCTGGGAAAAGATGCGCACCGCCCAGCTGGAGCGGATGCGCGCCAAGGCGGAAAAACAGGCTGCGGAAAAATGAACCGCAGGAAAACGCCGTTCCATTTCGTAGTATCCATAGCAGAGCGCAAAGACTGCTGAAAAATGCACAGTCTGTTCACGGCTCTGTCATAGAGAATGGATATACTAAAGCATAACGCAGGCCGCCCAGGGCATCCCCCGGCACCGGCCGCGCAGAAAGGGATCGGATAAAGGATGCAAACCGTACTGATCGGCTGGCTGCACCAGCTGGGAACACTGGAATTTTGGGAAGCGCTTCTGGACAGCTTTGAGGGCCTTGGCCCCCTTGCGCCCATTTTGCTGGCCATGGTGGAATCCTTTTTTCCGCCGCTGCCCCTCATCGCCATCGTTGCGCTGAACGTGGCTGCCCACGGCGGCCTGCTGGGCTTTTTGTACAGCTGGGCGGGCGTAGCGCTGGGCGGCACCCTGATGTTCCTGTTCTGGCGGCGGCTCATCAAGCGCTTTTTCTGGAAGTTTGCCAGCCGCTTTCCCAAGCTGGAAAAAGCCCAGCAGTGGGTCAACCGGTTTGATACCTCCTCCCTGTTTCTGCTGGCGCTGCTGCCCTTTACCCCCACATCCTTTATGCATCTGGCCTTTGGCATCTCGGATTTTGACGAAAAGCGCTATCTGGGCACCGTGCTCCTGGGCAAAGGTTTCATGGTAGCCATGATGGCCATTTTTGGGCAGTCGCTGGTCAGCGCCCTGAAAAACCCGTTCTACCTTGTGCTCTCCATCCTGCTGTGGGGCAGCATGTACTGGGTAAGCAAAAAGTTCTGCCAGAAGCATCATCTGGACTAAGCTGCCTGTATAATACACGGGGGCTGGCTTTTGTTCCGGCAGGCTTTCCGCAGTAAAAAATAAAAGCATCTGCAGCAATGGTATGTATCCCGTATTGAGAGATATCTCCATGCTGCAGATGCTTTTTTGTTGTCTGTATGATTGCGTTATGCAGTTGCTTCCGCTGCGGTAAGCACAAAGGTCAGCTCTGCGGTAACGGCGCATTTGCCGTCCACCCAGGCGGAGGCTTTGCCTACGCCCACAGCGCCGCGCTGCTGCACCAGCTCACAGTGGAGGGTGAGCACATCCCCAGGGGTCACCTGCCTGCGGAAGCGGGCATTTTTGATGCCGCCGAACAGCGCCAGCTTGCCCTTATTTTCCGGCAGGCTCAGCGCTGCCACGGCACCGGTCTGGGCCAGTGCTTCCAGCAGCAGCACCCCGGGCATGACCGGCTGCGCCGGAAAATGCCCGTTGAAAAACTCCTCGTTGCGGGTCACGCACTTGCGGCCGATGGCCCACTGCCCCGGCTCATAGTCCAGGATGCGGTCCACCAGCGCAAAGGGGTAACGGTGCGGCAGGATCTCCGCGATCTGCACGCTGCTCAGGGTATTGGCGTTTTCACGCACAGTACGGGGTTCTGCCATGGGTCAGCCCTCCCATCTGCGCAGGGCGATGCAGGCATTGTGCCCGCCAAAGCCCAGGCTGTTGCTCAGTGCGTACTGCATGGCCTGCTGCCGCCCGGTGTTGGGCACATAGTCCAGGTCGCACTCCGGGTCCGGCTGGGCATAGTGGATGGTGGGCGGGGCAAACTGATCCCGCAGTGCCAGCGCGGTGAACACGGCCTCGATGCCGCCCGCACCGCCCAGCAGGTGGCCGGTCATGCTCTTGGTGCTGACCACGGTCATCTGCTTTGCATGTGCCCCAAACACGGCATGGATCGCCGCTGTCTCGCAGGCATCGTTCATGTGGGTGCCGGTGCCGTGGGCGTTGATATGATCCACCTGCTCCGGTGCGATGCCGGCATCCGCCAGGGTCAGCTGCATACAGTCGATAGCACCCGCGCCGCCGGGAGCCGGGGCAGTAAAGTGATAGGCGTCGCAGTTAGCGCCGTAGCCCACCACCTCGGCGTAGATGTGTGCACCACGGGCCTGTGCATGTTCCAGCGCTTCCAGCACCAGCACACCGCTGCCCTCACCCATTACAAAGCCGCCGCGGCGGGCATCAAAGGGCAGGCTGGCAGCGTCCGGATCGGTAGCGGTGGAGAGCGCCTTCATGCTGGTAAAGCCGCCGATGCCCAGCGGGCTGATGCAGCTTTCGGCACCGCCGCAGACCATCACCTGCTCGTAGCCATCGCGGATGCGGTGGAAGGCATCGCCCACAGCGTTGGTGCCGCCTGCGCAGGCCGTGACCGGGCAGGTGCACATCCCTTTCAGCCCAAAGTTGATGGCGATCTGTGCCGCCGCCATATTGGCAATGGCCATGGGCACAAAGTAGGGGCTTACCTTCTCCATGCCCTTTTCCTCGCCGCGGGCGTGCTGCTCCTCGATGGTGGGCAGGCCGCCGATGCCGCTGGACAGGATGACGCCGATCTCTCTGGCTTCTGCCCGGGTATCGATGCCGCTGTCCGCAATGGCTTCTGCCGCAGCGCCCAGCGCCAGCTGGGTAAAGCGGGCCATCTTGCGGGCTTCCTTTTTATCCACGACCGTTTCCGGGTCAAAACCCTTTACCTCACCGGCCAGCTTGCACTTGAAGCCGGTGGTGTCGAACTGGGTAATGGGGCCGATGCCGCACTTTCCGGCACGGGCTGCCGCCCAGCTGTCTGCCACATTGTTGCCCAGCGGATTTACCGTGCCAAGACCCGTGATCACAACTCTGCGTTTTTCCATAGGGGTCCTCCTTTACATTGCCATGCCGCCGTCCACACAGAGCACCTGCCCGGTGAGATAGCTGCTTTGTTCTGCGGCAAAAAATGCCACCGCCTGCGCCACATCCTCCGGCTGGCCTGCCCGGCCTGCGGGGATGCCTTGGGTCATGCCGGCACGCACTGCTTCCGGCAGTACGGCGGTCATGTCGGTCTCAATAAAGCCCGGTGCCACTGCGTTTACCGTAACGTTGCGTCCGGCCAGCTCCCGGGCAAGGCTCTTGGTCAGGCCCACCAGGCCCGCCTTGCTGGCGGCGTAGTTGGTCTGCCCCGGGTTGCCCCGCAGCGCCACCACGCTGGAAAGATTCACGATGCGGCCATAGCGCTGGCGCACCATGCGGCGGGCGGCCTCTTTGCAGCAGAGGAAGGCGCTTTTCAGGTTGGTATCCACCACTGCGTCAAAGTCCTGCTCGGTCAGGCGCAGGATGAGGTTGTCCCGGGTGATGCCTGCGTTGTTCACCAGCACATCCACTCGGCCAAAAGCCTCCACAGCAGCTGCAAACAGTGCGCTGCAGCCCTCGGCAGTGGATACATCCGCCTGCACGGTCACGGCCTTTACGCCCTCGGCGCGGCACAGTGCAGCCGTCTGCTCGGCGGGGGCGGCACCGTGGCAGTAATTTACCACCACATTGCAGCCCTGCTTTGCCAGCGCCACGCATACTGCGCGGCCAATGCCCCGGCTGCCGCCGGTAACGATGGCGGCGCGGGTCAGTTTTTCTTCACTCATGGCTCTTCCTTCCATGCGGTCAGCACCGCATCCAGCTGCTCCGGCGTTTCCACCGCAGCGCACACCACCCCGGGCAGGGTCTTTTTTACAAAGCCGCTCAGGGCATTGCCGGGGCCGACCTCCAGAATGTGGTCCACCCCCAGCTCGCCCAGGCGGCGCAGGGTATCTTCCATGTAGACACTGCTCTGCACCTGCTTTACCAGCAGCGCGGGGATGGTATCCGTATCGGCCTTTTCCCGGCCCAGGCAGTTGAACAGCACCGGGGTCTTCATTGCGCCAAAAGTCTCGGCGGCAAAGCGCTTTTCCAGCGCGGCACCGGCAGGTGCCATCAGCCGGGTGTGGAAGGGGCCGCTGACCTTGAGCGGAATGCAGCGGCGTGCGCCGGCAGCCTTTGCCAGCGCAGCGGCCTGCTCCACGGCGGCTTTCTCGCCGCCGATGACCAGCTGCCCCGGGCAGTTGTAGTTACAGATCTGCACACAGCCCGTTTCCGCCGCCTGTTCACAGCAGGCGGCCAGGGCATCTCTGTCCAGCCCCAGTACGGCGGTCATGCCGCAGGCAAGGCCCTTTGCGGCTTCGGCCATAGCCTTGCCCCGGAAGGCGGTCAGCTCGATGGCCTGTTTTGCGGTGAACACCCCGGCTGCCTGCAGCGCAGCGTATTCGCCCAGCGAAAGCCCGGCCAGATACGCGGGCTTTACGCCCTTTTCAGCCAGCACGGCGGTCACGCCGCAGGCAAAGGCCACCATGCAGGGCTGGGTATATTCGGTCTGATTCAAAACGCCGTCCGGGTCCTCAAAACAGACGCGGTGCAGGTCAAAATCCAGCGCTGCGCTGTCAAAGGCCGCCCGGAAAGCGGGAGATGCTTCGTAAAATTCCTTGCCCATGCCGGGGTGCTGCGCACCCTGACCGGCGTAAAGCACGGCAAGTTTCATAGGTTCTGCCTCCATTCGGTCACAAGTTCTTCCATCAGTTCGCGCACGGTGCGCATCCGGTCCAGCCGGCCCACGTTCTCCCCGCAGAAGAACAAACCTTCTTCCACGTTGCCCTTCACCGCTTCGATGAGGGCGTGGGTGATGCAGTAGGGCACTGCTGCGGGGTCGCAGGTGCGGAGACACCGGGCGCAGTGCCGGGGCGGGAAGCGTTTTCCCTCGGCCAGCGCCTGCACCAGCGGGGTGTTCAGTGCGCGGCCCGGCATTCCCACCGGGCTGTGGATGATGCGCACATCCTCGGGGGCGGCATGCAGCAGAACATCCTTGTACCCCTGTGCGGCATCGCATTCATACGTTGTGATAAAGCGGGTGGCCAGCTGCACCCCGGCAGCCCCCATCCGGGTAAAATGTGCCATATCGGCACCGGTGTACACGCCGCCCGCTACAAATACCGGGATAGCGTGGCCGTACTGTTCCTCGTAGGGCCTTACCTCGGCCAGCACCCCGGGCAGGATCTCGTCCAGTGTCTGGCAGCGGTCTGCCAGCAGGTCTTCCTCGGCAAAGCCCAGATGTCCGCCCGCCTTGCAGCCCTCGATGACCACAAAATCTGCCGTGCGGTCAAAAGCCTTTGCCCAGCGGCGCAAAAGGAGCTTTGCCGCCCGTGCGCTGGACACGATAGGGGCGATGGCCACCTGTTTTGTGCCCACGATGTCCGGCAGCTCCAGCGGCAGTCCCGCACCGGAGACCACCGCATCCACCCCCGCCGCCACAGCGGTGCGGATGGCATCGGCGTAGTCCCGTGTGGCTACCATGGCATTGATGGCCACCAGGCCCGCGCCCCCCGCAATGGCTTTGGCTTTCTGGATCTCTGCAGTCAGGGCGCGGTGGTTGGCTGCCGCCGGGTCACGGGCAAAATCCGGCTCCCGGTAGCCTGCATCGGCGGTGGAGATGCACCCCATGCCGCCGCAGGCCGCTACGGCACCGGCCAGCCCGCCCAGCGAGACCCCCACGCCCATGCCGCCCTGCAGGATGGGCACCGGCAGGGCCTTGCCCGCCAGGGTCAGCATTCCGCGTTCAGCGCGGCGATGCGCTGCCTCCCGCCCTGCCACAGGTCGGCCAGGATATCGGCTACGGGGCGCACCTCGTGCAGCATCCCGGCCACCTGCCCGGCCATCAGGCTGCCGCTCACCGTGTCGCCCTCAAAGACGGCGCGGCGCAGGCTGCCCAGGGTATATTTTTCCAGTTCCATCTTATCGGCGCCCGCCTTTTCCTGCCGGACATACTCCCGGCTCATGCGGTTTTTCAGCACCCGGACCGGTGCCCCAACGGTGCGCCCGGTAACGATGGTATCGCTGTCAGAAGCCTTGAGCAGCGCCGCTTTGTAGTTGGGGTGGATGGGGCACTCCTCGCTTGCCAGCAGGCAGGTGCCCACCTGCACGCCGCAGGCACCCAGTGCCAGCGCAGCCGCCAGCTGACGGCCATCTGCGATGCCGCCTGCGGCGATCACCGGCACGCTTACCGCGTCCACCACCTGCGGCACCAGGGCCATAGTGGTCATCTCGCCCACATGGCCGCCGCTCTCGGTGCCCTCGGCGATCACGGCATCGATGCCCAGCGGCTCCAGATGCCGTGCCAGCACGGCGGCTGCCACCACCGGGATCACCTTAATGCCGGCAGCTTTCCATGCGGGAACATATTTGCCCGGGTTGCCTGCGCCGGTGGTGACCACGGCCACCTTTTCTTCCACCACGATCTTGGCAAATTCGTCTGCCTGCGGGTGCATGAGCATGATGTTCACGCCAAAGGGCTTATCGGTCAGCTCCTTGCAGCGGCGGATATTCCGGCGCAGGGTGTCGGCATCCATGCCGCCCGCACCGATGATGCCCAGCGCACCGGCATTGGAGCAGGCGGCGGCAAACTCGCCGGTGGCGATGTTGGCCATGCCGCCCTGAATGATGGGGTATTTCGTTCCCAGGATCTCGTTTAAAAGTTTCATGATGTTTTCTTTCTTCTGTATCGCGCCCTCATCCGTCTGTTTTGCGGTCAGCTGCGTTCAGGAGGGGCATATTCCACGATCATCCCACCCCAGGTCAGTCCGCCGCCAAAGCCGATGCAGGCAAGGGTCTGCCCGGGATGCAGCTGGCCGCTTTCGGCCAGCTCGTTGAGCGCCACCGGGATGCTGGCGGCGCTGGTGTTGCCGTGGCGATCCATGTTTTTGTAGAACTTTGTGCCGTCCGCCTGCAGCGCCTTGACGCAGTGGTCGATGATGCGGCTGTTGGCCTGATGGCACACCACCCACGACAGCGCGTCCAGCGTCAGGCCCGTTTCGGCCAGCACTGCGTGCAGGCACTTTGGCAGGGCGTCCACCGCAAAGCGGAACACAGCCTTGCCGTCCATGCTGATGGGAGCCGAGCCTGTGCGGCTGGGGCCGCCTGCATGGATGGCGGCATCCCCCCTGGCCCCCAGCGTGATGGCAAAGGGCACCGGGTCGCCGGTCAGTTCAAACACTGCGGCACCGGCCCCATCCCCAAACAGTACGCAGGTGGAGCGGTCGGCGGGGTCCATCAGGCGGGAAAGTGCCTCGCACCCGATGACCAGCGCATACCGCCCGCCCAGCGTAGCCAGCAGCCCCCGGGCCACCGCCGTGCCATACAAAAAGCCGGAACAGGCGGCGTTTACATCCAGTGCCGGACGATTTTCCGGCAGGGCGAGGGCCTTCTGCACCTGGCAGGCCACGCTTGGGGTCGCATCCGGGGCCGAAAGGGTGGCGCACACGCAGCAGGCAATGTCTGCCGGGGCAAGGCCGCTGCGCTGCAGCGCCTGCTGTGCGGCAGCAATGGCCAGGGTAGCGGCGTTTTCCTCCTCGGTGCAGTAATGCCGCGTGCGGATGCCGGTGCGGGTAGTGATCCACGCATCGCTGGTATCCACCGTACGGCTCAGTTCTTCGTTGGTGACCGTGCGGCCGGGCAAAGCCCCGCCGGTGGCGATCAGACGCAAACCATTCATGCTTTCCTCGTTTCTCCGATCTGGCGGAATTTCTGGTAGCGCTGCTCTGCCAGCTGCCGGCCGTTCATTCGGGCAAGGCTGTGCAGCTGCCGCCGCAGCGCCTCGTCCAGACTGCCGAACAGCACGGCGTGGTTGCGCTGTGCGCCGCCTCTCGGCTCCGGGATGATCTCTTCCACGATGCCATCCTTGTACAGATCCTGCGCGGTCAGCTTCATGATCTCGCAGGCCTCGCCGCTGCGGGAGGCATCCTTCCACAGGATGCTGGCAAAACCCTCGGGGCTGAGCACCGAATAAACGGCGTTTTCCAGCATGAGGATGCGGTTTGCCACACCCAGCGCCAGCGCGCCGCCGGAGGAGCCTTCGCCGGTGACCACCGCGATCACCGGCACCGTCAGGCCGCTCATCTCCATCAGGTTGCGGGCAATGGCTTCGCCCTGGCCGCGCTCCTCGGCATCCTTGCCGGGGTAAGCGCCCGGAGTATCGATAAAGGTGATGATGGGGCGGCCAAATTTTTCCGCCTGCTTCATCAGGCGCAGCGCTTTGCGGTAGCCCTCCGGCCCCGGCATACCAAAGTTGCAGCGCAGGTTTTCTTCCAGCGTACTGCCCTTGCGGTGGCCGATAACGGTGACCGGCTGGCCGTGGAACAGCGCCACGCCGCCCAGGATGGCGGCATCCTCTTTGCACTGGCGGTCGCCGCACTGCGCAAAGAAATCGGTAAACAGCGCATCCACGATCTCATCGATGTGGGGGCGCTCCGGGTGCCGTGCCAGAAAGACCCGGTCCTCAGCGGTCAGCGCGCCGCAGCCGGTAAGCAGCGCGTCCTCCTGTGCGGACAGCTCTGCCAGCTCTGCGGCATGGTTGGTGATATCGGTCATATTCTCGTCCGCCGGGTCGCCGCGCAGCGCAGCGATCTTTGCATCCAGCGGTGCAAGCTGTTGTAAGATCTCCTTGATCATAGAGCATTCCCTCCCTCAGTCGTGCAGCCGCAGCAGCTGTGCCAGCGTTGCGCGCAGTTCGGTGCGGGGCACGACCTTATCCACAAAGCCGTGCTCGTACTGGAACTCGCTGCGCTGGAAACCTGCGGGCAGCTTTTCGCCGATGGTCTGCTCGATCACGCGGGGGCCTGCAAAGCCGATCAGTGCCCCCGGCTCCGCCAGCATGATATCCCCCAGGCTTGCAAAGCTCGCGGTCACGCCGCCGGTGGTGGGGTGGGTCAGCACGCTGATGTACAGCCCGCCCCGTGCCGAAAAGCGCTGGATGGCGGCCGAGGTCTTGGCCATCTGCATCAGGCTGAAAATGCCCTCCTGCATCCGGGCGCCGCCGCTGGCCGAAAAGATGATCAGCGGCAGATGCTTTGCGGCGGCATGCTCCACAGCGCGGGTGATCTTTTCGCCCACGGTGGTACTCATACTGCCCATAAAGAACCGGCTGTCCAGCACGGCAGCCACCACCGGGATGCCCTCGATGCGCCCCGTAGCGGTGACCACCGCTTCCTGCAGGCCGGTCTTACCGGTCTGGGCCGCGAGTTTTTCCGGATAGCCGGGAAAGTGCAGCACATCCTGCGGCGCAAGCTCCGCATCCATCTCCCGGAAGCTGCCGCGGTCCAGGATCAGGTTCAGGCGGTAGTACCCGCCGATGGGCAGGTGCACCCCGCAGTTGGGGCAGACATACTGGGCGTTGATCCAGCTCTGCCGGGTGGCGCGGCGGCCGCACTTTTTGCATTCCACGAACTGCGGGTCGTTCCACACGGCACCCGCATCCCGCCGGGCTTTGAGCTGGAAGGTGCGCTCCCGCATGCTGCCCGGCAGCAGGTCTTTGATACTGTTCATCGCATTCTGCCTCGGTCACGCTCAGATATGGGCGTTGATGTAGTTAAAGATGTCGCCCACGGTCTTCAGGCTTGCCAGCTCCTCATCGGGGATGGTCACGCCGCAGGCATCTTCCAGCGCCATGTTCAGCTCCACAGCATCCAGGCTGTCTGCCTCCAGATCCTCGGTCAGGCTGGCCTCCATGGTCACCTTGTCCTCTTCGCAGTTCAGGGTATCGACAACGATCTTCTTCATTTCCTCAAAAGTCATGGTAGTATTCTCCTTTATCGTCTATCATCATGTTTTGTTATTTTACCTAAATTTCGTGAGGTATCTAACACGACCATTATAGCCAAACCGTCGTGTAAGTCAACGTTTTTAGTTAAATATTTTTATCTTTTACATTTCTGTCACAGTTTGCTTCCTTTATAAATAGCCTGCTGCACAGGCAAAACAAAATGGATGCCTCCCCTTAAGTGCAGGGAAGCATCCATTGATGGAAACCTCATGATCCAATTGTGAACCGGTGTCCGGAAAGGCGGGCAGCTATCCGCCCTGCCCCACGCAGGGCAAGCCTTTGGCAGTCCAAGCAGACTTTATTCCTTTGCCGGGAGCACCAGCTGCCGGTTTTCCGCCGGATCCCAGTACACCAGCTCCAGCCGCCCGCCCCGGTGCAGGGCAGCAGTCGGCTTGTCCACCTTCCAGCAGCGCTCCAGCAATGCAGCGGCGTCTGCATCTGCGCCGGGCTTTTCCGGGCAGAGAGTGGTACCCTGCCAGCCGTTTTCGGTATACAGGCTCAGCGCAGCCGCCCTGCCCTCCAGGATCGCGGTAACATCCTGCTGCAGCTGCGCGTAGCCTGCGGCAGTGGCCTTGTACGTGCCGTGCCACTTTTCAAAAAACACCGAAAACTCTCCGCACAGCTCGATGAGCAGATCCTCTGTGCCGGAGGGGCTGTGCACCACCAGTGCCAGGTCCTGCTCTTCCATATAGTCAAAGTCCGGGTCATCCCAGGTGTGCACGGTCACCTGCTGCCGGCTCAGCAGCATCAGCAGCTCTCCCTGCTTCTCGGTGGTCTCAAAATCGCCCTGCGGGCCGTTCCAGTCTGTGTTCATCTGCGTGTGTTCCTCCGTTCGTAGGATGTGCGGGTCAGGGCGGTCACCACCGCGTGCTCCCAGCTGTGCAAAAGGCGGGGCGCGGTCAATCATCGTCCGTCTGAACTCCATCAACTATAGTATAATGATAAAGATTTCTCTATTCAATGGTTTGTACCTCGATTTATAGTAGTCTATAGAACCAAAATCTCCGGCCTGTTTTTTGCAGACATTCTGGTGAAATCTAACACGATCATTGGGAAGCATAACTGCATTGCAGAAGCCATCCAATCGCTGAAATTCCTATACCAGCTGTTTTCTATTATAAAATTCCGGTCGTGTTGGTTGAAAAATTGATTACACTATACTTTCTCTATAAAATCATTCTCAATATGATATTCAATATTTATCATTTTTTCAACTATGATATCTATTAGTTTTGGAGGTACACTTTCTCCTAATATTTGAGCAAACATGCTATTAGTGATTAGTTTTCCATCCATCTGAAAATTATAATTATATTCCGCAACCGTCTGAATAACAAGTGCTTCATAAATTGATAAAACTCTCGTTTGTTCAGGATGTACTTTATTATCAGATGCTTCATATATAAAATTTTGTGTGATTGCAGTCGCAGGCTCATCCCATTTCATTCTTCTATAAGCAGAGTGAAAACCTTTAAGCAACCGTCTTTGACCTGTTATTTTATCAATAACCGATGGCCGTGGCAACAGTTTTCCGCATTTCTCGCAATATATTGGTGTTTCAATATTTGAATGCCAAACACCATCTGTTTGTTTATCAATATGTATTCCATTAAACTGATAACCACATGCTGGATTTACACATTGATTATTATAGGCTGTATTTCCCTCCGGCGTGTTAGACATCCACCAATACTTTTCAGGATTCATAATAGGGACAAAATGGTATTTATTAAATTCCAGATTTGAATTATGTCCATCGGTAGCATCCAGCGCTGGAAAAGTACCAATTGCATCCCTTAATGTACATGTAGGTCTTTTATCCTTATTCACCAGGAAGTTGCCATATTGATCAAAATACTTTATTCCTTTAGGGTCTCTAGTAAACACAGTTATTAGCCTTTTTCTTGTTTGAGGAATACCATAATCAGCACATACTGTAACCATTGCCGATCCACAGTATTCCGAGCCAAGACGTTTCCTAATATAATCAATAATATTAATAAACTCTCCATTTTCATCATTGATTATCGTATTGCGCATATTGGGAACATTTTCCATCAAAATCCATTTCGGTTTTAACTTGGTTATAATGTCCATCGTTGGTATAATCAGCCTATTTCTTTCATCAATTTTAGGTTTGATTCCTTGTCTGATTCCTTTAAGTAACGTACCCGCTCCATTTGAGGACATTCCTTGACACGGTGGTGTTGCATAAATCAAGAACAATTCATCGTTGTTCTTTAATTTTTTATATGTTTCGCAAACCAAATCCTTCGTTTTCCAAATATCGCCAGTAATACATTCTGTATCCGGATAATTATTTTTATATAAAGCATGCCTATCTGCCAAAAGTTCGCTGCTAACAACTATCCTTATATCATGAGTTTTCAGTCCCAGTTCACCAATTCCGGCAGATGAAAACAAGCTAACTGCTTCTCTCATATATGCATTCTCTCCTCAGAAAATATGTTGTAAGAATTACACTTCTGCGCTATAATAAATATCATTACGTTACCCTTCATTATACTGTAATCCGCAAGTTTTCTCAAATAATATTATCAACTGTTAAAACATGTGTTGACGTTTAAAAGGACGGGAGATCGTATGTACAAAATACTAAACAGCACACCCATTAATCTATCCCATCTTTCTATTACTATTGAAGATATCATTGTAGCAATAAATTCCACCAACCAGAAGCTACATTCCATAGCCGACCACACAAAAGCGTTATCTCTTAATATTTTTGAAATCTTGGACTTAAGGACCTTAAGTGGGGCCGTAGGAGAAACCTTTGTTGGAGAAATGGCCCGAGCTATTCCAACCTTGAAAAAAAATCCTTCAATTGATGGTTATCCCGATTTGGTGCAATGTGCAACACCTGAAATGATTACTTATTTTAACACATATGCAAGTCATGACTCCAAGGATTCTTTCAAATATGGTGGTATTGAAGTAAAAAACACATTCGGTTACAAAAAAGCAGGAATCGATTTATTTGACGGAGAACAAAGGATCGGCCGTATTAACAAGCGATTAGAATGGAAAGCTCACCACCAAAAAACAAATCATCTTTTGGGATTATATTCTGATTATATAGACGGCTATCCCACTATTGTTGCAGCCTTCTATTCTGATCAGCTGATTCCCGCAGATTGGTCCGTTCGCCAAGAACCAAAAGGCGATAGTGCTATGACCTCTTTCTCGACGCTTTTGATTCCTGGATATCAAAAAATGCTATCTGGAATCATCTGTTGTCTTGATGACATTCGATATCTGGAACTATTCGGTTTGGAGGTTTAAAATGGAATTTTTAAATTCAAACAAAACGATTCAACTCAGAGAGGATTGCATTACTTCTGACGAATTAATAGCAACTGCAATCGCAACAAATTCTTATATAAAGAGTCTTGTTTCTTCCTTCAACGATTTAGGCTTTGATATCTTCTACTCTTTGGGTCAAAGAAATATCAGCGGATTTATTGGTGAAATTTATAAGCACATTTTGGCAGCCAAACACGAGGGATTCGTTACCAATCCTCATCCTGATGGACGCCCAGATATACTATCTCTGGACACAGATGAAATCAGAAATTACTATAAAGATTGTTTTACTATAATCAACGACAGGTCTGTTCCCATCAAGGATTTATTCACACCCTTTAAATACGGCGGATTGGAGATCAAATGCAGCATTGGCTCATCTAGCAAAGCTCAAACCACACGGTATATCCAAAACAAAGGTCACATCTTTAATCTCTACGAGCCTCGTGTAGGATATCTTAGTAGCATAACCTGGTGGGCACATCACAGCAGTTCTTCAAATCTCCTTGGGCTATACTATGACTATTATATAAAAGAAAATGGGATTCCACAAATAATCGCTGCAATGTACTCAACTTTAAACCAAGATGATTGGAATAAAGTGTCAAACGGAGATCCGAACAACAAAAAGACAAGTAACACCAGTCTAAACAAAAGTGGCTTAAAAAAGATGAAAACAAATTGCCTGTTTTGTTGCTCAGAAGCCGAATATATTGCACAATTAAAAGCTCTTAAAATTACTATTTGATTTCCATCAATGGCTGGCAATCTATATTAATGTTCAGCCGGGTCGTATTGTTGTAATATATTACTACATATTATATTAATCAACCGAGGTGGTACACTTTCTCCAATTATTTGGCATATCATATTGCGCGTAACTGTTTTCCCATCTATTGAAAACGAGTAATCATAATCCGTTATAGTTTGAACTATCATAGCTTCATATAAAGATAATGCCCTATTTTGTGTAGGATGAATTTTTTTATCTGATGCAACAGCATGCATTTTTTGTGTTAATGTTGGTGCTGGTTTATCCCACTCCATTCTCCTGTATGCCGTATCAAAGCCCTTTATCAAACGTCGTTCACCCGTTTTCTCATCAATCACTGTCGGTCTAGGAAGAAGCGTTCCACATTTTTCACAGTAGATCGGCGTACTTTTATTTGATTGGTGTATTCCATTATCATAATTACTCCCATGTATTGGATTTCCCCTAAATAGACATTCTGGGTTCGCACACTGATTGTTAAATGCCGTACTTCCCTCCGGCGTATTTTTAATCCAATACAGTTTCTCCTCGTCAATAATCGGAACCATATGGTATTTATTAAAACTTAAAAGCTCATTTTTTCCCGGTTCAGCCGATAATGGTGGTAATTTGCCAATTGCATCCCGTAATGTAACCCACTTCTTTGTAAATAATGAGCCTTCTTCCGAATGCGTCCTGTCGGGCAAAAAGGAGCCTGCCCGTTCCAGCAGCTTTTTTCCTTCTTCATCGCGAGTAAAAATTGTAATCAATCTTTTTCTCATTTGAGGAATTCCAAAATCTGCACAATTGACAATCTCCGCCTTTCCAACATAATTTTCACCAAGCTCTCTGCGAATATAATCAATAACATTCACATATTTTCCATGTTCATCAGATATTATAGTTTGCTCCATTGTCGGAACATTCTCAAGCAACAGCCAATGCGGTTGCAATCGCCTAACAACTTCTATCGTTGGAATGATCAATCTATTCCTAGGGTCTTCCTTTGCACGACGTCCTTCTCTTATCTCACGCAAAAGTTTTCCTGCTCCATTTGATGACATTCCTTGACATGGTGGTGTTGCATAAACAAGGAAAGGTTCCTCGTCAGACTGTTTTGACCAAGTTTCAATGATTTTCTCTTTTTTCTCCCAAATATCTCCGCAGATATTGCTCACATCCGGATAATTTTCAGCATATAAATCACACCTATTTTTTAACAGTTCATTACTTACCAGAATTTTTAACCCTGCAGCCTTTATTCCAAGTTCTCCAATACCTGCAGATGAAAATAGACTCAAGGCAGTTTTTTCCTGTTTCATCATTTTTCCTCTGCTTTCAAATCAGCATTATGTATTTTCATTATCAATGCGTTTTCAAGCGGATTGTAATATATATCAAAAAAAGTTTTTCCTTTTTCAATGTCCATATTTGAAAGTATCGATTTAGGCATCCTAACACGCATATCTTGTTGCAAAACATACGTATCTAGGTAAATGTACTCGTTTTTCAACTTTTCCCCCTCCTTTTCAGTCTGATTATAAACTAATTATAGACTAATATCAACCACTCTCTCTTATTTTGCACAAAATTCAATCCGCAAATTCGATTATTCTTATGGTCAACTTTTCCTACAATCATCTCACCTTCTCAATCCTCCTAAAATATCCACCTTGTCCACTTGCATATCCCATTTTCATCTTATCAACACATCCCCAAAACCTCCCAGCTGACACATTCTCGCAAAACAAAAATCCCCTGGCAGATCTTTTTCGGGAAGGATCTGCTGGGGGATCGTTGGATACACTCCGATTCTCTTAAACTTTCTCAGCGCCGCCCGGATGGCTTTTTCCGGACAGCATCCTGTTTGGTCAAAGCGCACACCACCTCGACATGCTCGCTATGGGGGAACATATCCACCGGGGTGAAGCCCTCCGCTTTATAGCCGAGTTTTGTCAGGGCAGCAAGGTCGCGGGCGAGAGTTTCGGGGTTGCAGCTGACGTAGACCACCCGCCGGGGGGCCATGCGGGCCACGCTGGCAAGGAAAGCCGGGGTAGAGCCTTCCCGGGGCGGGTCCATAAAAATCACATCCGCCCGCTCCCCGGCGGCAGCAGCCTGCCCGATCCAGGCGGTGGCATCGGCGGCAAAAAAGCGGGCGTTCTTTACGCCGTTGTGCTTTGCGTTGCCAATGGCATCGTGCACGGCATCGCGGTTCAGCTCCACACCCACCACCTGTTTTGCGTGGTCGGCGGCGGTCAGGCCAATGGTGCCGATGCCGCAGTAGGCATCCAGCACCACCTCCCTGCCGGTGAGCTTTGCCGCCTCCACGGCAAGGCTGTATAACACAGCGGTCTGCGCCGGGTTCACCTGATAAAAGCTGCGGGGGCTGATGGCGTAGGTCTTGCCGCACAGGGTATCCAGGATAAAGCCCTTGCCGTACAGCACCTTTTCCGCTTCGCCCAGCACTACGCTGGTCTTGCGCCCGTTCACATTCTGCACGATGGTGGTTACCGCAACACCGCGCTGTTTTGCCTCGGCCAGCAGCGCTTTTACAAAGTTCTTTGCGCCCGGCAGCACCGGCTGCGCGGTGACCAGTACCACCATCACCTGCCCGGTGGCTACGCCCCGCCGCAGCAGGCAGTGGCGCAAAAGGCCCGTGCCCTTATCCTCATCATAGGGCTGATAATGGCAGGCATTGGCGGCGGCGCGCACCGCCTGCATGGTCTTGTCCAGCACCTCGTCCTGCAGCAGGCAACTTTCCACCGGCAGCACCTTGTGGGTGCCTGCCGCGTAGATGCCAGAGGTCAGTTTTCCACCCCAGCCGGTGGCAAAGGTGGAAATGACCTTGTTGCGGTAGTGGTAGGGCTGCTCCATGCCCCGGATGGGGTGCACGGGGCCATATCTGCCCACCAGTGCGCGGACTTTTTCTTCTTTCTGTTTCAGCTGGGCGGCATAGTCCAGCCCAAGCAGCGGGCAGCCGCCGCAGTTTTTGGCACGCAGTTTGCAATCCATGGCAGTTTCTTCCTTTTTCTATAGCAGATACTCTCTTTTCAGGATATCACAGGGCGGGGCGGATTGCAACCGAAAAGGAGCCGCAGCAAATCATCTGCTGCGGCTCCTCTCATCACAAGGCTGGATATCAAGCGCTCTGATCTTCGTCCGGGATATTCTCTGCGTCCAGCAGATACTCGGTCTCGGTCTGCTGCTCCATCTGCTGCACTGTCCAGTCCAGCTGCACAGCGCCGCTCAGGTCCAGCGAATAATCCTCGGTGTACCGCAGGCTGCCAGTGTTCAGGCTGCTTTCCGCCGCGCTGCGGGCATCCCATGTAAAGTGCAGTTTTTCCGGCGGCACGGTGCACTGCTTTGCCAGTGCGGTCAGGGTGTAGCAATCCTGCGCAAAGGCTGCAGCGCTCTCATAGGGGCCGAACAGCTCCACGGTCAAGGTCAGGCAGGTATCCCCCGCGGGCAGGGCGGCAGCCTGCTGCAAAGTTTCGACCTGCGCACCGTTCAGGTACAGCCAGCCGCTGATATCCCGGATGGCAACGTCCTGCGCGTCCTGCTTGCAGGCGGTGTACAACTCGTCAATGGCCTGTGCGCTCAGGCGGTTCATCGTCTGCTGGTTCTCGCCGCTCACTTCGTCCCACAGCAGGGGCAGCATGGCCATGCAGAAGCAGCCCGCCATCAGCACCAGACAGACCAGCACGGACACAAAATCGTACTTCCAGCGGCCGGGGCGGGCGGCAAAAAACAGCACCTCGCACCCCAGCAGCACCAGCGCCACCGCCGGGGCAATTTTCAAGGTCAGCTGCACATCAAAGCCCGGCACAAAGAAATACAACAGGAAGAACACGCCCGCCGCGATAAGGCACGCGCCCAGGGTCAGGCTGCCCACCCGGCGCAGGGGCTTTTCTGCGGGCTTGCGCTCCGGCGGGGGCACACTGCCCGGCTGGGCAGGCAATGGGGTCTTATTCTGCTCGGTCATCGTCATCCTCCGCAGGGGTCTCGTCCTGCTCTGCGCCGGTCACCGGCTCACCCAGCAGCGCCGAAAGCTCCGGCATGGCAAAATGGGTATCCATGTCTGCGGTGTCCTCGGCATCCTCTGCCTGCGGCGCAGCCGTGTAGTCGCGGAAGTCCTCGGCTTCCTCAGTCTCCTCTTCAGGGGGTTGCTTGCCCTTTTTGTTTTTCGGGCCGCGCACCAGCCACATGCCGCACACGATCAGTGCCACACAGACCACGATCTGCGGCAGAGCGTCCAGCATCAGGTAGATGGCGCGGAAAACCGGGTTATTCTGTCCCCAGCGCCACATCACATCGCCCAGCACCCGCATGATGATGTTGTTGTAGAACACGATCGCGCCCAGTGCGATCAGCCCCCAGCCAACCAGCTTGTGGCTTTCGCCCATGAACTGGGTCATGCGGGCATCGTGCCAGTTAAAGTGCACCAGATAATCGTCCTCCGGCGCTTTTTCTGCCGCCAGCTGCGCGCGGAGGTTAAAGGTATCGAAAAAGCTGTACATCCACGCAACGATGCAGCCGATCGCCAGCGCATCCAGCCCCGTGATAGAGCCTGCCATGATGAACAGGCAGAACATGGTGATCAGCGAGAGGCCCCGCTTCATATAGCCCTGATACATCTGCCCCGCACCTGGCACACAGGCAAACAGCAGGGTCAGGATCCCGTTTTTCTTCATAATCAGTTCCCTCATTTCTCAGTGGTGTCTGCACTGTGGTGCAAAAGTGCGTCCAGTGCATCGGATAGTTTTTCGGTCAGCTGCTTTTTATCCTCTATGGGCTTGCCCAGCGGGGCGGTGGAGGGCTGCGGTGCTTTGTCGTTCACCGGCTTGCCCAGCAGCTCCGGTCCGGTCTGCTGTGTGGTCTGCGGCAGCCATGTGTGCAGCTGCTGCCCGGTGTGCAGGATCTGCTCCAATGTCCCGGTGCGCCACATGGTCAGCGCCAGAACCGCCGCCACCGTTGCCACGGCGGCGCGGCCCCAGGTGTTCTGCATCAGCCGTATCCAGATGGTGCCCATCACCGCGCCTCGTGCAGAGCGCGGCGGCTGTTCCAGCACATCTTCGGTCAACAGGGCGGTGTAGCGGTCCATACAGCGGTCGCAGTAGGCAAGGTGTTCGGCGGCTTCCAGCCGCTGCTGCTCGTCCAGCTGCCCGCCGACCAGTGCCTGCAAACCTTCCTCGCTCAGACAGCCTTTTGCGTCAAACAGTTCCATGTACGCTCCTCCTTTCACAGGGTGCGCTGTCGCTTTGTAGGATCTGCTGCGCCAGCATCTTTTTGGCGCGGTAGATCTGCGCTTCCACCGTTTTGGGCGGGCGGCCGCAAAGCCGTGCCGCTTCGGCCATGGTGTGCTGTTCCAGCAGCACCAGGCGGCAGGGCGTGCGGTAAGGCTCCCGCAGGTTCAGGATCATCCCGGTAAGCTCCTGCTCGCCCATGGCTTCCAGCACCTGCTGCTCCGGCTGGGTGCCGGGCGGCGCGCCTTCCAGCGCCAGCACCTCGTCGCCGGGGGTGTTCATCCTGCGCACCCAGGCGCTGCGCAGATAGTCTTTGGCTTTGTTGGCTGCGATACGCGCCAGCCATTGCTTTTCAAAGCCGGGCGGGCAGCGGTCGATGGCCCGCCACGCCGCCAGAAAGGTCTCCTGGGTCAGGTCCTGCGCCTCCTGTACATCCGGCACCAGTTGATGGCAGACCGTGTACACGAGGGCCTGATATTTCTGCACCATCGTGCTGAATTCCAGTGTTGTCAACGCGCTGCACGGCCTCCTTTCCGGTTTGGATGCGGTGCTCTGCGCCGCCCTTCTGCCTGTTAATACGAGCAGGGAACGGCGTTTCCTGCAAAAACACAAAAATAATTTCAAACTTTTTCTTCCCGTGCTGGTATGGTACAATAACAGTATAGCACACAGGGAGGATTTTCGCCATGGCATCTACCACCCGTCAGGCACTTTTACAGGCGCTCAGCGCCGCCGGGGGCGCCTATATTTCCGGCCAGCAGCTGGCGCAGCAGCTAGGGGTCAGCCGTGCCGCCGTACACAAGGCGGCCACAGCGCTCACCGCGCAGGGGTATGCGCTGGAAGCAGCTTCCCGCCGGGGGTACCGCCTTTTGGGCGGCGACCCCTTCTGCGCCGAGGCGGTAGGCCCCTACCCCGCCCCAGTGCAGCTGTATGATACGCTGGAAAGCACCAACCGCACCGCAAAGCTGCTGGCGCTGGACGGTGCCGCCCACGGCACCATGGTGCTGGCAAACGGGCAGACCGCCGGACGCGGGCGGCTGGGGCGCAGCTTTGCCAGCCCGGCGGGCAAAGGGGTATACTGCTCGGTGGTGCTGCGCCCGCCGCTGCCTGCCGCCAACGCCCAGACCGCCACCATCGGCGCGGCGGTGGCGGT
>CAKTFD010000014.1 GCA_934553285.1 uncultured Faecalibacterium sp. | reverse complement strand
ACGCTGGTGGTCATGAACCTGCCCACCATCATCCGCACCACGCAGGAATCCCTCAAGACGGTGCCGCAGGGCTACCGTGAGGGTGCCATGGGTCTGGGTGCAGGCAAATGGCACATCATCCGCACCATCGTGCTGCCCTGCAGCATCGATGGCATCGTTACCGGCTGCATCCTGGCGGTAGGCCGTATCGTGGGCGAAAGCGCCGCGCTGCTGTTCACCGCCGGTGCAGCGGAGGTCATTGCCAAGAGCGTGTTCAAGGCCTACACCTCCAACGGTGCCACCCTGTCGGTGCTGCTGTACCTGCGTGCCTTTGAGGATGGCGATTTTGCCTCCGCCTGGGGCATCGGCGCAGTGCTGCTGGTGCTGGTGCTGCTGATCAACCTGGCAGCCCGCCTGGCCAAAACAAAACTGAAACAGAAGCAGTAAAAAGAGAAGAACCCCCTTCCGTCTGCTCCCGCTGGCCGCAGCCACCTTCCCCTGCTCCGAGGGAAGAGGCCGCGCAGCGACAAAAGGGGAGCTGCCGAACGAAGTGAGGCTGAGGGGGTCATAATATGAGGTACTCTATGGAAAACACGAATGTGCCGGTGATATCGGCAAAGGATCTGGATCTCTGGTACGGCGACTTCAAGGCGCTGAAAAGTATTTCGCTGGATGTAGGCGAGCGGGAGATCACCGCCCTGATCGGCCCCTCCGGCTGCGGCAAATCCACCTTTTTAAAGACCCTTAACCGCATGAACGACCTTGTGCCGGGCGTGCGCATCGAGGGCGATGTGCGGCTCAAGGGCGAGGATATCTTTGCCCGGGAGATGGAGCTGACCGACCTGCGCCGCCGGGTAGGCATGGTGTTTCAGAAAGCCAACCCCTTCCCCATGAGCATCTACGATAATATCACCTACGGCCCAAAGCTGCACGGTGTGCGCAATAAGGCCGAGCTGGATGAGCTGGTGGAAAGCTCCCTGCGGGGTGCAGCCCTGTGGGACGAGGTGAAGGACCGCCTGAAAAAGAGCGCGCTGGGCCTTTCCGGCGGGCAGCAGCAGCGCCTTTGCATCGCCCGTGCACTGGCCGTTAAGCCGGAGGTGCTGCTGATGGACGAGCCTACCAGCGCCCTGGATCCCGGCTCCACCATGAAGGTGGAGGAGCTGATGAGCGAGCTGAAAAAGAACTACACCGTGGTCATCGTTACCCACAACATGCAGCAGGCAGCCCGTATCAGCGACCGCACCGCCTTTTTCCTGCTGGGCGAGCTGGTAGAGGCAGGCCCCACGACCCAGATCTTCAGTGCACCGCGGGATAAGCGCACCGAGGACTACATCTCCGGCCGGTTTGGTTAATGCAGGGAGGAACAAAGCAATGAGCATTCGCAAACAGTACGACAGCGACCTGGAAGCCCTGAAAGGCGCACTGGTGGAGATGGGAAAGAACGCGGCAGAAGCCGTGGAAAATGCACTGGAAGCCCTGTGCACCGCCGATGCCGTGGCCGCCCAGAAGATCGTGCAGGGGGACGACCGCATCAATAACATGGAGCGCAACATCGAGCACCGCTGCATGACCCTGCTGCTGCGGCAGCAGCCGGTAGCGGGCGACCTGCGCCGTATCTCCACCGCCATGAAGGTCGTCACCGATATCGAGCGCATCGGCGACCATGCCTCGGATATCGCGGAGATCATCCCCCACCTGGTCACGGTGCGCAAGGAGGGCGACCCGGCGGTCAGCCAGGCCATCGCCATGGGGCGCAAGGCATACCAGATGATCCTGGATGCCATGGCCGCCCTGACGGCCGAGGACGAGCTTGCCGCCCGCCGTGTGATCGCGGCAGATGACGCTGTGGATTACGATTTTAACGCCATCAAGCATACGCTGGCCCAGGAGATCGCTGCCGACCCCGCCAAGGTGGACGCGGCGCTGGATCTGCTGATGGTCATCAAGTATCTGGAGCGCATCGGTGACCACGCCGTAAATGTGGCCGAGTGGGTGCAGTTCGTGCGCACCGGCCGCTATAAAGACGAAAGCATGTTCTGATACTCACTCTGCCCTTCTGGGCGCGTGTTTTCCTTATTTTCTTCGGAAAAAGGCTGTCTGCCGCTGTGCAGGCAGCCTTTTTCTATGGGGATAGGCGCAAGGGGTGGACTGCAACGAAAATTGATTAAAAAATTTTTATCTTTTTTGCAATCTTTGCCCTGCTCCATTCGTATTCAGGATAGAAGAAGCCCCCCGGGGGCTTTGCAGTTATCGTGCGGCGGGGGGTCCGGCTTCCCCCAGTCCCCCGCCTGCCGCACTGTTACGGAGGACATACAATGATGGCAAAGCTCGAACGCTCCCCGCAGCAGGGCCGCATGGAGGCCGTAAGCCGCGATGCACTGGTACAGGCGGCGCTGCAGGAGATCACCCGCAATTATCGCGAGGCCAGCCTCTCCAACGTGGCAAGGGCCTATGGCGTTTCGCTGGCCTATGTCAGCGAGTGTGTGCGCGCCCAGACCGGGCGCACCTACAAGGAACTGCTCCAGAAACACCGCATGGAAACCGCAGCGCGCCTGCTGCGCCGCAGCGATCTGAACATCCAGCAGATCATCGCGCTGGTAGGGTACGAAAATACCAGTTACTTCTACCGCCTGTTCCACGAGCGCTACGGCCTTAGCCCCCGGGAATACCGGATGGTGCGCCGCCGCCCCATGGCCTGAAAAAACGTGCCTGCCCTGACCGCTGTGCCGCTGCCCTGCGCATGGCGGTCTGTTTTTGTGCCCAAAAAGCAGAGAAAAATCTGGAACTTTATGGCAAAATGTGTTATACTAATACAAATAGTGGTCGGCGCGGCAGGGCGCAGGCAAGAGAGGATGAAAAGATTATGTTTCGAGGAGCGGTCAGAGGGGATCTTGCGCAGATCTTAAAGATCTATGCCCGTGCGCGGGAGTTTATGGCCGAAAACGGCAATCCCACCCAGTGGGGAGATGGCTACCCTACCCCGGAACTGCTGGCAGAGGATATCGACACAAACCGGCTGTTCGTTTATATGGTCAATGGCCGGATGCAGGCGGTGTTCGCCTTTATCCTTGGCCCGGACCCCACCTACAATGTTATTGAGGACGGGCAGTGGCTCAACGATACCCTGCCCTATGGCACCATCCACCGGATGGCATCCGCCGGTGAAAACAGGGGCATCGGCAAAAAGGTCATCGAGTGGTGCCTGGAGCACTGCGAGAGCCTGCGCGCTGATACCCACGCCGATAACAAGATCATGCAGCACCTGCTGGAGAGCAATGGTTTTACCCGCTGCGGCATCATCCATGTGGCGGATGGTACACCCCGCATCGCCTACCAGCGGATGTCCCTTACCCAGAACCAGAGCTTTTATAGCAGTTTGCGTTTTTAATGCACAAGCAACATCCGCAAACTGCATATCGCAAATATGCTGTTTTGATTGGCACTATTTTTGAAAATTGCGATAAAAACAGCAGTACCCAAAAGGCACCCACAGTACATCCCGGTGCGGATGTGCGCGGGTGCCTTTTTTAGCGGGTGGCGTTGTGGGCAAAACCGCAAAACTGTTCTTGCACAAAATACAGTTTTTGGAGCGTTTTGAAAAAAGTTTACAAAAAACGCGCCAGACACCTGAAAAATGCCGGAAAACACTTCCTCTTTTGGGCCGTGTGTGATATAATGACAACTGTTCTCGTGTAAGAAACAGGAAACTGTGCGCAATGGGCGCACAGCATAAGAGGAGTGTTACGATATGAAGACCTTGAAAGCGGTTGTTGCAAAATACAACCAGACCAGCCTGATCCTGCGCATCCTGATCGGCCTGGCAGTCGGTTCGGTGTTGGCGCTGGTGGTGCCGGGTGCCGCCTGGGTGGGCGAGCTTGGCAACCTGTTCGTGGGCGCGCTGAAAGGCATTGCCCCGGTGCTGGTATTCGTGATCGTGGCCAGCGCGCTGGCGCAGGGCTCGTCCAGGCTGGACCGCCGTTTTGGCACCGTGATCTGGCTGTACATGCTCACCACCTTTCTGGCGGCAGCCATTGCGGCGATCACCAGCTTTATGTTCCCGGTCACGGTGGTGCTGGCCGATGCGGCACAGTCTGATGTGATCCCCCAGGGCCTGGGCGAGGTGATGAGCACCCTGCTCACAAACTTTGTGGCAAACCCCGTTACCGCCCTGATGAGCGGCAACTACATCGGCATCCTGTTCTGGGCCTGCATGTTCGGCATCGCCATGAAGAACGTTGGCGCAGAGAGCACCAAGGTGTTCCTGGCCAATACCGCCGATGCCGTTTCGCAGATCGTGCGCTGGATCATCAATCTGGCTCCTTTCGGCATCATGGGTCTGGTGTATACCAACGTATCCGGCAACGGCCTGGCCATCTTTACCCAGTACGGCAAGCTGCTGGCCCTGCTGGTGGGCACCATGCTGTTTATGGCGCTGGTGGTCTCCCCCTTTATCATGTTCATCTACCTGCACTGCAATCCGTATCCGCTGGTGTTCCGCTGCCTGAAAGAGTCTGGTCTGACCGCCTTCTTTACCCGCAGCTCCGCTGCCAACATCCCCGTGAATATGGCCCTGTGTGAAAAGCTGGGGCTGGACAAGGATATGTACTCCGTGTCCATCCCGCTGGGCGCTACCATCAACATGGATGGTGCCGCCATCACCATTACCATCATGACCCTGGCGGCAGCCAATACCCTGGGCATCCAGGTGTCCCTGCCCGCTGCCATCGTGCTGAGCGCCATGAGCGCGCTGGGTGCTTGCGGCGCTTCCGGTGTGGCAGGCGGTTCCCTGCTGCTGATCCCCATGGCCTGCTCGCTGTTCGGCATCTCCAATGATGTGGCCATGCAGATGGTGGGCGTCGGCTTTATCATCGGCGTGGTGCAGGACTCGGTGGAAACTGCGCTGAACTCTGCCGGTGACGTAGAATTTGCCGCTACTGCCGAGTATCACCAGTGGCGCAAACAGGGCAAGGCGCTGCCTGCTTTCCTGAAAGGTTAAAATAAAAATACCGCGTTATACAAAAGGGGCTGCTGCACAGGATCTCGTGCAGCAGCCCCTTTATCATTTGCAGTGTGCAGCGGAACAGCACCACGGCATATCGAATGCCGTCTTTCAGGGGGCGGGCAACACCGGCTAAAGGCTTCCCCCGGCCGGGACAGGATCCTCCCCGCGCCGGGGAGAAATGTCATCAAAGGGGACAAAGAGGGGCGCAGCTGTCCCCAAGGGGGGAAGGCTTTTGCTCCGGGTCATGCTGCAAAAGTTGATCTCCATGTTTCCGTTGCAGGCCGTTGCGCGTTGCCCCGAGGCGGATAAAAACAGCCCTTTCTTCTGCCTTTATGAACCCATTGGGGGGCAGGAAAAGCGATCGTTTTGCAGCAAAAAACAGCCTGCCGTGCAAAAACACGACAGGCTGTTGCAAAACACTTATTTTGCGTACTCGACAGCGCGGCTCTCGCGGATGACGTTGACCTTGATCTGGCCGGGGTAATCCAGCGTGTCCTCGATCTTTTTGGCGATAGAGCGTGCCAGCAGGATCACCTGGTCGTCGCTGATGACGTCCGGCTTTACCAGGATGCGCACTTCGCGGCCTGCCTGCACGGCAAAGGCCTGCTCCACGCCCTCAAAGCTGGAGGAGATCTCCTCCAGGTTTTCCAGGCGCTTGACGTAGCTTTCCACGTTCTCACGGCGGGCACCGGGGCGGGCGGCGCTGATGGCGTCGGCTGCCTGGATGATGAAGGCCAGCGGGGTCTTAGGCTCCACATCGCCGTGGTGTGCCTCGATGGCGTGGATGATCTGGGTGTTCTCCTTGTACTTACGGCAGATGTCCACACCGATCTGGACATGGCTGCCCTCGATCTCGTGGTCCAGTGCCTTGCCGATATCATGCAGCAGGCCGGCACGGCGTGCCATGGTAACGTTTACGCCCATCTCGCCTGCCAGCAGGCCGGCCACCCAGGCCACCTCCATGCTGTGGGTCAGGGCATTCTGGCCAAAGCTGGTGCGGTACTTCAACCGGCCGATCAGCTTGATAAGGTCGGGGTGCAGGCCGTGGATACCCAGTTCCATCACGGCGCGCTCGCCCTCGCGCTTCATCTGCAGCTCCAGGTCGTGGCGGCACTTTTCCACTGTTTCCTCGATGCGGGCGGGGTGGATGCGGCCATCGCCGATCAGGCGCTCCAGGGTCATGCGGGCGACCTCGCGGCGGGTCTGGTCAAAGGAGGACAGGGTGATAGCCTCCGGGGTATCATCGATGATCAGGTCTACGCCGGTAGCGGTCTCCAGGGCGCGGATGTTGCGGCCCTCACGGCCAATGATGCGGCCCTTCATCTCATCGCTGGGCAGCGGCACCACGCTCACGGTGGTCTCGCTGCAGTGGTCGGCAGCGCAGCGGCTCACGGCCTGGCCGATAAGGTTGCGGGCAATGTTGTCGCAGTTCTCTTTCAGGTCGGTCTCATAGGCGGCAATGCGCACGGCCTTTTCGTGGGTCAGCTCCTCGTCCACCTTGTGCAGCAGCACCTCGCGGGCGTCCTCCTGGCTCAGGCCGGCCAGCGTTTCCAGCCGCTCCATCTCCTTGGCGCGCAGGGCATCGATCTCGGCCAGGCGCTCCTCGGCTTCCGCAGCACGCTTTTTCAGCTCTTCTTCCTTTTTTTCCAGCGCTTCGGTCTTGCGGTCCAGGGCAGTTTCCTTCTGGTCGATACGGTTCTCCTGGCGGCTGATCTCCGCACGGCGCTGTTTGATCTCCTTGTCGGCCTCTGCCTTCTGGGCATCGACCTCGGCTTTCAGGCGGAAAGCCTCGTCCTTTGCTTCCAGAACCGCTTCCTTGCGCTTCTGGTCAGCGGTCTTGATCGCCTCGTTCACCAGGCGGGTAGCCTCGGCTTCGGCGCTGCCGATCTGGGCTTCGGCAGACTTTTTACGGTTATTGTAACCAATAAAATAGCCCGCAGCCACGCCGACAACAGCAACGATCAAGGCCACGATCACTCCGATCGCGGTCATTGCGTTCACTCTCCTTTGTCTAAGTTCTAATGCGAAATTAAAGCAGGAGACGCTGCGCAGCAGGATACGGGCAATGATATAGAAAGAGCTTTCAATGCAAAAAGTGACACCAAAACCATACGCACCGCCCAAAACCGGCGGCACGGGCAAAAGCATACGGCTTTTCTCTTTACGGTTCCATTTTATATCAAACAGGCATACTTGGCCTGCAACGGGCACGGGGTCACACAGCAGCCTGCGTACAGCGTCTTTGATTCCATACTACTAATTATAGTACGAAACAATTGCCCGCTTGTCAAGAGGAAAAGCCTGTTCGCATAACATTTTGTGCAGAAAAACAAAAACAAGTCGGCTGCGGCACAAGGTCGGCGTCCTCGCCCTCTCGGTGAAAATGGGGTCCGGAAACGCCCGCAGGCGTTTCTGGACCCCGAAATAAATAATTTTTCCGCTATGGATGCGCAAAGCAACGCGGCGCGCATGCAAAATCGTTTTACTCCAGATACATCCGCCGCAGCCGCATGAGGCGGGCGGGGGTAAGGCCGTACTCGGCTTCCAGATAGCTCTCGGTGCTGCCGTATGCCTGCCGGATGGTGCGCAGCACAAAGGGCGCGGCTTCCGGGTCCACCCCGGCGGCGGTCTGCCAGCGCAGCTTCTGCGCCGGGTCGGCGGCGATCTCTGCCGCGTGCTCGGCCAGCGCTTTTTCGATCTCTGCGGCGCGGCAGAGGTTGGTGCGGGCAAAATCGGCGCAGATGGTCTCATCCGATGCGCCCAGCGCCAGCAAAATCAGCATGGCGGCCACGCCGGTGCGGTCCTTGCCGGCAGAGCAGTGGAACAGGATGGGGGTCTCGCCGGCTTCCAGCGCCCGGAACAGCTCCTTGAAGGCCTTGTTGCCGCAGAGCATCCGCCGGTACATCATCTCGGGGATGCTTGTATCGGCCGGGGCGTTTGCCATCAGCCGCTGGATCTCGCCGGGCGCAAAGCTGATCTCCTGCCCGGCGTCATCGCACAGGCCGCAGATCTGTACCAGCCGTGCACCGTCCGGCACATAATCCGGCAGCTTGGCGGCTTCCGCGCTGCTGCGCAGGTCCAGGATCAGCCGCAGCCCCAGCCCGTCCAGCCGGGGGCGGTCGGCCTCGCTGGTCAGCAGGCCGGTGGGAATGCCGCGGTAGATCTGCCCCCAGCGGACCGTTTTGCCCTCGTCGGCGGTGTAGCCGCCCAGCTCCCGGAAGTTGGAGCCGCCCGCAAAGGGCAGCTGGGTACCGGGGGCGGGGTGCACCGGGGCGGCTTTGGCCCCGGCGCTGGAAAGCACAGGCGCAGTGTAAAAAGGCTTGGCCGGGCGGCCCCGGCGCGGCGGCAGGCTGGCGGTGCCGCCCAGCACCTCCATCAGGTAGCTGCGCAGCAGGTCGATATAGGCGGAACCGGTGTCCCGGCGCTGCACCAGCGAAACGCACAGCGGCGGCAGGTCCTCCAGCAGCACATCCCGCACCCGGTCCAGCTCCCGCCGGGCACCCGGCTCAAAGCGGGTCAGGCAGGTGCACAGCTGCTCCTGCACCAGATAATAGGCCTGGTAAAAGCTGGGGCCGATCTCGGCGTTGGGGGCAAAGCCAGCCCGGGCACAGGCGGCCCACAGCGGGCTGAACAGGTCCTGCCGCAGGCTGGGCAGCAGCACCCGCTGCCCCCGCAGCTCTGCCAGCGGGATGCTCTCTTTTTCCCAGAACGGGTGGCCCCGGGGCACCAGCAGGCAGGCGGGGTCTGCGCGCAGGGTGGTGCGCGCCAGCACCGGGGCGGCACACCCCAGGTCGATAACAAGGCCGGCATCCAGCTCGCCCTGCTCCACTCCGTCGGCCACGGCATCGTTGTCCAGCAGGCGGAACCGCATCTCTACATGCGGGTACTGCTGGCGGAACTTGTCCAGCTGCATCTCCAGCCCGGGCAGGTAATCCGGCACCAGCGAAACGCTGATGCCGATGCGCACCGGCTGGGCAGACTGGATCTCTGCCCGCAGCGCGGCCTGCATCTGCTGGAACTGTTCCACCACCGGGGCGGCATGGCGCTGCAGGCTGATGCCGCGGTCGGTAAGGGCCAGCTTGTGGTGGGCGCTGAGGAACAGCGGCCCGCACATCTCGGCCTCAAGCGCGGAGATGCTCTGGCGCAGGGCCTGCCGCGACAGGAACAGCCGCTGCGCAGCGCGGGTATAATTCATTTCTTCGCACAGGGTCAAAAAGTAGTGCAGCTGGCGGATATCCATGGTCTCCTCCCGGGAAATGTGTTTGTTCTGCAAAAAGAATACCGCTTTTTGGGCGGATTGTAAAGAGAACGGCAGTAAAATTACCCCTTCAGCCTCACTGCGTTCGGCAGCTTCCCCAAGGGGGCGCCTTTGGGCAGTGCCGCAAGGTTTGCCGTTACCACAAAAGCCGTCCCCTTGGGGAAGGTGGCACCGCCGCAGGCGATGACGGAAGGGGTAAGTTCTCAGTCGCTTCCCCGCAAAAAGGGGCACCGGAGCGCCTGCAGGCGCTCCGGTGCCCCGAAGTTCAGCTCATGCTTTTGCCGGAAGATCAGATCAGGCTCAGTGCTTCCTCATCGCCCACCAGGACGAAGTCCGGATGCATCTGCAGGATGCTTGCGGGCACCTCCGGGGTGACGGGGCCAAAGAAGGCCTTTTTAACGATCTCGGCCTTGGCAGCGCCATTGACCACCAGCAGCACCTTGCGTGCCTGCATGATGGTGCGGATGCCCATAGTGTAGGCCTGCTTGGGCACCAGGTCCACATTGCCGTCAAAGAAGCGCTTGTTGGCCTCGATGGTCTCCTGGGTCAGGTCCACGCAGTGGGTGCCCAGGTCAAAGGCGTTGCTCGGCTCGTTGAAGCCGATGTGGCCATCGTGGCCGATGCCCAGCAGCTGCAGATCCACGCCGCCCACGCTGCGGATGACCGCATCGTAGCGCTTGCACTCGGCCTCTGCATCCAGGTTGGTGCCGTCCGGCAGGTTGATGTGGGCGGGGTCGATGTTCACATGGTCGAACAGATTGCGGTGCATAAAGCTCCAGTAGCTTTCCGGATGCTCCTTGGGCAGGCCGCGGTACTCGTCCAGATTGACGGTAGTGACCTCAGAAAAGTCAATATCGCCCTTGTTGTACCACTCCACCAGCTTTTCGTAAGCACCCACGGGGGTGCCGCCGGTAGCCAGGCCCAGCACACAGTCAGGTTTGAGGATGACCTGTGCGGAAATAATGTTCGCAGCCTTGCGGGACATATCTGCGTAATCCTTTGCACGAATGATCTTCACAATAAACGACCTCTCATTCTATTTATGTTTTGTGGGCGGTGCACAACCGCACGCGCCCGTATCTGGTTCCAGTTTATCACATTTGCCGCCAGAAAGCCATAAAACGGCACAATTTTTCCGGTTTTCCGTACCTTTTGGAAAAAGTGCCTTAAAATCGAGGCAATGTATCGCCCTTTTGCACAAAAGCGGCGCGGGGCATCAGTCCGCAAGGCCCGCTTTCTGCAAAGCGGTGAGCAGCAGCGGGATGAGCACCAGCTGCGCTGCGATGCCCGGCACGGCAGTGAACAGCGCACCGGACAAAAACGCGCTGAAAGGAAAGCTGCCGCCCACAAGGCCCGCCAGCACAAACCGCACGATGCCCCACACAAGGCGCCCGGACACCATGGCGGTCAGCAGCACGGCGTACAGCATGGGCAGGGTGTGGGCTGCCTTGCGCCACAGCACACCGGATACCAGCCCGTAGGCAGCCAGCTCAAAGGCCATGGCGATGGCGACCGGGAACATCGGCGGCATCCCGAACAGCACCGAGCGCAGCAGCGGGGCGGCAAAGCCCACGGCAAGGCCCCAGGGGCCGCCCAGCATAAAGCCGCACAGCAGCACCGGAAAGTGCATCGGGCACAGCATATTGCCCACCTGCGGCACCTGGCCGGTGAGCATGGGCAGTACAAAGGCCAGCGCTAAAAACAGAGCGGCCAGCACGAGCTGCCGTGCGGGGGAAGCGGTCTTGGTTTTCATAAAAAAGTTCCTCCTTTTACAGCCACGCAAAAAAGGGGCCTGCCTCTGGCATCCTGTGCCGGAGACAGACCCCTTCGTGGTGTCTGTTTTGTTGCAAAATGGTGCGGGCCGCTGCCCGCTGTGCAAAACCGGCGGGCTGCAGCCCGCGCCATCCGGCTTCCTGCCGGACATAGTCAAAATTATAACAGACTGCTCCCGCCGCTGTCAAGCGGCGCAGCATGTCTGCAAAATAGACAAAAAACGGCTTTCCTGCCAAAAAATTTCCCCGGGGCTGTACATTTTGCTGTAAGACGCTTGACCTTTTTGCATAGAATAGATAATATAAACTTGAAGAAAAGCGCGCTGCGGCAGTTTTGCTGCCCGGCGCTGACGAGAGGCTTTTTTGAACGCATGATTCAGAGGTTCATACGGGAGGACCATAACATCATGACAAATGCAGAAAAACTTACCCTGGCAAAGCACGCCTGCCACATCCGCATGGGCGTGATCGAGGGGACCCACAGTGCAGGCTGTGGCCATCCGGGCGGCAGCCTGAGCATCGCAGAGGTGCTGGCTTACCTGTATTTTAAGGAGATGAAGGTGGACCCTGCCGACCCCAAAATGGCCGACCGTGACCGCCTGGTGCTTTCCAAGGGACATGCCGCCCCGGCACTGTACGCCGCACTGGCGGAGCGCGGCTTCTTCCCTGTGGAAGAGCTCAAGACCCTGCGCAAGATCGGCAGCCGCCTGCAGGGCCACCCCAACATGAACGGCACCCCGGGCGTGGATATGTCCACCGGCAGCCTGGGCCAGGGCGTATCCGCCGCCTGCGGCATGGCACTGGGTGCAAAGCACGCCGGCTCCGCCGTGAATGTTTTTACCATCCTGGGCGATGGCGAGGTGGAAGAGGGCGAGTGCTGGGAAGCCTTTATGTTTGCGGCCCACTACGGCCTGTCCAACCTGTGCGTGATGCTGGACCGCAACCATCTGCAGATCGATGGCACCACCGAAACGGTCATGAACAGCGCCCCGCTGGAAGATAAGCTCCGCGCCTTCAACTTCAATGTGGTCACCATCAACGGCCACGATTTTGACCAGATCGAAAAGGCCCTGCAGGCGTTCCACGCAGAAACCGAAAAGCCCACCTGCATCATCCTGGATACCACCAAGGGCAAGGGCGTTTCCTATATGACCAATTCCGTTGCATGGCACGGCAAAGGCCCCAACGATGAAGAGTATCAGCTCGCCATGGACGAGCTGAACGCAGCCTATGCCGCGCTGGAACAGGAGGAGAACTGAGATGGCAGATGTGAAAAAGATCGCGACCCGCGACAGCTACGGCAACACCCTGAAAGAGCTGGCTGCAGAAGGCCACGATGACCTGGTGGTGCTGGACGCAGACCTGGCCGCTGCTACCAAGACCGGCATGTTCCAGAAGGCATACCCGGACCGTCACTTTGACTGCGGCATCGCCGAGGGCAACATGGTCGGCGTGGCAGCAGGTCTGGCAGCCATGGGATATGTGCCCTTTGTTTCCAGCTTTGCCATGTTCGCAGCAGGCCGCGCCTTTGAGCAGGTGCGCAACTCTGTGGGCTACCCCCGCCTGAATGTGAAGATCGGCGCTTCCCACGGCGGCATCTCCGTGGGCGAGGACGGTGCCTCCCACCAGTGCTGCGAGGACTTTGCCCTCATGCGCAGCATCCCCGGCATGACGGTCATCTGCCCTGCCGATGATATCGAGGCCCGCGCCGCTGTGCGCGCCGCCTACGCGCTGAACGGCCCCGTTTACCTGCGCTTCGGCCGGCTGGCTGTGCCGGTGTTCCACGATGAGGCCACCTACCACTTTGAGCTGGGCAAGGGCGAGCAGATCACCGAAGGCAGCGATATTGCCATCATCGCCACCGGCCTGATGGTCAACGAGGCCCGCATCGCCGCCGAGCAGCTGGCCGCCGAGGGCATCCACGCCCGCGTGATCAACATCCACACCATTAAGCCGCTGGACGAGGAGATCGTCGTCAAGGCTGCAAAGGAGTGCGGCAAGGTCATCACCGCCGAGGAGCACAACGTCATCGGCGGCCTGGGCGAGGCCGTGTGCGCCGTCCTGAGCGAGAAGCAGCCTACCCCCGTGCGCCGTGTAGGCGTGCAGGATGTGTTCGGCTGCTCCGGCCCTGCATGGGACCTGCTGAAAAAGTACGGCCTGGATGCTGCCACCATCTGCAAGACCGCCCACGAGATGCTGGGCAAATAAAAATTCCATCCGGAATAGGAAACAGGGACTGCTGCACGGCGTTTGTGCGGCAGTCCTTTTTGCGTTGCGTGACCCGGTCACGGAAAAGCGGCCGTAGTTTGGGTATACTGATAGCGTCAATAAAATACAGCACCTATTCAGGAGGGAAACGATATGGCAGTTATCACCATTACAAAGGAAAATTTTGCACAGGAAGTGCTTCACAGCGAAAAACCGGTCCTGCTGGACTTCTGGGCCAGCTGGTGCGGCCCCTGCCGCATGCTCAGCCCCGTTGTGGACGAGGTGGCCGAGGAGCGCACCGATGTCAAGGTGGGCAAGGTGAACGTGGACGAGCAGCCGGACCTGGCTGCACAGTTCGGCGTAATGAGCATCCCCACCCTGCTGGTGTTCGAGCAGGGCCAGCTGGTGCGCCAGGCCGTGGGTGCCCGCCCGAAGGCCGGTGTGCTGGAACTGCTGGGATAAAAACAGGATCCCCCGCAACGCAAAGGGGCAGCTGCACAAAATTTCGTGCAGCTGCCCCTTTTTTATCTTTACCCCCTCCGGCCTGCTGTGCAGACGGATCTCCCAGGGGGTTACCCCCTCCGTCATCGCTGCGCGATGCCACCTCCCCCAAGGGGGCGGCTTATGGCAGAACCGGAAACTTGCCCGTACTGCCAAAGGCTCCCTCCCCGAGGGAGCTGGCTGCGAACGCAGTGCGCAGACGGAAGGGGGTACAGCAATTTATCTTTTGAAACATCGTTGAATTGCATATCGCAGAAATGCTGTTTTAATGTTACGCTAAGTTCTTGACTTGTGAGATGCTGCTATATTATACTGATGAATAAGGAGGAAGAACACTTTATCTTTGGCCCGAATATTCACCTATCAGAAAAGCGAAAAAGGAGAATTACTATGAAACGGTTTACACGAATGATTGCGACGCTCCTTTTGGGCGTTATGCTGATGACAACCCTGACCGGCTGTAATCAGTACTACTATTACTACTATATCAACAACACCCTTGGTGGAAGTGGATCTAGTAGTGGCAGCACTGGTGGTAATTTCAATGGGCTTTTAGGAAGCTCCGATGACAGTGGTTATGAGGTGGGAAGTCTTATCGCATCGGGTATCTGGAATCAGGCAAGTTCTGTAACGGATGGAAACCCAAGTAATTTAACAAAAGCTTGGGCTAGAATACTGGAGACAGTAATACCTCACTGGGCATTTGGTAATGAAATGAGGTCTGAGAACCTTACTCTTGGTGATACGTGGGCTAATAAACATTGGCAGTCGGTTACTGTAATTGCTTCTGAAGAATATGATAAAATGGCAAAAGAGTGTGGACTTGTATGGCGTAAGACTGTAAATAATGGAGAGCCTGTTGTCGATGGTGATGTTTTGGATGCAGCGAAAAGGGCTGTATCGGAATATGGCGAGAAGTACAACCTCTATTTTGTAACCATTATTAATCAGCCTGTAAATGATAAGCCTAAAAGTACTGGTAGTAGGAGTCCTGATGATTTTTTCCATTTCTGGGCACCGTTGGGTTTGAATATGATTGGAGTAACAACAGACTCCAATCCAAATGATAATGAGACGTTTAATCATTATTACGACGAGCATCATGAATCGATTCTATATACGGTAGGCACCTATCGTATTGACGAGAACTATATCGCTCTTATGATCTCGGCATCTTAACTCATATTACTTAGGGTACAGACACCAATCCGTGGTTGTCTGTACCCTTTGTTTGTGCCCTGCATCACCTGATGGGCCGGTGGGGTGAAAGATTTTCGCATTCCTGTACAAACGCACCGAAAAATTGTAGGATAGAAGCGGAAAACACGGTCACTTTCACACTTTACAACTTTACCAAGATAAAGTAAAATAACAACAGAAGCCTTCCTGCTATGGGCGCGGAGGATGCCGCGCCGGAGGTGTTTTGTGTATAGAGGCACCGGAATGTGCCGGTGCAGGGAAAGAAACAAGGGAAAGGAAACAGGGGGATCGAGATGGAATTTAGTCTGGAGCACCTGCAGCCTAAGGAGCGCGCCTCCTTTGCGCTGCGCAGCCTGTACGAGGCGGCAGGCTGCCGCAAGTACCACATGGGGCGGTTTGAGGAGTATGGCCTGTATCAGGAAAACCGCAGCTTTCTGTCGTCCGAGCAGGTCATCACCTTTACCGACCTGGACGGCCGCCTGCTGGCGCTCAAGCCGGATGTGACGTTGTCCATCGCCAAAACGGCGCAGCCCGCCCCGGGCGAAACGCTGCGCTACTACTACCACGAAAACGTCTACCGCCCCTCTGCCGAGAGCCACACCTTTAAAGAGATCTCTCAGATGGGGCTGGAGATGCTGGGCGCCGTGGGGGAGGACGCGGTGCAGCAGGCGGTCTGCCTGGCGGCACAGTCGCTGGCGGTGCTGGGCACCGAGTGGGTGCTGGAGGTAAGCCACATGGGCTACCTGTTTGGCCTGTTCGATGCGCTGGCGGTGCCGGAGCCGGCCCGGGCGCAGCTTTTGGAAAAACTGCGGCAGAAAAATGCCCACGAGCTGCGGGCCGCGGCCCTTGCGGCAGGGCTTTCCGCTGCGGCGGCAGATACCCTGTGCGGGGTGCTGGAGCTGTCCGGCAGTTACGCGGTCACCCTGTCCAAAGCGGCGGCGCTCTGCCGCAATGCGGCCATGACGGCTGCCGTGGCAGAGCTTACTGCCCTGGCCCCCTCGCTGGGGCGTGCAGGCGGCAGCATCCGGCTGGACCTGACCCTGGCGGGTGAGATGGAATATTACAACGGCCTTGTGTTCCAGGGCTATCTCAAAGCGCTGCCGCGCCCCCTGCTCAAGGGCGGGCGGTACGACCTGCTGATGCAGAAGTTCACCCCCGGGGCCGGTGCCATCGGCTTTGCGGTGTATCTGGACGAGCTGGACCGCCTGAGCGCCCCCGCGCCGGTGCAGCAGGATGCCGACCGTGTGATGCTGAACGTGGCGCTGCCCAAGGGGCGGCTGGGCGATAAGGTGTACGCCCTGCTGGCGGGCATCGGCTACGGCTGCCCGGAGGATTACAACGCCACCCGCAAGCTGGTGGTGGAAAACCCGGCGGCGGGCATCCGGTATTTCCTGGTCAAGCCCAGCGATGTGGCCATCTATGTGGAGCACGGTGCCGCCGATGTGGGCATCGTGGGCAAGGATATCCTTACCGAGGCCGCTGCAGATGTGTACGAGCTGCTGGATACCGGCCTTGGCCGCTGCCGGATGTGCGTGGCGGCCCCGGCGGACTACCGGGACGACCCCAGCCGCCCGGTGCGGGTGGCCACCAAGTTCGTAAACATTGCAAAGCGCTATTACGCCTCCATGGGGCGGGATATCGATATCATCAAGCTGAACGGCTCCATCGAGCTGGCCCCCATCCTGGGGCTGTCGGATGTCATCGTGGACATCGTGGAGACCGGCACCACCCTAAAGGAGAACGGCCTGAAAGTGGTCACCGAGTTCATGCCCATCTCGGCGCGGTTCATCGCCAATAAGGCCAGCTATCAGTTCAAGCATCAGCAGATGGACACCATGCTGGAAAAGCTGCGGGACACCCTGCACACACAGGAGGAAGCAAAATGATCAGACTGTACGATTTTGACGACCTGAAACCGGAACAGATCCTGAACCGGGATATCCGCGCCGAAAAAAACGTGGAGGATGTGGTGGACGCCATCATTGCGGATGTCCGCGCCCGGGGCGATGCCGCCCTGAAAGACTACGCCCTGCGGTTTGACGGGGCGCAGATCGACGAGCTGCAGGTGACAAAGGCCGAGATCGATGCCGCCTTTGCCGGGATGGATCCCTATTTCCTCGAGACCCTGCGGCAGGCGGCGGAGAACATCGAGCAGTTCCACCGCCAGCAGGTGCACAAAAACTTTGTGATGAACGACCGCCCTGGCATCGTACTGGGGCAGAAATATACCCCCATTGAAAAGGCCGGTGTGTACGTGCCCGGCGGTACGGCGGCCTACCCCTCCACCGTGCTCATGGATGTGATCCCCGCCAAGGTGGCCGGTGTGTCCGAGATCGTTATGACCACCCCCGCCGGCAAGGACGGCAAGGTGGACCCGGTCATCCTGGCTGCTGCAGCCACCGCCGGTGTGACAAAGATCTTCAAGACCGGCGGCGCACAGGCTGTAGCGGCGCTGGCCTACGGCACCCAGAGCATCCCGGCGGTGGATAAGATCGTAGGCCCGGGCAATATCTACGTAGCCACCGCAAAGCGCAAGGTGTTCGGCAAGGTGGGCATCGATATGATCGCAGGCCCCAGCGAGATCCTGGTGCTGGCGGATGGCAGCTGCGACCCCGCCTGGGTGGCAGCAGACCTGCTGAGCCAGGCCGAGCACGATAAGCTGGCCAGCCCTGTGCTTGTTACCGACAGCGCCGCCCTTGCCAAAGCCGTGCAGGCGGAGCTGGAGGTACAGATCCCGCAGCTGCCCCGCGCCGCCATTGCCCGCGCCAGCGTGGACGACAATGGCAAGATCATCCTCTGCGCCGACCTGCACAAGGCCATCGAGGCCTGCAACATCATCGCGCCGGAGCATCTGGAGGTCTGCGTGGAGGACCCCTTTGGGGTGCTGAACGAGATCCGCAACGCGGGCAGCATCTTCCTGGGCCGCAATGTGCCGGAGGCGCTGGGCGATTACTTTGCCGGCCCCAACCACACCCTGCCCACCAGCGGCACAGCCCGTTTTTCCAGCCCGCTTGGGGTGGACGACTTTGTCAAGAAGTCCAGCTTTATCTACTACACCCGGGATGCGCTGGAGGCCGTGGCACCCCGCATTGCCGATTTTGCCGAGCGCGAGGGCCTGCACGCCCACGCCCGCAGCGTGACCATCCGGTATGAGAAGTAAGAGGAAACCATTATGAGCCGTTTTCTTTCGCCCACGCTGTCCGCGGTTACCCCCTATACACCGGGCGAACAGCCGCAGGACCAGCAGTACATCAAGCTGAACACCAACGAAAGCCCCTACCTGCCCAGCCCTCGCGTGGTCGCTGCCGTGAGCGAGGCCGAGGTGGAAAAGCTGCGCCTTTACTCCGACCCCGCCTGCAGCCAGCTGCTGCGCACCGCAGCGGCCCACTTTGGCCTGCAGCCTGCGCAGATCATGCCCGGCAACGGCAGCGATGAGAACCTGTTTTTTGCGCTGCGGGCCTTCTGTGACGAAACACACCCCCTGGCCTATGCAGATATCACCTACGGCTGCTATGGCGTGTGGTGCAGCCTGCTGCACATCCCCAGCCACATCATCCCGCTGAAAGCGGATTTCACCCTGGACCCCACGGATTACTACGGCCTGCACGAAACCATCGTGATCGCAAACCCCAACGCCCCCACCGGCCTGTGCCTGCCCCGCAGCGCCATCGAGGGCATCCTGCAGGCTAACCCGGATAGCGTGGTCATCGTGGATGAGGCCTATGTGGATTTTGGCGGCGAGAGCTGTGTGCCCCTGATCGACCAATACGACAACCTGCTGGTGGTGCAGACCTTTTCCAAATCCCGCCAGCTGGCGGGGGCCAGGCTGGGCCTTGCCATGGGCAATGCGGCGCTGATCGCAGACCTGAACCGGGTCAAATTCAGCCTGAATCCCTACAATATCAATCGCCTTACCCTGAAAGCCGGGCAGGCTGCGCTGGAGGATACCGCCTACTTTGATAAGACCCGCACCGCCATTATGGATACCCGCAGCTGGACAAAGCAGCAGCTGGAAGCCCGGGGCTTTACGGTGCTGGACAGCCGGGCAAACTTCGTGTTTGCCAGCACAGAGCGGAAAGATGGCGGCGAACTTTACAGAGAGTTGAAGAAAAACGGCGTTCTTGTGCGGCATTTTGATGCACCCCGCATCAAAAACTGGCTGCGCATCACCATCGGCACACCGGAGCAGATGCAGGTGCTGCTGGATGCCGTGGATAAGATACTGGAGGTGTAACGATGGCAGACCGTATGGTAACGCTGGAGCGCAGCACCAATGAGACCCAGATCGAGCTTACGCTGGATCTGGATGGCACCGGCCGCTACGAGATCGACACCGGGTGCGGGTTTCTGAACCACATGCTGGAGCTGTTTGCCCGGCATGGCCGGTTCGACCTGGTGCTCACCTGCCACGGTGATGTGCAGGTGGACTACCACCACACCACCGAGGATGTGGGCATCGCGCTCGGGCAGGCCTTTGCCCGGGCACTGGGTGAGATGCGCGGCATCTGCCGCTACGGCAGCTTTTATCTGCCCATGGACGAAGCGCTCATCCTCTGCGCGGTGGATCTGTCCGGCCGCTGCACCCTGAACTGGGATATCCGCTGCCAGACCGAAAAGGTGGGCGATTTTGATGTGGAGTGCGCCAAGGAGTTCTGGTACGGCTTTGCCCGCAGCGTGCCTGCTACCGTCCACTTTGTGCAGTTTGCGGGCGAGAACACCCACCACATCCTGGAAGCCTGCTTCAAGGGCGCGGGCCACGCACTGGGCACGGCGGTGCGCATCGATGCGGCACACCGGGACGAGATCCCCTCCACGAAAGGACTGCTGGTATGATCGCGATCATTGATTACGGCGTGGGCAACCTGTTCAGCCTGCGTTCCAGTTTGCAGCATCTGGGGCTGCAGGCGGTGGTCACCGCCGATGCCGATGTTATCCGCGCCGCCGACCGGCTCATCCTGCCCGGCGTAGGCGCCTTTGGGGATGCCATGGCAAAGCTCAACGCCACCGGCCTTGTGCCGGTGCTCCGGGAACAGGCCGGGCACAAGCCGCTGCTGGGCATCTGCCTGGGGATGCAGCTGCTGTTTGAAAAAAGCTATGAATACGGAGAGCACGCGGGGCTGGGCTTCATCCCGGGGCAGGTCTGCCCGCTTGGCCCCGACCTTGCGGATAAAAGCCTGAAAGTGCCCCAGATGGGCTGGAATGCCCTGCACATCGTAAAGGACGACCCGCTGTTCCGATACATCCGGGAGGGCGAGTATGTGTACTACGTCCACAGCTACTACGGCAAAAATTGCGCCGACAGTACGCTGGCCGTCAGCGAGTATTCCATCCCGGTCACCGGTGCCGTGCGGGCGGGGCGGGTGTACGGCACCCAGTTCCACCCGGAAAAAAGCGGCGATACCGGCCTGCGGATCCTAAGGGCGTTTGCGGAACTATAAGGCGGCATCCGTATCAGGCGCAGCCTGCGGTTCCCCAAAAGCGGATGCAACCGCACTGCAGGCAGAGCACAAAGGAGAAACGACTATGCAGCTATTTCCAGCCATTGACCTGCGCGGCGGGCAGGTGGTGCGCCTGACCCAGGGCGATTACGACCGCATGACCGTTTACGGGCAGGACCCCTGCGCCCAGGCACGCAGTTTTGTTGCTGCCGGGGCAAAAAATCTCCACGTTGTAGATCTGGACGGTGCCAGGGACGGCACCCTTTCCAACTACGACACCATTGCCGCGCTGGCAGAACAGGGCGGCTTATACATCGAGGTAGGCGGCGGCATCCGTACCGAGGAGCGCATCGAAAAATACCTCTCCCTCGGGGTGGGGCGCTGCATCCTGGGCAGCGTGGCGGTAACGGATTTTGCCTTTACCGCCCGGATGCTGCAGAAATACGGCGATAAGATCGCCGTGGGCGTGGATGCAAAGGACGGCTATGTGGCCATCCACGGGTGGAAGGATATCAGCGCCGAGCCGGGCGTGGCCTTTTGCAAGCGGCTTGCCGATGCCGGCTGCACCGCCATCATTTATACCGACATCGCCTGCGATGGTGCCATGCAGGGCACAAACCTTGCGCTGTACCGCCAGCTGGCAGCTCAGGTGCCCGGGGTGGCCTTTACGGCCAGCGGCGGCATCTCCTCCGAGGCCGAGCTGCTGGAACTGCGCCGGATGGGCACGGCGGCCGCCATCCTGGGCAAAAGCCTGTACACCGGCGCGCTGGATCTTGCCCGCTGCGTAAAGCTGGTGCAGGACTGAGAAAGAGGGGTTTTTATGATAACCAAACGCATCATCCCCTGCCTGGACGTACGCAATGGCCGGGTGGTCAAGGGCACCAACTTTGCGGGCATCCGGGATGTGGCCGACCCGGTGGAGATGGCGCAGTGCTACAACGCTGCCGGGGCGGACGAACTGGTGTTCTACGATATCACCGCCAGCTTTGAGGGCCGTGCCCTTTTTACCGATATCCTTACCCGGGTGGCCAGCCAGATCTTTATCCCGCTGACCGTGGGCGGCGGCATCAACACGCTGGAGGATTTTGACCGGGTGCTCAAGTGCGGCGCAGATAAGGTCAGCGTAAACTCCGGCGCACTGAAAGATCCGATGCTCATCCCCGCCGCCGCCCAGCGCTACGGCGACCAGTGCGTGGTGCTTTCTGCCGACGTAAAGCGGGTAAACGGCCAGTTCCGGGTATTTGCCAAGGGCGGGCGCGAGGATACCGGCCGGGATGCGCTGGAGTGGATCAGCTGGTGCGCGGCGCACGGCGCAGGTGAGGTGTGCCTGAACAGCATCGACACCGACGGTGTGCGCAATGGCTTTGACCTGGAGCTGCTGGATGCCGTGGCGGCCCGGGTAAACATCCCCATCATCGCCAGCGGCGGCGCGGGCAAAAAGGAGGATTTCCTGGAGCTGTTCCGCCACAGTGGCATCGATGCGGGGCTGGCTGCGGGCATCTTCCACCAGAAGCTGCTCACCATCCGGGAGCTGAAAGAATATCTGAACGCCGCCGGTGTGGAGATGCGGCTGTGAAAATCGACCACGGAAATCCATTTTCCGCCTAAAGGCTTCCCCCGGTCGGGGGAAGCTGTCACCGCAGGTGACTGATGAGGGCGCAGGACAGCAGCAGTTTACCTTAAATACCCCTCATCCGGCGCTGCGCGCCACCTTCCCCCCAAGGGGTGAAGGCTTTTGCTCCGGGTCAGACTGCAAAAGTTGATTTCAGTGAAAATCGACGGCAGACCCTTGCATTTTTGTCTTGAATACGATACTATATACTATACCCATCCGGGGAGGGAGAACCTTTATGGAACTGAGATTTGATGAAAACGGCCTGATCCCTGCCATCGTGCAGGACCACTACACCAAGCAGGTGCTCACCCTGGCCTACATGAACGCCGAGACCCTGGCGCTGACCATCGCCGAGGGACGCACCGTGTTCTGGAGCCGCAGCCGCCGCGAGATCTGGCGCAAGGGCGAAACCAGCGGCAACGTGCAGCGGGTGGTCTCCATTACGGCGGACTGCGATGCCGATGCGCTGGTGGTGGAGGTGGTCAAAGCCGGCCCCGCCTGCCACACCGGGGCGGAGAGCTGCTTTTTCAACGAAGTGTATGTCTCCCCGGAGCTGAAACAGTTCAGCTGGCAGGGGCTGTACGACCTCATCAAGGGCCGCCGGGATACCCCCACGGCGGGCAGCTACACCACCTACCTGTTTGAAAAAGGCAAGGAAAAGATCCTGAAAAAGGTGGGCGAGGAGTGCACCGAGGTCATCATCGCGGGCGAAAAAGAGGATAAGGCGGAAACTGTCTACGAGATCAGCGACCTTGCCTACCATGTGCTGGTGTTGATGGTCAGCGCCGGCATCACGGTGGAGGATGTGACCCGTGAGCTGGAAAAACGCCATGTGATCGACCACAAGGTCAAGCAGGAAAGGATGCAGTGAGAAAAGCCTATGGCAGAGTACAAAAAGTCCAGCGTCCATTGCCACTCCACGCTGTGTGATGGCCGGAACACCCTGCAGGAGATGGCCAGCGCCGCCTGTGCGCAGGGGCTGACTACCCTGGGGTTCAGCGGCCACAGCTACACAAAGCCCGACCGTGAATACTGCATGAGCCCCAGCCGCACCGCCCAGTACAAGGCCACCATCGCAAAGCTGAAAGCCGAGTACCGGGGCAAGGTGGATATCCTGTGCGGCATCGAGTGGGACATCCTCAGCGAGGGTGCGCGCACCGGCTATGATTACTGGATCGGCAGCGCACACCATCTGTACGGCAAAAATACCGGGAAATATTACGAGGTCGATTTCCGCCCCCAGGATCTGTGGGACTGCATCAATGATGATTTTGATGCCGACCCGCTGGCGGCGGTAGAGGCTTATTTTGCCGAGGTGGAAAAGGTCGCCGCCCTGAAACCGGATATCCTGGCCCACATCGACCTGATCAAGAAGCTGAATGCCAACGGCGAGTTTTTTGATGAGAATGCGCCCCGCTATAAAGCTGCCGCGCTGAAAGCGCTGCAGGCTGCCCGGGAGAACGACTGCCTGCTGGAAGTGAACACCGGCGGCGTGTACCGCGGCTACCGCAAGGACTTTTATCCCGGTGCCTGGCTGCTGGGCGAATGGCAGAAGATGGGCGGCAGAGCCATCATCACCGCCGATGCCCACGATATCGCAAGCCTGACCTTCGGCTTTGACGAAGCCGCCGCCGCCCTCCGCGCCGCCGGTTTTACCGCCGTGACGGTGCTTACCGGCAGCGGGTTTGCGCAGCAGGCGCTGTAAAAAGCCGCACAGACCCCCGGCGGCCAGCGCAAGGCTTCCGGTTTTGCCAAAAGGCGCCCCCTTGGGGGAGCTGTCGCGCAGCGACTGAGGGGGTAAACTTTACGCGGTATCCGGCCAACGCAAAGCGGCGGCTGTTCAAAATCGTTTTACCGCAAAAGAGGCCACTGCACAATTTTTGTGCAACGGCCTCCTTTTTGCGCAAAGGAAGGAATCTTATGACCCAGACGCGACCCCTGAAAAAGAACTTCTTTAACCAGAATGCAGACCTTCTGCACGGGCCGATCTTCCGGAACCTGGTGCTGTTTATGCTGCCCATCCTGGTGTCTAACCTGTTTCAGCAGCTGTACAACACGGTGGATATCATGATCGTGGGCAACGTGCTGGGCGATAACGCACTGGCCGCCATTGGCGCCTGCGGCTCCATCTACGAGCTGTTGGTGGGCTTTGGCATCGGCATCGGCAATGGGCTTGCCATCGTGGCAGCGCGCTCCTACGGGGCGCAGGACGAGGACCTGCTCAAAAGGACGGTGGCCGGATCGCTGGTCATCGGCCTGGGGGCAAGCCTTGTTATCACTGCGGCGGGCTTTTTGGGCCTGCGGCCCCTGCTGCAGCTGCTGGATACCCCGGCGGAGATCCTGGAAGATGCCTACCGCTACATCATTGTGATCGACCTGGGCGTGCTGGTGATGTTTTTGTATAACCTGTGCGCCGGGCTGCTGCGTGCCATCGGCAACAGCGTGATGCCGCTGGTGTTCCTGCTCATCAGCTCGGGGCTGAACGTGATGCTGGACCTGTGGTTCATCGCCGGGCTGGGCATGGGGGTGCAGGGCGCGGCGGTGGCTACCGTGATCGCCCAGGGCATCTCGGTGGTGCTGTGCGTTTTGTATGTGCTGCGCCGGGTACAGCTGCTGCTGCCTGCCCGCAGGCACTGGGCGGTGGGCAGCCACCTGTACTGGGAGCTGTTCAGCCAGAGCATCTCCATGGGGCTGATGAGCAGCATCGTATCCGCCGGGTCGGTGGTGCTGCAGTACGGCATCAACGGGCTGGGCACCCTGACCATTGCCGGGCACACCGCTGCCCGTAAGCTGTTCGCCTTTACCGATATGCCGCTGATCTCCATGGCAAATGCCGGTTCCACCTTTGTATCCCAGAACCGGGGTGCCGGGCAGCCGGAGCGGGTGCGCAAAGGCATGCGCACCATGTATCTGTATTCAGTGGCCGTAATGGCTGCGACCGTGGTGCTGATGCAGCTTTTTGCCCGGGATATGGTGCAGCTGGTCTCCGGCTCTGCCTCGCCCATCGTGCTGGAAAACGGAGCCAGGTACCTGCTGTGGAACGCCCCCTTCTACGCGGTGCTGGGGGTGCTGCTGTGCACCCGGTACGCGCTGCAGAGCCTGGGGCAGAAGGTGCTGCCGCTGTTTTCCAGCGTCATCGAGCTGGTGGGCAAGGTGGTTTTTGTGCTGGTGTTCATCCCCCGCTACGCCTACCAGGCCGTCATCCTGTGCGAACCCCTGATCTGGTGCGTCATGGCGGCGTATCTTGTGGCAGTGTATCTCCGCGACCCCTTTGTGTTCCCGAAAAAGTAAGAGGACCAAAAGCCTGCTCCCGGGCGGCTTGTATTCTGCCGGGCAAAGGCGTATACTGGGGCAAAAGGAGGCAGATAGCATGTGGTTCGTTTACGCGCTGGGGTCGGCGGTGTTCGCGGCCCTTACATCCATCCTGGCCAAGATCGGCATCGAGGGGGTCAACTCCACCCTGGCTACGGCTATCCGCACAGCGGTGGTGCTGCTGATGAGCTGGGGCATGGTCTTTCTCACCGGCACCCAGGCCGGCATGGCGGATATCTCCCGCCGCAGCTGGCTGTTTCTGGTTTTGTCCGGCCTTGCCACGGGCGCAAGCTGGCTGTGCTACTACCACGCGCTGCAGATCGGTGCAGCCTCAAAGGTGGTGCCCATCGATAAGCTCAGCGTGGTCATCACCCTCGCGCTGGCCTTTGTGGTATTGCACGAGCCGTTTACCGCCAAAAGCCTGATCGGCTGCGCCCTTATCACGGCGGGCACGCTGTTTATGGTGCTGTAACAGTGGGGAACGCGCGCCGCGTTCGCTTTGCGCATCAAGAGCGGGATATTATCTGGAAATCGTCCTACGCAAAAAGGCTGCTGCACGGAAAAACTCTGTGCAGCAGCCTTTTTATCGTTCTTATTCCCTGCCCTTTTTCAGCATATCCAGTTCCGGCATCAGCTCGGTGCTCACGATGGTGAGCATCTGCTCCAGCTTGGCGCAGTCCTCGGGGGTAAAGCGCTGCCGGGCACGCTCCACTACGGTGTGCAGGTAGGCGTAGCTGATGTTATAGTAATCGATATACTTCTGGGTGGGGCGCAGATGGTACTCCCGCCGGTCGGTGGTGGACTGGATCTTTTCCACATAGCCCTTTTTGACCAGACTGCCGATCTTATACGCCGCGTTGGGGGTGGAGATCTGCATCATGCGGGAAAACTCTGCGATGGTCGGCTCACCCATGGCCATGATGCCCTCCATGCAAAAGGACTCCACCGTGGTCAGGGTAGCTTCCCGCGTGGCAAAACGCTGGAACACGTTCTGATAAAAATGCAGCTTGAATTTGGTGTAGACATCCTGAAAAGCCTCTTCCAGCATGGTCGTGCGCCTCCAAAGGTTCAATTTTCTGTATATACGTTCAGTATACCACGAAACTGCCCTGCTGCAAAGCTGAAATTTCAGGCCGTTTCCGTGGGCGTTTTTTTACGGGTGCGGGCGCGGATGACGCTGAGCACCGCCAGCTCCAGCGCGATGGCCACCGCCAGCAGGACCAGCGAGGTGAGCAGGCTGGCGTTTGCGCCCAGCACGGCCTGTGCCAGACCTGTGATGAGGTAGCACACCGCCGCGCAGGCTGCCGCCGCGATGGCGTAGGGCAGCTGGGTGGAAACATGGTTCACATGGCTGCAGTGGGCACCCGCCGAGGCCATGATGGTGGTATCCGAGATGGGAGAGCAATGGTCGCCGCACACCGCGCCGGACAGGCAGGCGGCGATGGACACCACCAGCATCTCCCCCTCCGGGAAGGCATGGCAGACGATGGGGATCAGGATGGAGAAGGTGCCCCAGGAGGTGCCGGTGGCAAAGGCCAGGAACACCGCCACCAGGAAGATGATGACCGGCAGCAGGTACTGCAGGGCGGTGGCGGAGCTGCCCAGCAGGTTTGCCACATAATACTTTGCGCCCAGCAGGCCGGTCATGCCGGACAGTGTCCAGGCCAGCGAGAGGATCAGCATGGGGCTGACCATGGCCTTGAAGCCCTCGGGGATGCAGGCGGCAAAGTCCTGGAAGGTCATTACGCCGCGCACCCGGTAGAACACAAAGGTGAACAGCAGGGCGATGCTGCTGCCCAGCACAAGGCCCGCAGAGGCGTTGCAGTCCGCAAAGGCGGTGATGAAATCCACCCCTTCAAAAAAGCCGCCGGTGTATACCATGCCAAAGATGCAGGCGGCAATGAGCACCAGCACCGGGGCGATCAGATCCACCACATGGCCGTTGGTATCGGTGCCATCGTCCACATCGTCGCCGTAGGGGCGGTCGGCGGTGGTAAACAGGTCGCCGTTTTTGGCGTTGTCCTCGTTCAGCTTCATGGGGCCGAACTCTGCTCCGGTAAAGATGAGGAACAGGCTCATCACTATGGTCAGGATGGCGTAGTAGTTATAGGGGATGGTGCGCAGGAACATGGTGAACCCGTTGATGCCGGAACCTGCCGGTACGCTGGAGGTAACAGCTGCCGCCCAGCTGGACACCGGCGCAATGATGCAGACGGGTGCGGCGGTGGAATCGATCAGGTAGGCCAGCTTTGCGCGGGAAACGTTCTGCCGGTCGGTCACCGGGCGCATCACCGAGCCAACGGTCAGGCAGTTGAAGTAGTCGTCCACAAAGATCATCACGCCCAGCAGCAGGGTGGCAAACTGTGCGCCTGCCCGGCTGTGGATGTGGGTGGAGGCCCAGCGGCCAAAGGCGGCGGAGCCGCCTGCCTTGTTCATCAGCGCCACCAGGATGCCCAGCATTACCAGAAACGCCAGGATGCCCACGTTGCTGGAGTCCGACAGCTTGGAGATCATGCCGCCATCCTCATTGAAGAACAGGGTGTTCAGCGCCAGCTCCAGGTTGCCGTTGGCATACAGCAGCGCACCGGAAGCAATGCCCACCAGCAGCGAGGTGTACACCTCTTTGGTGTTCAGCGCCAGCACGATGGCAATGACCGGTGGCAGCAGCGAAAAGAAGGTGCTGTACACCGCGCAGGTGTAGGTGGCGGGGTCGGCTACTTTACCGGGGGTCACCGCCGTGCACCACAACAGCAGGGCAAAGACGAACAGTGCCCCGGCCCAGGATAAGTTTTTGTTTTTCATAAGATCCTCATACAGTGTCTGCGGGGGTCGGCCGGCGTATCGGGGCGGGGGCTGTGGGGCAGACTACCCACAGAAACGCAAAGGGGGTGTGCACCGTGCCGGATTATAAGGCGATGTACTTTGAGTTGTTCCGCGCCAGTGTGCAGGCCGTGCAGCTGCTGCAGGAGGCGCAGGCGCGTGCCGAGCAGCAGCTGCTGGCCGCCGACCTGCCGCCGCTGCGGCTGGACGAAACAGAGGAAAAATAGGCTCAGCCCTTTTTGGCCTCGGCCTTAGCGGCAAATTTTTCCTCGTAGATAACAAAGCGCTCGTGGATGCCGCCGCCCACAGGGCCTTTTTCGTCCTCCAGCGCTACCTTAAAGGTCAGCTTGCGGCCCTCCACGGCCACCAGCTCGCTGTGGCAGGTCACGGTCATACCCACGGGGGTGGGGGCAGTGTGCTCCAGCTCCAGCCGGGTGCCCACCGTGCCGCTGCCGGCCTCCAGGGCGGGGGCTACGCTCTGCCAGCAGGTCTTTTCCGCCAGGGCCACCAGTGCGGGGGTGGCAAATACATCCAGTGTGCCGCTGCCCATGGTCTTTGCAGTGTTTGCCTCGGTCACGCACACGCTCTGCTCGCCGCAGATACCAGTTTCCAGCTTCATATACAGTTCCTCCTTGTGCGCCCTTTGGACGCAGATGTGTTATTTGTGCTTGCACGCCTTTATAAGATAGCACAAAACGCGCCGGAATGCACTATTTTTTGCATATTTTTTCAGCGGCAGGCCGGGAAAGCGGACGATTTATAGCAGTTTAACTCTTAATGCACAAGCAACAGCGTTGAACTGCATATCGCAAACAGGCTGTTTTGATGTTGCACGGATTGCTTGCCTTGTGATAGAGTGCACCGCGCTCCGCGGGGAAAGTTACTGCCTGCCGCAAGCGGGCAAAGACGCTCCGCTGGGCCAGAGGCAGGGAGGGGTGTTCCGATTCCCCCCTCCCTACCTCTGGACTCCACCCACCCCGCA
>CAKTFD010000013.1 GCA_934553285.1 uncultured Faecalibacterium sp. | reverse complement strand
CAGCGTGGCACCCACATCATGCCGGGTGAGAACGTTGGCAAGGGCAGCGATGACACCCTGTTTGCTCTGGTGGACGGTACCGTCCGTTTCGAGCGCGTGGGCAAGAACGGCAAGAAGTGCAGCGTCAAGCAGTAACTTCTTTCTGAATAACTGCAATCGTAGAGCCGGACCCTTGTGGCCCGGCTCTTTTTGATGAAACAAGGCTGTGTGTTTGGGCAGCGCCGTCTGTAAGCCTTTCCCCGGCTGGGGTAAGGCGGCACAAAGTGCCGGAGGCAGGCACTAGAACACAAAAGCCTATAAAGCTAAGGAGGGGCTGTATGGCAGCACAGACTAACTTTATCGACATCGCCACGATATGGCTCCATGCGGGCAAGGGCGGCGATGGTGCGGTGAGCTTTCACCGCGAAAAATTCGTGGCCGCAGGCGGCCCGGACGGCGGCGATGGCGGCCGCGGCGGTGATATTATCTTTGTGGTGGACGACCATCTGTCCACCCTGATGGATTTCCGCTATAAGCGCAAGTATGCGGCACCCGAAGGCGGCAAGGGCGGTGCAAGCCTGTGCCACGGTAAAAATGCCGAAGATCTGGTCATCAAGGTGCCGCTGGGCACCGTGATCAAGGATGCGGCCAGCGGCCTTGTCATCGCCGACCTGTCCGACCATACCCCGGTGACCGTTGCAAAGGGCGGCCGCGGCGGCTATGGCAATGCACATTTTGCCACCCCCACCCGCCAGATCCCCAAGTTTGCAAAGCCAGGTATGCCCGGCGAGGATATCCAGGTGACCCTGGAGCTGAAACTGATCGCAGATGTGGGCCTGATCGGCTTCCCCAACGTGGGCAAATCCACCCTGATCTCTACCATCAGCGCGGCCAAACCCAAGATCGCAAACTATCACTTTACCACCCTGGTGCCCACCCTGGGCGTTGTGTCAGTGGGTGAGGGGGCCAGCTTTGTCTGCGCCGACATCCCCGGCCTCATCGAGGGTGCCAGCGAGGGCATCGGCCTGGGGCACGATTTCCTGCGCCATGTGGAGCGCTGCCGCCTGCTGCTGCATGTGGTGGATGTTTCCGGCAGCGAATGCCGTGACCCCATCGAGGATTTTGAAAAGATCAACGAGGAGCTGGCCAAGTTCAGCCCCGTGCTGGCCGAGCGCCCGCAGATCGTGATCGGCAACAAGTGCGACCTGGCTACCGAGGAGCAGATCGATGCCTTCCGCCAGTATGTAGAGGATAAGGGCCTGACCTTTGTGCCCATCTCTGCCGCTACCATGCAGGGCGTAAAGCAGCTGCCGGGTCTGGTGTACAACCGCCTTAAGGATATCCCGCCGGTGCCGGTGTTCACCCCCGAGTTCAAAAAGACGGAAGTCAAAAAGAACAGCCGCGACTTCACCATCCAGCGCATGGAAGCCCATGTGTGGAGCGTGGATGCCCCCTGGCTGGAGTATATCCTGGCCGGCAGCAATGTGGACGACTACGAGAGCCTGCAGTTCTTCCAGCGTCAGCTGGGCGAGAGCGGCATCCTGGACGCTCTGGTGGAAAAGGGCGTGCAGGAGAACGATACCATCCTCATCGGCGAGTATCAGTTCGATTATATCTTCTAAGGATAACGCATCATGAACGAATCGGAAAAGATCGACCTGCGGGAGCTAAGCCCGCTGGCGCTGGCTTTTGTAGGGGACAGCGTGCTGGAACTGCTGGTGCGGCAGCGCCTGGTGGAGCACCACCGCCTGTCTGCCGGCAGGCTGAACGCCGAAAAGGTCAAGTATGTATCTGCCAGAGCGCAGTTCCGGGAAGAACAGCTGCTGGAGCCGCTTTTCACCGAGGACGAGCTGGCTGTATTCAAGCGCGGGCGCAACGCCAGCAAAGCCAGCGTGGCCAAGCACGCCTCCCCGGAGGAATACCGTGCTTCCACCGGCTTTGAGTGCCTGCTGGGCTGGCTGTATCTGAACGGGCAGCTGGAGCGTGTGCACCAGCTTTTCGAGGTGCTGTGGCAGCAGTTTGACCCCAACCAGAAATAAGTATGCGAAAGCCCGCTGCTTTCTGCACTGGAGACCAGTGGCGGAGAGCGGCGGGCTTTGCCTGTTGGCATCTGCGGTCCGTCAGATGCTGGTCACGCCGGCGGCAGCCTCAGCGGCTGTTTTTGGCGTTGCTGGAACGGCTGTTCGTGGAGTTTTTTGCGCTTTCGTCATCGGCACCCTTGGTGTACTGGTTGGGGTGCTTGTGCTCGTTGGTGGTACTGTTGGTGGTCTTGCTGCTGGTACGGTCAGAGGTCTGGTTCTTGCAGTTGTTACTGCGGTTCTCGCTGCGGTTTTCCATGGTGTGCATGCTCCTTTCGGTCGTTGCTGTGGGGGCAGGCCGCCCTCACAGTCCATAGTGTGGCCGCATCCGGCGGCTTTATACATCCCATAGGAGGAAAAGAATATGCCTACGGAATATTTTGAACAGCGGGAGCGCGCCCTGCTGGGGCCGCGGTACGAGCAGCTGTATGCCGCCCCGCAGGAAACGGCGGAGCGCGGGGTCACCGTATCGGCGCTGCGCACCACACCGGAACAGTTTGCACAGCAGGCGGAGCTGCCGCTGGAAGCATCGCCTTTCTGCAAGGCAGCATTCGTGGTGCATCAGCCGGAGTTCAAACCGGGGCGGCATCCGTACCACCATGCGGGGGTGTTCTACTCCCAGGAGCCGTCGGCCTCCTCGGCGGCACCGCTGCTGGGGGTACAGCCGGGTATGCGGGTGCTGGACCTGTGCGCGGCACCCGGCGGGAAAAGCAGCCAGCTGGCTGCGGCGCTGCAGGGGCGCGGTGTGCTGGTGAGCAACGAGTACGTTGCGGCGCGTGCGGAGATCCTGAAAAGCAATCTGGAACGCATGGGCGTGGCCAACGCCGTGGTGCTCAACGAGACCCCCGCCCGCATTGCCGAGGCGCTGCCGGAGTTTTTTGACCGGGTACTGGTGGATGCGCCCTGCTCCGGTGAGGGCATGTTCCGCAAGGAGCCGGTGGCGCGCCAGCAGCATTGCGAAGCGCTGGTAAAGCAGTGTGCAGAACTGGGTGCCGGGATCCTGGATCGTGCTGCGGCAGCGCTGGCACCCGGCGGGCAGCTAGTATACTCCACCTGCACCTTTGCGCCGGAAGAGGACGAAGGGCAGATCGCGGCCTTTTTGCAGCGCCATCCGGAGTTTACACTGGCCGATGCACTGGGCAGCGTGGACTACACCTTTGGCAGCCCGGGCGAGGCAAACCGCACCGGCGGACTGCCGCTGGATGTGAGCAAGGTGCGCCGCATCTGGCCCTGCCAGGGCGGCGAGGGCCATTTTATGGCCCGGCTGGTCAAGGCTGGCACCCCGCGCACCCTGCCGCCGGAGGGAGAATATACCCCGGAAGAGCAGCTCTGGCTGGCCGCTGCTGCCGCTGCTGATAAAAAGGGCCGGGGTAAGGCGGCAAAACCCGCCAAAGCCGCAGATGCCCGCAGCGCCCGCCGGGCAGACAGCCGTGCCTGCCGGGATGCAGTGCAGGGCGCGAGCCGCCGCACCCGGGATACCGGGGCAGGGGAGGCTACCCCGGCGCAAAGCCTTGCCGCATGGCAGGCATTTGCCCGGCAGTATTTCCCCGCGCTGGCCCAGCGCCCGGCTGTGGTACACGGCGGCGGTGTGCTGCTGCCGGTGGCTTTTCCGCAGACGGGGCTGCATGTGCTGCGTGCAGGCGTGTTCGTAGGCAGTGTGCAGAAGGGCCGCTTTATGCCAGAACACCACCTGTTTACAGCGTTCGGCACCCTGTGCACGAACCGCGAAGAACTGACCCTTGCCGACCCACGCTGTGTGGAGTACCTTTCCGGCCGCGAGATCGGCGCCGGCACGGCGGCGGATGGCTGGTGCTGCGTGCTGGTGGACGGCTGGCCGCTGGGCGGCGGCAAAGTGTCCGGCGGGCGGGTGAAAAACCATTATCCCAAGGCGCTGCGGCTGCTGTAAAACGCGGATTTGTACGCATCCGGGCGAAAATCAGGCTTTTCAGGCTTGAACGTGTCGGTGGATTGTGTTAAACTAGTATAGTTAGATTTTGTGTGCTGCCACATGCGGGCGACCACAGCCCGTCTGCCCGCAGGCGGAGATACCGATAAATTTAGGAGGCTCATTCTCATGTCTGGACATAGCAAATGGAACAATATTAAGCGCAAGAAGGAAAAGACCGATGGCGCCCGCGCCAAGGTCTTTACCAAGATCGGCCGCGAGATCAGCGTTGCCGTGCGTGATGGCGGCCCCAACCCGGCTTCCAACAGCAAGCTGGCAGACCTGATCGCCAAGGCAAAGCGCATGAGCGTGCCCAACGATAACATCCAGCGCATCATCAAAAAGGCCGAGGGCGGCGACAAGACCGAGTTCGAGGCCATCACCTACGAAGGCTATGGCCCCGGCGGCGTGGCCGTTATGGTGGAGACCCTGACCGATAACCGCAACCGTACCGCTGCCGACCTGCGCCACTACTTTGATAAGAACGGCGGCAACCTGGGCGCTATGGGCTGCGTGGCTTTCCTGTTCAACCAGAAGGGTGTCATCGATATCTCTCTGGAAGATAAGGATGCCGATGAGGCCATGATGGACGCTCTGGATGCTGGTGCCGAGGATTTTGATGCCAGCGAGGATGCTGCCGAGATCACCACCGATCCCGAAAACTACTCCGCTGTGGTCAAGGCTCTGGAAGAAAAGGGCTACGAGATCCTGTCTGACGACCTGGCCATGGTGCCCATGACCACCACCCGCCTGACCGATCCCGACCAGTTGAAGCTCATGGGCAAGCTGCTGGATTCTCTGGAGGATAACGATGATGTCCAGAACGTCTGGCACAGCCTGGAGAACGAAGAGGACCTGCCGGAATAATCGGTTCGGACACTCTTTATTCCTGAAATAAGACGATAAAAAGCCGCTTTTTGTGCTGCAAGGCACAAAAGGCGGCTTTTGCTGTATAGCGGGAGAGCGAAAATATACTGTTTTAATGTTGCACTAATTTCTTGATTTGCGATAAAAACGCAACCGGCTAAAAAGGGCAGTTTCAGTTATTGCCGAGTAGTTTGGCTTCGATAGACAGGACATCGGGGAAGATAAGAGGAACACCTTTACGTTGAAGAGCGAGAACACGTTTTGCCTTATCCAAAAGTTCTTTCTCGAAGGCGGTTTCAACCTGAACGGGCGCATTTGTCCGTTTGTCGATGTACTCATTTACAATGTAATTGGCAGTAGTAGGACACATATTCTGGATTAAAAACGCTTTCTCATAGCCCAGAACGTAGCCGAAGGTGATCGTATCACAGCGGCGGTAACGCTGTATTTTCTTGTTGTAATAGACGCGATATTTTTCGACCTGAGAAGAAAACGGAATCATCCAGTAAATACCGGTAGAATTTTCCTGAAATGCATAGAAGCAGGGGCGACCATGCAGCTGTCCGTTGATGGCTTCCTTGTTCTGCATCAAATGCTGGTCTGGAAAGTCGATAAAATACTGATCGCTAATATAATAGAAGTGTCCTTTGTCCATCTATAAACCTCTTAAACAATAAAACAGCCCCATCCAGAAGAATGGGGCTAAACATTTGCACTAGGCTATTTATCAGTCGCATGCCTAGCAGCGACAAACATTTGCACTCGACTATTTATCAGTCGCATATCGAGGAGCGACAAACATTTGAAAGAGTGGCCTTTTGGCTTCTCTTCACCTATATTATATGCGATAATGCGCTGATTGTCAAGCACATATCCCGGCGGGCCAAGAAGTAAATGTAAATGTTCAAAAGTTCAATTTGCTTCAAGATTGGAAGGATCCAACTTACATCAATTTGATAAAGTCTGCCCGAAAATGTTCCGATTTTGTGAACTACTGTTCCTGTTTATTGGACTTTTGAAGTGTTATAATCAGGCCGGAAGCCCATAAGTGGGCACGGAAAGGAGTACAACAGATGGCAGATTACGGATATTTCGGCAGCGGCGCAGAGGGATACGCCCACTACACCCAGACCTTCAAGAGCACCTTCCCCAATTCGTCCGGTGCAGGCAGATGCAGCGGTACGCGCAGCACGGTACATACCAGCCCAGCTGCAGCACCGGCGCATATGCCAGAAAAGACCAATGCCGCACCGCAGATCCCCTATGATCGGAAGGATTACACTGACCCCGATTTAGAGAATGCTACGTTGAACGTAATGTTTGGTATGGCGATGCTCGTGGTCGCGGTGGCAGTTTTTATCGGGATCGTAGTGTCCTTATGAAAAGCAGGGAGAAGGAGCTGCTTTGGCATTTTTTCGATGCATCCCGGGCAGAAAATCAGGTGTTCAGCTTCTGACGCTCCAGTTTATCCCAGTTCAGCCGGTTCTTTTTGTAGCCGATAAATGCGGTGACTCTTACCATGGTAAGGTAGAGCCGGAGGAAGAAGATCTCAAACAAACACAACAGGAGTGCTTTGCCGAGGTCGCGAAGGGAAACATTTAGATCGATGGTATGGATACGGGAGAAAAAGGCGGTGATGGAAAGCAGTGCGCCGTACACCGCATAAACCACAAAAAGCAGGACCGTGTACCGGAGGTTCAGCATGTCCATTGCAATGGAAAGCAGCACCATCAATATGCCTAACACTTCGATGTAGGGCGAAAGAAACTCGTAAAACAAAAAGTGCGGGTAGGAAACAGTGCCAACGACGCCATAGCGTGGGTTGGCAAACATCCTGCGATGCTTCCACAGCGTTTGGAACAGGCCGCGCTGCCACCGTCTGCGCTGCTTTTTCAGCTCGCTGAGCCGTTCCGGTGCCTGCGACCAGCAGATCGCATCCGAAGCGTATTTGATCCGGTAGGGACGCTGGGTGAGGCGGCAAAACGCATGCAGCCGGACCACAAGCTCCATATCCTCTCCCATAGTGTTGGGGTCGTACCCGCCTGCGGCGATCACAGCGGCCTTTTCAAACAGGCCAAAGGCCCCGGAAATGATAAGATTGCCGTTAAATTTATCCAGCAGGATACGTGCTGCCAGAAACGAGCGGTCGTACTCCAGCGCCTGCATACAGGCCAGCAGGTTGCGGGGCAGGTGGTATTGCACAACATGGCCGTCCTGAATGCGGACACCGTTTGCAGGCCGGATGCTGCCGCCGACAGCGATCACGTTTTTATTTTCCAGCACAGGGCGTACGATCCGTTCCAGCGAGTCGTATTGCAGGCAGGAATCTGCATCCATGCAGATAAAGTAGGGGTACCGCGCACAGTTGATGCCAAGGTTCAGGCTGTCCGCTTTTCCGCCGTTCTTTTTCCGGAGCAGCGTGATGAGGACCTTTTCGCTGCGGCATTCATAAACGGCCTGCACCGGCTGGCAGGCAAGCTGTATGCGGATCGGGCGGGAGACCTGCTGCATATGGAACGCTTCTATCAGGCGCGCAGCGGTGGTATCCGTTGAGCCATCATCCAGGATCACGATCTCGTAGTGCTTGTACTGCAGTGCCAACAGGGAACGGATGGTCTCCACGACCGTGACCTCTTCGTTATAGGCGGGGACGAGAATGGAAATCGGAAGGCAGCAGTCCTGCCGGAGCCGGGGCTGTAAGTAGTCCAGCTCTTTTTTCTGGTACAGCTCCGAAGCGCCAATGATCACAGACAGGAACAGAAAGGTGGAGCAGACGATCAGGTAGATCAGAAAAAAGAGGGTGGCACAGCCCAGAAAGAGCGGGAACAGCTGTATCATGTGGGTGCCATCTCCTTTGCCGCTTCGGTTTCCGGGGCAATGCCCAGATGGTATTGCAAAAGCGCCTTTGCGGCGCAGTCGGCACCGGTCAGGATGTCCTGCAGTTCCTCCCGGGCAGGGCACAGCTTTTGCAGGCTGGCTGCAGCGCTGCTGCGCACAGGCCAGCTTTGGCTGTACAGCATGTGTTTCAGGCGGCGGAGCGTTTCTTCACACGGGTAAGCAGCCAGGACATCTGCGCAGGCAGCAGCAACTTCCTCTGCGGTGGTTTCGCTTTCCTCTGCCAGATGGTACAAAGCCGGGAGAAACCGCTCGTCCGGGTATCTGCCAAGGTAGCGTACACAGGAGATCTGCAGCGCGCTGTCATCGGCTGCAGCCAGCAGTGCCAGGATCTGCGCGCCCCAGCTGCCAGATGCGGCACAGATATAGGCCAGCAGACTGCGCTGCAGTTCAATGCGGTAGCCAGAAAACTGCTCCCATAGCGGGGCGATCAGTGCGTCCGGATGCGCAAAGGTCAGCAAACTGTCCACCAGTGCAGCTTCGCTCAGGGGCGCGCAGGATGCCTTGTTCAGCTCCGCAAAAACCGCCAGCATAAGCGGGACCTGCCCGGCACTGCAGAGCGCCCGCAGCGAGTTTTCAACGTTGCAGCACCGCGGCCCCTCACGGATCTGCTTTAGCAAAAAGGCAGTGACAGCTTCGGAGGGGGCGTATTCCATTACCTGAAAGCGGGTAACGGACAGCGAATAACAGGCCTGGACCGCAGCAGGGCGGTTGACATAATAGCGGCAGCTTTTTTGCAGATAGCGGGCAAGTGCAGGCCTTACCGCAGCGGCCGCAGCGGCATCGGCAGCTTCAAACGCATCGGCTGCAAGCTGAAATGCAATCAGGTGGAGCGGGGAACAGAGAGAATGCACGATTTCGGCTTCCGGCGCTCCGTCCTGTTCCTGCTCCGAAAGGTACCGGAACAGGGCCAGATAATGCTCTTTGTGCAAAATCAGCCGTGCCCGCGTAAGGTGCGCGGAGAATACATGCCGGAAATTGAACAGCAGCACACCGATGCATACCATATAATAAAAGCCAAGAAAAAAGGAAACGATCATGATACGCCACCGTTTGTCCAGACCTTTTGCATGGCATAGTAAGCGGGTTTCAGACGCTCATGCCAGGTCGGCCTGTTTTTCCAGCCTTGCAGGGAATGCGTGCCCATTTCAATGGTGCGGTCGGCAGTTCCAAGCCCAACGGAGATCTGCCGAAGGGAGATAAACCGTACTCCGTAACTGCCGTCATAGTAATCATCATGGATCTGCATACGGGAGGGGTCGGCAAAGTTCAGCATAGCCCATGGGAGGCGAAGTTCCAGGTTTTCGCCGCAGGCCATAAAATCGGCCAGGGAATCATAGGCTGCGCTGTCCGGGTCGGCAGTCCCGTAGCGCAGGTGACCTGTTTCAAAGCGGTCAAGCCCGGTAAAAGTGTTCCGGAACTGCTCCGCAGAGTCCTTTACCGCCATTGCCGCTACCTCAAACGCGGCGCTGTCCCGGGCAGGTGGGGCGATATAGGCATCGGTGCCGGTCAGCTCCTGCTCGTAATTTGCATGGATGGCATGATAGCGGTCCTGTACCAGCAGGGCTGAGTCCGCTGTGCCATGAATACAGATCAGAAAATCTGCAGGCTTATCAAATGCCACTGCAGGGAAAAAACACCGCAGAGAACCGGTTTTTGGCGTAGTATCGATGGGGATATAAAGGGTGTCCTGCCCGAACTGATACCCCGGCCGGTAAACGCGCAGATACAGATAGCCTTCATCGTACCGGATACTGATAGAAGAACCGTCAGGATACTGCTTTACAACATCATGCACAGACCACTCCGAAACATCGCCATCCACGATGCAGGTACTGATCTGGCCGGGGTCAAAGGCCAGCAGGCCAAAGTGCTGGCTGCAGGTCTGGGCATCGCTCCAATAGATGCTGCGGTTAAGGTCGCAGGCGTACATGGTATTCCAGATCCGCTTGCTCCACGCATCCTGCCATGAAAATATACAGGCTCCCGCGCACCCGGAGGCTGCAATGTCCCTATAGCATTTTACAAGTTCGGCACTCTGCTCGGATTCAGACATATGCCCATTCCGGCAATTGGTGGCACTGTTCTGCTGCACCATGCCGCGGCTGCTGCTCCCACCAAACGCAATGACAACGACCGGCATCGTGTGATGGGCGTTCAATAATTTCAGATAGGCAAGATAGGTGTTTGTACTGCAATTTGTTCCGTTGCAGTCCTGCAGTGCTGCCGGTTTTTGCACCAGCGTATCCCACTGCTCCGGCGGCATCAGGGACAGATAGTCCATATCATAGGCATATACGCTGTAACTGGCAAACAGGCCGCTCTGGTATTTTTCCGCAGGGCGGATATGTTCCGTATCAATGGCGGCACATTTGCTGAAAAACTCCGTGATATCATCCGGGTAGGTGAATGGGTCGGTCGATCTGCTGTTGGCAAAGGAGAGCGGCTTTTGCGCGGCATATTTTCGGCTCTCGTAGGCGATCAGCTGATCGCCTGCTTCGGCAAGCAGCGTTTCAAACGCAGTCGCACCCGGTTGGGAGTAAAGATAGTCGCCTGTATAGGCGGGCATATCCGGATGAGATTGGTCTGTATACGCCACGGCGAGGTCTGCCCATTCGCTGCCGATCACATAACCAATCACCCAGTCCGAAACATCGTACGAAAATAAGCCGCAGTTTCCAACGGTGGGATCTTTCAGGAGAAAGCGGCGGCCGTGCAGCACATCCACCGTTGTCCGGCATTCTTCCAGCAGGCGCAGCCGGTATTTTGCAGCGCAGACATCTATGGGCGTATTCTGCACCTGCTCGTCCACCCAGACCCCCTGGATCAGATACAGCGGCGTTGCGGCGGCTGCATTGAAAGCTGAAAGCGCCTGATAAAAGGAAGTGCTCTGGATGCCGTATACGCGGATAACATTGGCCCCCATCTGGCGGATCATTTCAAACCAGCGCAGGTAGGTATCCTGGTCGATCTTATGCTCAGATGGCCATGCACCGGGCATCCCGCTGCCCAGATCGACCCCGCGTATCGAAAAGTCTGTCCAGCCGTCTGCGCTGCAAAGCTGAAACTGCTTGCCCTGTGTGCGGGCAGTCAGATGCGGCGGCGTGTTTTCGCGGTGCCGGAGTGAAAAGCCTCCTGCAAATAGCAGTAAAAACAGCACAAAGCCGGCCGCCAGCAGACAGGAGAGCGCAACGACAAAACGCTTCATTTCAACGGTTCACCCCATTGTATGCGTTTACCCGGGAAGGCGCGGAATACTGCCGGAGCGTATCGATATGGGCATCCAGCCAATCTCCGCGATAGTGCAGATAGCCCTTCAACTGCCCCTCTGCCGCCGAACGGCTGTTCAGGTTGCGCGCTGCGGGGCGCAGCAGATTTGCCTGCGTGGCAGCATCGCCCCAGCGCGCATCGTTCCGTTTGAGCGCAGGTGCAATAAAAACCAGCGTTTCATCCATGTAATCGTCCAACGCCTGCTCGCTCAGGATGCCTTTGCGAAGCTGACGGTAGCGATAAATGATGCGCGCTGTAAAATCCTTGTCCTTCATCAGCATACAAAACCACAAACGGTTTTGCATAAAGAATCCCTCGGCCGGGATCTCTTCCTCAAAATAGTTGTTGCAGGCATTGTTGAAATCCCAGACGCACATATGGAACCGCCCATCGATGCCTTTATAGATATAGGTGGAATAGGTTCCGGCATCTGCATTGCTGCTCAGTTCGTTGAGGATAAAGTAATCGACAAAACTGTCAACATCGATCTGCCGCCGGTAGTCCTGTCTGGAGCTGTCAGAAGCAGAGGAATACAAAGCGCTTTCAAAAGCTGAAAAATCCTGCTGGATCGCATGGATCTGCGCAGCGTCCAGATTTTGCTTTCCCGGATACTCGAGCTGCAGCATCAGGGGAGTGGTATGGGTATAGGCCGTAAAGGTGTTCAGCGGTTCTGCATTGGGGTCCTGGTGGTCCAGCCGCAGCAGATATCCGGTATACGAACGTCTTTTTGCGCTGACGGTCAGCGCCAGCCGCGCGCCGTTTTTTCCGCCGGTGATGCGCTCAGTCATCACATAAAGCCCCTGATATTCGCCGTTCAGCAGTACCTCGCAGAACCGGACATTGGGGGCATAATCCATCATTTCGCCAGCCAGATTGTAAAACATGTAATTCCGGATGGCGGTCTTGTCCAGCCACGGCCCGTACAGCACCCATTCGTGGTGTGCATCCATCCCCATGATGGTGGCAGGCGCATTGGCCCCGTTTTCGTCCACCAGGCGTATCGCATAGCTGGGCTTATCGAAATAGCGGGAGGAATTTCCGCGGATACGGATGCGGATAGGGGAAGTCAGATCTCCCGGGTCGTTTGCATGGTGGTACACCGAAGGATCGGTCCCGATGACCTTTAGCTCTGCGCCGATGGTAGTACCGCCATCGGCTGCCGTGGTATAGAGAAGCTCGGTGGCAGTTTGCAAAATGGGCCGCCCAGGGATCGCTGCCCCGGCGGTATCGATTTCCACGATGGGAAGATAGGTGCACAGCCCGCCATCATCCGTTTCGGTACACGGATGCTCCGGCACGGCCTGCCGATGCTGATGAACGCGCGCGACCTTTTTATGCCCACTGAAAAGAAGCGGTGCGAGGACGGAAAGAAAGATCGCGGCAGCACAGGCGGCCAGTCCGAGCAGTTTGTACTTCATCTGCGTTTTTTAGTTGTAGATCTCATCACTCTGCGCCACAAAGTTTACACATTCAACATCGCCCAGCGCATAAAAATCAGAGATCAGTGTGGGGAAAGCGTGCTGTGCGCGTTCCAGCGTTTTACGGGACAGTTCATAGATATACTCTACACGCTGCCGGGTAGAGTTCCGTACGCGGAGGACTGCACTGTGCGCAAAACACTGGAACACAAGAGCTTCTATGGCAGCGCAGCAATTCCGGTCGGCACGGATGATCAGCAGCATCCGCGTGTCGCTGCGCACAGAGCCAAAAATGAGCAGGATCAAAAAGATCGCCGTACTGCCGATGGCGGCGACCAGGTAATCACCAACACCGCAGCAGATGCCAACGATGATGGTCCAGAAAACATACGCAGTATCCCGCGAATCCTTCAACGCAGTACGAAAACGCACGATGGACAAAGCACCCACCATGCCGAGCGAAAGCGCAATGTTGTTGCCGATAACGGTCATAACCGTTCCGGTCATGACGGTCAGCAGAACAAGGGTCACGCCAAACTTTTTGCTGTAAATAGTCCCTTTGTGGGAAAATGCATAGGAGAGGAAGATCAACAGCCCCAGCAAACTGCTGACACAGATATGCGCAGTGATCTGCTGCCAGGTCATATCTCCCTGTTGCGCCAACAGATGATACAGCTGTTCTTTCATCAGCGAACTCCTTAAAACTGATACAGACACCCGGTCTGGCGTGCCATACAATATTTGCTGACTGAAAGCACAGCGTGCTGCACCGGAAGCAGCATATCTTTGATGTAACTGAGCAGAAAGCCGTTGTATTTTACTTCAAGAACAACCAAAAAAGGGGAGAGGACACTGTTCAGGGGGAGATGCCGGTCAAAGATGTCATAGTTTGCTTCGTTTGCACGGATCGCGGAATCAAAGGTGATGCGGATAGCGTTTTCCGGTGCAACAAAAGCAAAACGCTCGTACTCAACAATGGTCTTTGGACGGTAAGCAAGGGTCTGCATAAGTGCATAGCACTCCCTGCCAAAATCGCTCTCACTTTTTAAAAGAACGGTAAAATCCCCTGCGATCAGGGCTTGCGCGTCCTGCCTGGACAGCGACAGCGAACGTTTGCGCTGATAGGCCCCCTGCTTCTGCTTCATCTCGAACAGCGCAAATTCCGCATCCGGGCTGTAGACACGCAGCCTTAATTTGCGCCGAAGCTCCACACCGTCCTCTTTTTCCTGCAGATCCCGGTCGTAGAGCGAATCGAAATAAAGCGAACGCACAACATAACCATCAGGCCCGTTGTGCTCGTCCGGATGAACCACCGTCAACAGATGATCCCGCAGACGCAGCGCCTCGGCCTGATTCAGCAAAAACTTCTTTTCTTCCCGTAAAACGTCTCTCATGGTGCTGCATAAAATTGTAATTGTAGTGGATAGACATACATCAGTCTGAATAGGATACCGCGCAGTCCCAGGGTGCTGCTGCACCCAAAACAGACCTGCACATGCGCGATACAGGCAGGAGAAAAACGACGCTTTGTGGGAACATTTTGTTGATATCGTCAGTATATCGCAAAATTTTGACGAATGCAATAGGCGAAATGCAATTTGTGGATTATAGCTATAAGCAGCGGACACGATTTTGTTGAAGGTGTTCAATTATTGAGGAAATTCAGGCTGTTTTATTTTTTGCGGAACTCCCCGTACAGCCACTCTGCCAATGCCGACATGATAGCCTTGTACTTACTGGTATCTTCAAACAGGGAAGAGAAGGTGTCCTGCGCTTCAAGATAGCTGTCCTGTGCGGCGGTGTCGAAAGCCTTGGGGAAGATGCTCTCGGTGAAGATCTGCGGGTCGGAGCTGCGCGCCAGCTTTGCCAGTTTCGGGTCGGCCAGCAGACGGTCGTGCAGGGCGGTAAGCAGCACCCGGTCAGCATTGGTGAACTCGCCCTTGAATTTCTCATTGATCTTCAAAATGATCTCGTCCAGCGGCTCCTTGGGGTCGTGGCCGAGGGCGCCTTTTTGGGTGACCGGCTCGTAGACGCCCTTGGCGTGTTCCAGCTCAATGGCACCGGCAAAGGTCTTTTGCAGCTTGTAATACTCCAGCTGCAATTTGCCCTCCAAGTCCAGCGGAGAGACCTCGTCCGGCGGCAGCAGCTTGAGCAGATAAGCGCAGAATACGTTCTCCTTGTGCAGCTCTTCATCGAACATCCGCGCCACCTGCGAAACGTAGCCGTACCACTTGACAAGGCTGCGCAGCAGGCGGCGGAACTGGTACCGCTCGGCCTGCGTTTTCTGGTTGTAGCGGTCTGCCACGGGCTTCAAAACGCTGCTCATGCGGCCCACGGCGTTTTTGTCCTGCTTGGTGCTGCGGAAATACTCCTTGGCAGAGCCTCCACAATTGCATCTTCTTTTTCCTTCGGACACTGAGGCTGCTTTGTATTTTCGGACTTCGCCTTGTGGTGATTCTCCCGTACCTCCAGACCACATTTCTGCTTGACCTGCGAGATATACAGGGAAGATACTTTCAGTCCGGTCTGTTCCAACACACGAGCTTTGATTTCAGGATAGGTCGCGCCTTTCTGCCAGGCTTTTACCAGGGGACAGTAATGGAAATCGAGGTAGAGCGTATCATCGGTGCTCTCCACCACATCCATCTCAAACACCCATCTTGCCGCCCGTGTGAACAGGGTCTTTTTCAGGCCTTTCAGGCTCTCGTTGCAGTAAGCGCGCGGGCTGCCTTAAAAACTTACAAAAGGACCGTCCGGCCATTTTTTTGCACGGCGTTCATGGCAAACCGTACAGCATCACAGCCGGTCATCGGGTCAACGATGCCGAGCGTCAGATGTTCCGTATGGAGGACCAGCAGCTTCCACAGGTCCACTTCCGTCAGGGTGACCGTTACTTCCTGCGTTTCGCCGGGCATCAGATCCGGCAAGGATAGCGGGATGGGCACCGTGCACAGGGTGCGTCCGGCGGCATTCTCCAGATAAAGGTTCATGGTCCAATCCCAATAAAATGGGGCGGCACCCTCATTTGCTACGGTCAAAGTGACACAAGCCGTATCTGTATGCGGGACGACTTTCAGCTCGCTCACGCGAAGCCGGTAGCCCAGCTGCTTCAACACGGCATCATACCCTTGCGCATACGCGGCCTGGGCTGTTTTAGGGCCAATAAAGCTCATATGGGATGCTTCCAGCAGCTGCAATGTGCGAGAAAGCTCTGTTTTCAGCATTTCCCGCATGGAAAGGTTGCTGGCAAATTCTCCGCCCACAGGCGCGTTCTGCCAGAAATCTGGCATGGCAGAAAGCGCAGCGGCCTCGCTGCCATACCAGCCGCCATTCTGGATCCAGCCCAGCCACTCGTTGGTATCCTTTTCGCGGCCGGTCATATCGTTGTAAAGGCCAAGCGCATTCTTTGCGGCGATATTGAAGGGCCGCCGCATCAGCAGCTTTGCATTGGAAAAGGCGTTCAGGTAGTCCGCAGCATAGGCATCCCGGATCGATTCGCCCGGCATGGGAACAAGCCCTGCACCGTCTTTGATGTGCCATTCGCCCCAGTGCCCCAGGCTGCCCAGCTCTACGTAGGTCACAAATCCATCTGCATCAAAGTGCTTTGCCAGCGCTGAGATAACGCGGCTGTGCGCAGCCCGTAAGAACGCATTTGCATAATCCGGGGAATACCCCTTGCCATAAGAGGTGCTGTACCAGCTGCCGTCGGCAGTTTGTGCATACAGCCAATCCGGGATATCCAGATGCTCGGTTTTTCCTGGTACGTCACACACAAACCGCAGCACCAGATGGATCCCCTGCCTGCGCAGGGCGGCAAGGTCGTACTTCTGCTCGATCGCATCCCAGGCGTACTGTCCTTCTTCCGGTTCGACCTCCCGCCAGGTCAGTTCCAGATAGCGCAGGGTCGCGCCGGAACTGTCTGTGCTGCCTGCCATGGGGGCATAGCCGATCTGCGCATTGGCAAAGGCAGTGGTATCTTCCTGATAAGTGCGTGTGCACACAACATCCCGGGCCATGCCAAACACCACCCCCAACAGACAAAATGCGGACAGGAATCTCTTTGGAAAATTACCCATGATACTCGCCATTATACTGGATCAAAGTAACATCCTGGACCCCTTCCACAGCCCGCAGACGGTCTGCAAACTCCAGATCCGGGTCTTTGCTGAATACCTCTACAGCCATCTCGGTGCTGTCCTTACGCATGGTCTTGGATTTTACAACGAATTTGCAGCGGCCGAGTGCACGCACAATGTTGTCGCCTGCCTCGGTACCCATATAGTGGATGACGGCAATATAGACACGGCCTTTGGCCTGCCAGTGGTAGAAGAGGAGGAGCATCCCGATCATGATAGCAGCGGTCACAAGCCCCAGGGCGTACATCCCGGCACCCGCTGTAATGCCTGTGGTAATAGACCAGAACAGATACAACAGATCCATCGGATCCTTGACTGCGGTACGGAAGCGGACGATGGATAATGCACCGACCATACCAAGGGAGATGACGACGTTTGTGCTGATGGCCAGGGTCACCATGCAGGTCAGCACACACATGCCAACCAGTGTGACCGCAAAACTGCGGGAGTAAACAACGCCGGTGTAAAACTGGCGATAAACGAGATAAATAAGGATCCCCAATGCCAGTGCGGCCAATAAAGCAATGGCTAATTTGGGGGCATCGTATTGGGTAAATGCGTTCAGTACGGATTTTTTAATAAAGTCTTTTGTGCTCATGCGCTGAATATTCCTTTCTATACAGTTCAGGTCTCCTGCCAATAGTCAAAACCGTTCATATAGGCGGTCTTGTCGTAGCAGAGAACGTATTTCGACACGGCAGTAAGCTCCTGCGCACGGGGCGGCAGAAGATCGCGGACGAGCTGCGGCAGATATTCTGTAAATTTTACTTCCATTACCAGTTTTCCCGGTTCAAGCACTGGGAGCGTGGGAAGGGTGGGGTCGAAAATATTCCAGCTGCCCACCGCTGCGCGTACATCCATATCAAAGGTAACGCGCACAGTGCCGGCATCCATGATCCAAGGCTCCCGGTCATAGTCTACGATGACGCGCGGGCGCAGCATGTTGCAGACACACTCGGTATAAAACTCCTGACACAGGCGGTGGCTGCTATGAAGCAGAAAATCGTACTCTCCGGCGAGGATCGCGTCAAATTCCGCGTGGGTCAGAGGCGCAGCTTCTTTATAGATATAGCTGCCAAATTTTTTCTTTCGTTCCAGTTTGATGCTGCGGTCGCTGCAGTTATAGATACGGATGCGGTACTTTTTGCGCAGCAGTACACCGGCATCCTTTTCCTCATAGGCGGTGTTCCAGTAATCGTCAAAATACAGGCTGCGGATGAAGTAGCCGCCATTCGTTGCATGGGGGTCCAGTTTAAGAACAGGGGACATCCGTGTTGTTAGTTCGGCCTTGTCCGCCCAGGAGATGAGGTATTTCAGCTCATGGCGATAGTGCTCAGTGCAATTTCGTTGGGGGGGGGTAACAGTTGATCGAACAGTGTGGAGAGCTGTGGCTTAGACATCATCATACGTGTCCTCCACAATACTGCCGTCCGGCTGGATGTAGAAGCAGATCATGCCATAATGCTTGCCAGCATCTGTAACATAATAATCAAACGCATCCTGCGTGTAGCCAGAAGCATTCGTTGCACGAACCCGCAAAAAATATTGCCCAGCTGGGGGTGTGGACGTTATAAGTTCCGGCAGAAGCAGATCTTCCTGCCGGAAGATTACCGTGTTAAACAGATAATCTTTTGCCAGTTCAACAGTATAATATAGATCTTCAACTTCAAAATTATAGGAGGAATCCCAGGTCAGATGCAGCTGACCGTTTGCTGCCTGCGGTACGCCAATGTAAAATGGCATGGGTTTACGGTAGCTCTCCCAGTAGTAATTGTAGTTTTCCTCGATTTCCGGCCAGATGCTTTGCAGAACATTTTCGTATTCATCATGCGTAATGGGAACGTTCATCTGATCCGGCATTTGCCAGACATATTTTTCCGTCACACTCCGGTAATGCTCCAGCATGGGCTGGATACGCGCCTCATTCATGTAAGCAAAAAGTTCTTTCATGGCGGCATCCAGCATATCGCGGTAACTTTGTGTTTGCAGACAACGCCGAAACAGGATATTGCCCCAGTAATTGCTCACGCCGCGTTCCCAGCTTTCAGAGTCTGAAAACTGGATGATCTCACGTTCCCGGCGGCGGAGCATACCATCATTGTCCCAATCCCAGAGATACCATTTGCTGGAATTTTGAGGGCTGTATAAATAGACATTTCGGTTTTGCGTATCCGTGTTGCCGGTAAGCAGTTGAAAAGCCATCCAGTACGCAATATTCTCAATGTCGAAATATCGTGTAAAAAGTTGATCGTTCATGGAGGCTGTTTCGTCGTTAAGGGTATCCAGCATTTTAATCAATTTGGAGTGGTCGCTGTTTCCTTTTATCTCCAGTAATTTTTCAAACGCAGTTTGATCATATGCCGGATCGCTTGTAAGACGGATGACATCTTCGTGACGGTAGAACTCAAAGGAGTTGATCTTGTACAGTTGTCCGTTTGGATCTACGCCATGGGTCTTGAGTGCCGTTTTATTCAGCTGCTCTACCTGCGTGTACAATCCATAGTCCTCAAATACGCCGTTTGCACTGTTGGTCAGATCTTTGACGTACAGATGTACGAACTGGGTCTGCAGTCCCATCATCTGGTCGATGCCTTTAATAAGGTCATAGGCCATCTTATTGCGGAAGCGCAAACCCTCGCCCATATGCTTGTTCAGCGCAATGGTGCGCTGGCCGCGCCAGCTGCCCTTATTTTTCTTTAGTTTGATCTTATAATTTTTCTGATCATTTTGGCTGGAAGTCTGCCCGCGGATCTGTACCGTGGCATTGGGAGCCAGCGTATCATATCCAAGTTCTCCTGCGACCGGGCCGTTCTCATCGCCCACCTGCAAAAGGCCGTTTACCTGATAGCGTGATACGCCCATCGCCTCGTAGTCGTAAACAGAGTAGTGATTGATCTCAGCCCAGCTATGGTTTGTGTTTTCGCTGTCGTTGCCGCGGCTGACCGTAAGATACATGGTCACGATGCCGCTGTCATCGTAGACATTGTACAGCTCTGCGTTATCCCGCAGATGGACACTGTTGATATCCGTTACCGGTGCTTTTTCGATCGGCTGGCTTGCCGCTGCATCGGCGGCAGCGGATCCTGCGCTGTCGCTCTCGGTGGGCAGAACTGTGCAGCCTGCACACAGGCCTGCCAGCGCAACGCCCAGCCCCAGCACCGTGCGGCGTGGGATCAGTAATTCCTCATTCATGCTATTTCTTTCCCTCTCTATGTTTTGCTTCTGCTCTTTTGGCATCCTGCTTTTCCAGAAAAATGCCAAGGCAGGTAAATACGCCTTCTTTGGTTTCGGCTACGATGGGCTGCCTGCCCAATACCCGGTAGGGGAGGTTGGCAGTGAAAGCGTCCAGACGAAGCAGTGCGATCAGGTAGAACAGCGCTGCGCCGACCAGAAAGCCAAACCCATAAAATGCTGTATTGAACAGCAGAGAAACGAGCGTGAGTACGCTGACGCTGATGGCAAAGGCCGCAGCGGCACAGACCGCACCCAGATAATCCGTAAAATAGAGCAGGATCATCAGTACCGTATTGCCTACGGCGTACAGGCCATACCCTACACACAGGATGCGGAAGTACCCGTGCATCAGATCATTAAAGCCAAGCGGCAGAAGATCCAGCAGGGTGTTTGCCAGCGAGATGACGGTCGCAGTGCAGATCAGCTGCTTGAGCGCGGTGAACCGCAGCTCCCGGTTGAGGACTGCCAGCATCTCTTCTTCTGCCGTAACGATATCGCCAACAACGCCGCCATCGTTGAACAGGCTGTAATAATCCCGATATTTCGGGTAGAAGTTTATCTCTACCGATACCACAAAATTGATGCTGGTGATCAGAATGCTGAGGAATGCGATAAGGGCGGGGACATCATAGTACGGTGCGCCGTAAAACAGGCCCTTTACCTGTACGCCGATCGGCCCGGCCCAGTAGAGGACCAGATGGGAGAACAGGCCGATGTTGGTGCAAAAGCCGGTAAAGGCCAGCGGCAAAAACTGATCGACCCAGTGCAGAAAGGTCCAGGGGTTGGCATCGCTTTGCGGAAAATAGCGGTACAGCAGAACAACGTCCCATACCATCATCAGGCCATAGCCCATTGCGATGGAAAACAGCATCCCCTCCAGCACAGGTGCGCCCAGGATAAAAACGATCAGGTAGCCCAGCCCGAAGGAGAGCAGGATCGCCGCCAGAAAGGAGCACAGAATGCCCCGGTAATCCTTGATGGCGGTCAGGTAGCTCATGCCGTTCCAGTTCAGGATCATCTCGGCAAATAACCACAGGCACAGCAGCCCCTGCAGGAGCGTTGCGCCGGAAAACAGCAAAAAGATGCCGTACAGGCCGCAGCCGAGCAGCAGCATCAGAACGCCGGAACCCCAGAAAGAGGGAAGGATCTCATCCTCCCGCTCTTCATACAGCATATCGGCCAGGTACCGGGTCACCGGCATGGAAAAAAAGCTGGTGACAGTCAGCGAGGACAGCAGGGTATAGGTGACCATGCACACCAGCAGGTCCTGCTGGGCGCGTGCGGCACCGGCCCAGCTGCACAGCAGCAGGATACCCAGCTGCAGCGCAACACCCAGCAGCATGGGGCCGGTACAGATGATGCCTGCATAACCGTAGGCGCGCATCCAGGCAAACAGGCCTTTGCGCCGGAACAGTTTTTTTAATTCAAATCCAACTCCTGCCATTTTTTACTCCAGATGAAAATTTTCTGCCGTTTCCCGGTACATCTTGCGGTAATTATCCAGCATCTGCTCGTGGTGATAATAGCGGTCCACACGCTGCTGGCCGATCCGGCCCATTTCTTCCCGGCGGGCACGGCTGGCGCACATCCGCTCCATGGCATCGGCAAGCCCCTGCCGGTACATGGGCGGCACGCAGTATCCGGCTACTCCCAGCTCATCCCCGGGCGCGCCATCCAGCAGCTCCCGGCAGCAGCCCACCTCCGTGGTCACACAGGGGCGGCGCGCTGCCATGGATTCCAGCACGGAAAGCGGCTGTCCCTCGGAAATACTGGTCAGAATGGTAAAATCCAGCTTCTGCATGTATTGCACTACGTCTACGCGCCCGGTAAAGATCAGGTTCTCCAACCGAAGCTGTTTTACCAGCGCGTAACACTCCTGCGCATAGCCCTCATCGTCCACGCCGCCCATGATGTGCAGCCGTACCTGCGGCATCCGGGAGGAAAGCTCAAAAAAGGCGTAGATCATGGTCTTGATATCCTTGATGGGGGCCAGACGCACCACTGCGCCGATATCGACCCAGCCATCTTCCGGCTTGAGCGGGATATCGCAGAACCGCTCATACTGCACGCCATTTGGGATAACGATGCATTTGCTGCCGTCACAGCCCATCTCGATCTGGGTGCGGCGGGCGTTGTAAAACAGGCTGCTTACCCGGAACGCTCTGCGGTAGATCTCCTCAGACAGCATGTAAAAGAACCGGATCCAGCGGCTTTTAAAGGAGGGTACGACCCACTCGGCGCGGATGATCTCTTCCTCGCGCTCACGGGTATAGATGCCATGCTCGGTCAGAAGCACCGGTGCGTTGTTCATGCTGCCGCCCATACAGGCCAGCAGCCCGCCATATCCGGTGGAAATGGCATGGTACATCTGCGCTTTCGGGACATGGCCGGTAAGCAGGTATAATACCGGAAGCAGCATCGAGCGCATGGTGTGGAAGGCATCTGCATAGGCCACGTAGGGGTAATCTTCCATACAGATCTGGGTGAACAGGCCCATAAAATCCCGGCTCTGCAAAAAGGAGAGGGGATGCGCCTTTTTCTCCTGGAACAGCCGGAACAGGACATCCCAGTCCGGTTTGCCCAGCCGCAGCAGCTCCCGCAGGGCGGTGCGCTCTTCCGCTGTAAACAGAATGGGCATGTGTTCGCCGTGCAGGCGCAGGGCATCGTCCAGAAAAACTTCTTCTACCTCTACAACGTTGGGCGGCAGGTCGTAGACAAATTTGCCCCGGTCCACTGCTTTGGCACCAATGACCCACAGCACAAATTCATGCTCCCGCATGGCCTGGATATAGGCGTGCATCCAGGTAGAAACGCCGCCATGCACATAAGGGTAGGAGCCCTCCAGGATCAGACATATTCGCATCCGGCTCATGCTCCTTTCCGTGTAATATGCACCGTTTCAGCAGTGGCTTTCAGCAGGTACAGGTCTCCGGTCAGATGTACCAGATCTCCGCCGGTCACCTGACCCGGCGTGCCCTCGTTGGCACGGAAGAAGAGCCATGCCTCATCCACAAAGTTGCCGAGATGCAGGGTCCACGCCGTGTCGGTGCTGTCCAGCGAGACGGTCAGCTGCGCATACCGCTGGATAGCACCGGAACACTCGGTGCCGGTCTGGCGGCGGATATCGGGTGCGGAGGTGCTGAGCCATTTCAGATAGTCCTCCACACCGCCTTTGTACACTTCCCAGCCTTCCGCTGCACCACGGTCTTCGTCCAGCAGGTCGTCCGGGTGCATGAAATGGGTGCTGACAAAGTGCATGTTCAGCTCACTCATGGCGGCCAGACGCATGTAGGAGTCCCCGACCATGCCGCCGGATACGATACGCGGCTGCTCCACGATGCCGTCCTTGGCCACGCCAAATTCCTGCACATAGGGCAGGCTGGTGCCATCTTCAAAGTAGGTGCTGGCAATGGTGCGGATCTGCGTCACTTTTGTGCCCAGAACGGCGCGCCCCCTGGCGGAAAGAATATTGGAAGGCGGAACATACACCGAGCCGTTTGCATAGGGGAGAACACTCTTCTGGAAATCGATCAGCTCCTCCATGGCGGCGGTAATGGCTTCTTCGCTGGGCCAGTGGCGGTAGGAATACAGGCCCTGATAATCGGTGTCCGGCAATACCAGCGGCTGGTGGTTGTAACCGTGGAACCCTACCTCACCGCCCTGCCGCAGCAGCAGACTGCCAAAATAACGGAACTGCTGCGCATCTTTTTGACGGACAGGCTCTCCTTCGGTATTGTCTTCGTAGTTTTCGATCATGACGCCGGTAAACCGGATACCGTATTTCTGCGCCAGCTGCATCAGGTCTGGCCACCAGACCCTGCTGTAAAAGTCGCTGATGCTCATGTTATAATCCCGGCGGATATAGGTGCCATCGCCGCCGGGCACCGGGGAGGGAAAATCGTCCAGATAAAAAACAGAACTGTTGATAACGGGATATGCAGTGGCATCGCACAGCAGGCTGAAAGAGGCTGCATAGATGCCGCGCATGATTTTATCATAGATGCCGATGTTATCCACCACAACTTTGCCGCTGCCCAGCTGGACGCCCCATACCAGCGGCACACCTTCGTCTCCGGTCTGGGCATACACTGTGGCATTCTCCCGGAGGCTGACATTCAAGGCGGAATCAAACGGGTCGCTAAATTCGTACCGCTGCCCGCCGCCCAGCATGAACGCTTTGGTGGGTACGATGCTCTCAGCGACCTTGTGATTCCAGGAAGAGGAAAGCACCCCCAGTTTTGGTGCAATAATATCAAAATAAGTGGTTTTGCTCGGTGCCATGGCAAACAGAACATTGCCGCCCTGCTGCGCCCAGTCCATCAGATCGATCAGATCCTGCCCGAGCACATCCAGCGAGGGGATGAGCACGATGATTGTTTTATAATTGGAAAAATCCGGCAGGAAATGGCGGCTTTTGGCAACATCGACCGCCTGCGTGCTGACCTTCATATCCAGCAGGATCTGGTCAAACTGTTTTTTAGCATGGGATACGTTGTCCTGCGAACTATCGTACAGGAGAAGATTGGTAACAGGCTGTGCAGACAGCGCATTCTCTGCAGGCAGTACAGAGTCGCGGTCCAGATATTGGAGCTGAAAATGGGTCGATGCATACCCGATGCCGCTGCGCTCGGCAAAAATCACGCAGGCGATCAGCAGGAACACCAGCCAGATCAGCAGCAGTTTGTGCCAGCGGAATCGTTTGAGTTTGGATAAAAAGCCGATTTTCATTTGTGATCCTCTTTACCGTCCCAGAAATTTACGATCTCCTGTCCTTTGGAGCTGAGGTATATATCCTGCACCCTGATCTTGTGCAGGATCTCCTGAACAGCGGTGCCGTCATGAAGGAGCGCCGCCATCCGGATCTGGAGCAGCCATGGCTCTTCCCGCTGCGGCCAGCGTTCAGCAAGTGCAGCAATGGTCCGGCGGGCATCTTCATATTCTGCAAGATCCAGCTGAACAGCCGCCAGCTTACATTCCAGGGTAAAATCCCGGCGGCTGTCGATGCGCTTTTTGAGCAGCTGTTCCAGCTGATGCTGCTGGATCTCGGCGGCACGCCCCTGCACAAAACCGGAGCTGATATAGGTTTCCAGATAATCGGAATAGCTGCAGAGCATTTCTGCATCGTCCGGGGCGGCGGCATACTGCTGCTCGTATTTCTGCAGGGTAAGGTCTGCCTCCGTGGAGATCTGCGCCAGCGCAGTGGAAGCATAGTGCACGACCTCGCTGTCATCATTCAGCCGGGCCTGCTGCAAAAGGTCGTAGTAACTGGCAGGGTCTTCCGTAAGCACCGAAAGGATCAGCTGGCGCTTTTGCGCAGCGTCGTTTACAAGCAGTGCCTCCTCCAGAGGGACGACCTGTTCATCATCGGTGTTTCCGGGCACCAGGATGCTTTTATGGATCGCTTCGTTGATATGCAGCTTTTCAAGTGTCTGGTCCAGCAGGGTATCGCCGAACAATGCCCGGCTGGTGTGCAGCACCACCACGCACAGCGGCCCCCATACCGGGATCAGCAGGGCCACCGGGAAAAAGTATCCTTTTATATCCAGGATGCCGCAGTGCACCAGCAGCCACAGCACAAAGCAGACCAGAACATGGAGGAAAAGCAGGCTCAGGGCCAGGGTGTTATTCATTTGCAGTGCCTTTCTTTGCGGCGGCGATCAGGCGCAGCTGCGCGTCCAGCGATACAGCGGTCACCTGCAGGCCTTTTTCGGCCATCCGTTTTGTAAGGACGGGCAGATCTGCTTCTGCCGCCTGATTCAGCAGCAGATAGACCTCCTTGTCGGGGCCGAACCCGGCAATATCACTGCTGCGGATGCTGCGCTCCAGCTGGGCATAAAATGCTTCCGGCTCCGTAAAATCTCCGGAAACATGCAGCAGCAGGTGCTGCGCCATTTTGTCCTCCTGTAAGGTGCAGGCGGTCGCAAGCTGTTCGGCAAACGGCTCGGTGCGCATCAGGCAGGTGCCCGGCAGATACCATGTTTTCTGGATAGCGTTTTCATATTCAAATGCACGGATCAGGGCGGTCTCTACCAGACCGCACAGGATGCGGAACAGGTTCTGATAATACAGGGTCATCTGGTTTTCCGCAGCTGTCCGCAGGCCGATGACCACGATGATGGAACCATTCTGGCGCACACCGGCCGCATACATGGGCAGGTCGGGCACAAACGCCCGATTGACCCATATCCCATCCTGCTCGACCGCACGGATCACATCCAGGTATTTATCCACGGCAAGAGAGCGTGGGGGGCTGGGCTGCAGCCCGGCGCTGGTTGCCGTCAGCCGCGCAAACACCTGCCCTTTTTCCATACGATAGATCGTAAGGCTGTGGTTTTCCAGGATATCTTCCATCACCTGTACGGTCTTGTGGTAGATCTCCTGCGGCTGCAGGGTGTTCAGCTGCTGGGTCACGGTGTAGATCTTGCCAAAGCTGTCCCGGCGGCCAAGGATCTGGCGGCGGAACAGCTGCTTGTCCTCCAGCGTGTCCTGATAAAGCGTTTGGGTAAACTGGAGCCGCTGGCGCAGCAGGTCGTTTTCGTTCTGCACAAACCGCGCAGTTTCGGCATTGCGCAGCTGCACATAGCCGCAGGAAGCGCCTACTACAAAATAGAGGATGAACGGCAGCCAGTTGGCTGGCTCGTAAAACAGAAAAACGGGAGTCATGCTCAGCCGGAGATAGCCGCCGATCAACGAGATCGAAGCCAGCACGGCTGCAAGCACACCGGCATTCAATCCGTACATGGTGCCGATCAGCATCACGAACGCCAGCCGGTAATCGATCATCTGGAACTGCGCATCTGTGTGGGTGATCCGCACCAGCAGCTCGGTCAGCCCCCATGCCAGCAGGATCTCAACAATGCGCAAAACCCAGCCATCGCTGTGCAGTGCACCTGCTATGCGGCGCAGCAGGGATCTTTTGGGGGTCTGCGCTTCCTTCCACAGGTGGTAGATCTGGGGAAAATCATCCAGCAGGGAGTAGCGCGCAAACCACCCGTACCGGCTGCGTACCACCTTATCATCTGCCGGGTAGGCCTGCATCATATCTGTGCCGTACGCCACTTCCAGCGAGGGACACAGCTTCTGCAGGGCTTCTCCCAGCATCTGATGGTCGATGCTGAAAACTTCCGGGATGGTAAAGACTTCCGGCTGCGGCGTCCAGATATCGTATACGCGGTTTACAAGGCTGGCCAGCTCGTCAAAACAGAGCGCAAAAACAGGCTGCCCGGCCTGCTCGTCGAAGGCAACGGTGCCGGACGGGATCTGCCGAAACAGCCGCGCAAAGCTCCGTGCTCCTGCCGCAGAAATACTATAAATGTAAGGGGTGCGGAAGACCTTGACCTGGAGTTTGCTGGTCTGGGCATAGTGCAGGCAGAGGTTTTCCGCCGCCTGTGCCAGCATGGATCTGCTTGTGGCAGGCGTAAGGCCCCCCTCCGGCCCGGAAAAGTAAATGAACTCTACCGGCTGCTCCCGGAACTCCTGCAAAACGCAGCGGAGCTGATCCAGCTCGCCCTCCGGGTCGTTATGAGGCAGCAGATACTCCGAAAAGTAAACGACCCGGTCAAAGTTATAGGTGTTGTGCAGCTGATGCAGCAGCTGCTTGTCCTCCAGTGCTGCCGCTTTGACCCGAGGATCCGTAAGTATCTGCCCGCTGCGCTGTGTTGTAAGAACATGATCGTGCGGAAAGGCCTCTGCGATCCATTCTTTTGTAAGAAACACGGTGTTTCCTGTCAGTAAAATCTCCATCTCTTTACCATTGCTGCCTGCTCTGCCTGAAAAACCTGAAAAACAGGAAGGCGCAGGCCCCCAAAAACGTAAACAAATACAGTAAAAATAGTAGCACAATTCGTTGAAAAGCACAAGGGCAGGAGCCGGAAAAGACATCAGACAGCGAGGATTGGTAATACTGTGCAAAACAGTTTGCTCGCGGGATAAAAATTGGAATAAAATAACAAAAATGGGGCAGAATAGAGAGGATGTCCCCGGTGCGGAAAGGCTTTTCCGTACAGAGGACTTTTGCAGAGGGTGCAGACCCACCCCCGAACGGTCTGGCAGAGCAGGGCAGGGGATAGCAGACGTTTTCTGGTAAAGAGTGGCATAACTGCCAAAAACCTTGTTAAAAAATCGGCATTTTGCCATTTTTGTGTAAAGTATACAAGAAAAAACACCAAAAACCGGCATTGCGCGTATTGCTATTTCGGAACTGATATATTAGAATATAACCAAGAAGAGCGCGCGGGCGTACTGCGCGTGCCACCTACAAAATATCAACAGGAGGAATCCCTTATGCCTATGAAAATGGGTTGGCGCTGGTATGGCGAGGGCAACGACCCCGTCACCCTGAGCGACATCAAGCAGATCCCTGGTGTGACCAGCATCGTCTGGGCACTGCACAACAAGATGCCCGGTGAGATCTGGGAGGTCGATGAGATCCAGAAGGTCGCAGACCAGATCCACGCCTACGGCTTCGATATGGACGTTGTCGAGTCCGTCAACGTGCATGACGACATCAAGATCGGCCTGCCCACCCGCGACCAGTATATCGAGAACTACAAGCAGTGCATCCGCAACCTGTCCAAGTTCGGTGTCAAGGTCATCTGCTACAACTTCATGCCCATCTTTGACTGGACCCGTACCGACCTGTTCCACCCGGTAGGGGATGGCTCCACCGCACTGTTCTACGAAAAGGACAAGATCAAGGGCGATTACAAGGCCATGGCCGAGTATATCATGTCCTTCACCGAGAAGTACCACATGACCTTCCCCGGCTGGGAGCCGGAGCGCATGGCCAAGCTGGACGAGCTGTTCAAGGCCTACGCCCCTGTTACCAAGGAGAAGCTGTGGGAGAACCTGAAATACTTCCTGGAAGCCCTGATGCCCACCTGCCGCGAGTGCGACATCAAGATGGCTATCCACATGGACGATCCCCCTTGGGATATCTTCGGCCTGCCCCGCCTGCTGGTGGATGCCCAGAGCATCGACCGCTTCCTGAGCATGGTGGACGATGAGTATAACTGCCTGACCCTGTGCACCGGCAGCCTGAACGCAAACCCCAACAATAACTGTGCTGAGATCATCCGCAAGCACTGCGACCGCATCGCATTCGGCCATGTCCGCAACATCCACCACTTCCCCAATGGCGACTTCTCTGAGGCTGCCCACCGCGACTGCTGCGGCGAGACCGGCATCATCGAGGTGCTGCGCGCTTACCATGACTGCGGCTTTGAGGGCTACATCCGCCCCGACCACGGCCGTCAGCTGTGGGAGGAAGGCCCCGGCGTCTGCCGCCCCGGCTATGGCAAGTATGACCGTGCTCTGGG
>CAKTFD010000012.1 GCA_934553285.1 uncultured Faecalibacterium sp. | reverse complement strand
GGGTTGGCGCTGTTGATGGCTTTGGTGCACAGGAGCAGGGCATCCAGATGGATCGTGCCAAGCTGCTGAGCGAGATCACCCGCTACGCCTCCGGCAAGTGCGATCAGCGCGTTGTCCGCACTTGGATCAACGAGTCCGCCGAGATGATTGGTTTTGTACACGAGATCATGACCGAAAAGTACGGCGTAAACATGATCTACACCTATGGTGACGAGGCTAAGTGGCCCGCAGAGAACGCCGAGCATAACACTGATTTCATGTATCCTGAGATTGAGTACACCTACGACCGCAGCAGCGGTGTTGCCCGCAACGAGCTGCTGCTGCAGTACATCCAGGAGCTGGGCTACAATGTGGACTTCAAGACCAGTCTTGCAAAGCTGGAAAAGAACAGCGAGGGCCGCATTACCGGCATCATCGCCCAAAGCGCCGAGGATGACCACTTCATCCGCTACAACGCCAACCAGGGCGTACTGCTGGCCTGCGGCGGCTATCCCGGCAACCCCTACATGATGGAGCAGCTGGACCCGCTGGGCACCAGCGTGACCACCGCCTGCTCCTACTCCCCCGCCGACAAGGGCTACGGCATCCGCGCTGCGGTGTGGGCCGGTGCCAATCTGGACAAGGAAGCCGCTCCCATGCTGTTCGACCGCGGTGTCGTTGCCCCCGGTGTGGATGCCGGTTATGTGGACAGCGACTCCGCCTTTGGCGGCAAGGCCTTCCCCGGCAAGATCCGCCAGTATAACCCCGGCACCCAGCCCTTCCTGAAGGTGAACCGCAACGGCGAGCGTTTTGCCAACGAGAGCTGCCCCTACAACGATATCATCTACGCTGCTGCTCACCAGCCGGGCCGCGTTTACGCACAGATCTGCGATGCCAACATTCTGGAGGATGCAAAGCGTTTCCACACCATCGGCTGCTCTGCCCAGACCCGCAACGGCGGCGAGAAGTACATTCAGGGTAAGATGGACGAGGCTATCGAGGCCGGTGCATTGTTCAAGTGCGATACGCTGGACGAGCTGGCCGACAAGCTGGGCTTTACCGGCACCGCCAAGGATACCTTCCTTGCTACCGTGGCGCGCTACAACGAGCTGTACGACAAGCAGAACGACGAGGACTTCGGCAAGCCCGCTTACCGTCTGAGCGCCATCCGCACCGCTCCCTTCTACGGCTGCTGGCTGGGTGCTTCTCTGCTGACCACTGAGCAGGGCATCGCCATCAACGAAAAGGGTCAGGCTCTGGACACCAACAACCAGCCCATGGAGGGCCTGTACATCACCGGTGATATGTCCGGCAGCTTCTTTGCCAACAACTACCCCTGCCTGATGGCCGGTGTGGCCATGGGCCGCACCCTGACCTTCGCCATGAAGGCCGTCAAGCAGATGGCAGGTTTGGAAAACGCCTGATACGGCGCATTTCCGCAGCATAAACTACGCGTTTCTTCCATTCTTCTTTTTCATAAAGAGGGGCAGCCCCGAGTCATCGGGCCTGCCCCTCTTTGCTGTTTTCACGCCGTAAAGCCCCCTACACAAACGCAGGCATTTGTGCTATGATAAGCGTGAACACCGGGCGGCTCAGGACCCGGCCGGACAGATATCGAGGTGTTTATCAAATGTCGGATATTCTGGAAACTTTGCGGCAGGAAGGCATCGACCCCGACCTGCTTTCTGCTGTGCAGGCATACCGCACAGCCCATCCGCTGGAGCAGGCGCTGCGCCCCCGCATCCCCTGCCCCGCTTTTACCTACTACGGCAAAGAGGTGTGGGAGCAGGCGCTGGCGGCCCTCCTCTGCGGCGAAAACCTGCTGCTGGCCGGCGGCAAGGCTACCGGCAAAAATGTGCTGGCGGAAAATCTTTCCGCTGCCTTTGGCCGCCCTGCGTGGGATATCTCTTTCCATGTCAACATGGATGCAGCCTCCCTCATCGGCATGGATACCTTTGCGGGCGGGCAGGTGTTATTCCGCCCCGGGCCGGTGTATCGCTGCGCACAGTGCGGTGGTTTTGGGGTGCTGGACGAGATCAACATGGCCAAAAACGAGGCGCTGGCAGTCCTGCACGCTGTACTGGACTTTCGCCGCGCCATCGATGTACCCGGGTATGACCGTATCCCGCTGGCCGAAGAGACCCGCTTTATCGCCACCATGAACTATGGCTATGCAGGCACCCGGGAACTGAACGAGGCGCTCACCTCCCGTTTTGTGGTGGTGCAGATGCCCACTATTTCCCAGGAAAATCTGGAAAAGCTGCTCCGGGCGCAGTTCCCGGATCTTGCGGCAAAATATGCGCACCAGTTTGCACTGCTGTTTCTGGACCTGCAGAAAAAATGCGACAGTGCCGAGATCTCTACCAAGGCGCTGGATCTGCGCGGTATGCTGGATGCGCTGCGGCTGATCCGCCGGGGCATTCCGGCGGGGGCAGCGCTGGATATGGGCATCACGAACAAAGCCTTTGACTCCTACGAGCAGGGGCTGATCCGGGATGTTATTGCAGCACGCATCCCGGCCCGACTGGATGCCGGAAAGCTGTTTGGCTGATGGATACGCAAAGCTACACCGCACAGGAGCGGCGGGCGGCCAATCAGGTCTGGGCTGCAGCCGGTGCCTACGGTTTTGCGCCGCTGTTCCTGGCGCGCCATACGGATGGCACCATCGATTTTTACATGAACTGCGTTGTGGGGCTGGCGCACAAATACTACGGTGATGCGCTTATCCGGGATGTTTTTTCGGCCTGGGAGGGCGATATGCGGCAGGCCATGCTGGACGATATGGCCTGGCTTTATCTGGAAAACGCCGTCTACCGGCTGGAGCTGCCCTGCCGCCCTGCACTGGAAGGGCTGCGTTACGCCCATGCGGATTATTTTTTTGCCATCCAGTACAAGCTCTCGCGGCAGGAGTGGATGGCGAAAAATCAGCTGGTATACACCATGCAGGCCGCCCGCTGGCGCAAGGTGCTGGGGCGCACCGCCCCGGTGATGACCCCCTATGAGAGCGGCCTTGCCGCCGCACTGGCACCGGAGGCCGTGCCGGATGCCGCGCATTTAAAGACCGCCCTGCTGGGGCTGTACGCCCGATTTGCGCTGTTTGACGGAACTGTGCGGCAGAAAGCGGCGCTGCACCTGCGGCTGCAGGGCATCTGGGCAAAGCTGGCCACCCGGGCCATGCCTACACAGATGGTCAAGACCGACCGGGTAACGGTGGAGCATTCCGGCGCGGTGGATGCGGCCGGCAGCGGGCTGGCTGTGGACAGACGCCGGGCGAACATTACCCTGAAACAGCGTGCCGCGCAGGACCGTGCCTACATTGAAAGCTGCTTTGGCCGCTCCCTCTACCCGCCGGAGCAGCTGCGCAGGGCCGAGCAGGCGCTTTGCACCGAGGCACATCTGGGCTGTCATCTATGGTTCAGTGCCGGTGTGCCCAGCCCGGAGCAGGCCCCCGACCCGGAGGCACGGCACCTGGCCGAGCAGGCCGAACTGCAGGCTGCACGCAACCGCGCTTACTACGCCAAAAACCGGGATCTGCACCGCAGCGTAGTGGTGCGCCTGACCGAGCAGATCCGCAACTGCATCCTGGTGCACCAGCAGCCCAACGCGCGTATCGCCCGCAGCGGCAGCCTGAGCGCCGGGCGGGTGTGGCGTGCACCGTACCTCAACGACGACCGGGTATTCCTGTGCGCAGAGGAAGAGAACTGCCCGGCCTTTACGGTAGATCTGCTGCTGGATGCATCCGCTTCCCGCCTGCACTGCCAGGAGGTGATCGCCGCGCAGGGTGCCATCCTGGCCGAGAGCCTGGCCAACTGCGGCATTCCGGTGCGGGTAAGCGCGTTCAGCAGCCTGCGAGGCTACACCGTACTGCGGGTGCTGAAAACTTTTGCGGATAAGAACCGCCAGAACATTTTCCGCTACTTTGCTTCCGGTTGGAACCGGGATGGCCTGGCACTGCGGGCAGCAGGGGATCTGATCCGGTACGAGCCTGGCCCTGCCCCGCGCCATCTGATGATCCTGCTGACCGATGCCTCGCCCAACGACAGCCGCCGCATCCCGCCTTCTCCCGCAGATCCGCTGGGCTGCGCCTACAGCGATGCCGCCGGTGTGCACGATACCGCTGCGCAGGTACGCGCCCTGCAGCGGCAGGGCATCCGGGTATCCGCCGTGTTTATGGGCGAGGACAGCAGCGCCGGTGCCGCCGCGCAGATCTACGGCAAAAATATGGCGCGCATCCGTGGAATGGATCAGCTGGCCCGGGCTGCCGGACGCCTGATCCAGAACGAGATCCGCGCCCTGGGCGACTGACCTTTATACCAGACAGCCCCTGCAGGAGGTTTTTCCGGGTTCGGCCCGGTTCCTCCTGCAGGGGCTGTTTTTTTACAACCGCCGTTTTGTTGTAACAACCATATTTTGAACTATTTCCTCCCCACTTTTGCAAAAATTTGTTGTTTTGGAAAACTTTCAGTTGTTTTTTGTCAAAAAGTATGCTATACTATGTTCAGAAAAACCGAGTGTATCCAGCCAGCCCGATCACCTGGCTGGCGCATTTACAACATTCTGCTGTGTTTCTGCTTCAAGGAAGGAGATCTTCTCATGGACGCTGCCCGCTATTTTAACGCCATGCACAACGCGATGTCCACCCTGCATACCGGGGCAAGGCTGCTGCTCACCGTCCGCCTGCAGGATACCTGCGGCAATGATGCCTACCTTGAAGTAAAGCAGATGCCCGGCGAGGCCAGCGCCATCGTGTGCTACTCCACCATGGGGCGCCGCTGCCTGAATTTCCAGCTGTTCCGCAAGGGATGGCAGCTGTGCCACAACGCCGAGGGCCAGCTGACCGGGCGGTTCCCGGCCAGCGCCGAGAGCCTGCTTGGCCAGACTGATTTCCGTGCCTACTGCCGGGAAGACCGGCTGGATGCCGCCCGCACCCAGCGTATCGTGGAGGAACTGGGGCAGCGCGCCGGGACGAACTATGTCGGCCCCCTCCCCCAGGATGCCCGCACCGGGGCGCAGATCACGGTGGAGAGCTTTCTTGGCAGCGGCGCACGCTGGACCTATTGGAGCCTGTACGAGGCCCCCTGCCTGCCGCTGGCCGCCGTTTTGTACTGGCTGGCGGATTTTCTGGCCGGGAACGAGCGCCGCACCCTCCAGGCAGATCCCCAGGCTGCAGCGCTGGCTGCGCAATGGCTGGCAAAGGACACGGCGGTATTTTTCCATCCGTCTGTTCCGCTGACCGCCGCCATCCGCCCTGATGCCCCTGCCCGTCATACCCGCCCGGCTCCGGTGCCTGCAGCGCGGAGCAAGAGCTGGCAGAGCATCCTTGCCGTAATGGCGACCGTATGAGTGTTATAGTAATTCAGCTTTTTAATGCGACGGCAATATCGTTGCATTGCATAGCGCAAATATGTTGTTTAAATGTTGCACTAATTTCTTGACTTGCGATAAAATCGCCTTTTCCCGCTATTTATTTTCGGGGGGGGGTAGCATGGAAGCGTTTTACCACCTGTTCCAGCGCGGCGGGAGATCTTTTTCATCATAATACCTTCCTCATATCTTCCTCTTCCGGAAAAACATACAGTAAAATTTTATCACCGCAGTAAATGCATTGCAAGCATTTCCCACATACTTTTCCCCGCCGCGCAAAAAAGCCGCCGTGCGGGTCTGCACAGCGGCGCGGAGCAACAGATATCAGAGCAGTTTGGGCACTTCCACGGTCAGCAGTTCTGCCAGCTGGGCATGGCCCTTGCGGGTAAGGTGCATAAAGTCCACCTCGTTGAACTCGCAGGCAGCAGCATCCATAAAATGCACCCCCTGGCGCTCGGCCACGATGCGCAGCTGCTCGGCCACGCCGCGGGATTTTTCCACGCAGCCTGCGCCCATCACAGCATCGTGGAAGCCGTCCTTGATGCAGGGCGGTGCTACAACCAGGATATTGGGGGCCTTGCCGCCCCAGCAATCCACGCTTTTGACCTTGAGCAGCAGCCGCTCCATGCCCGCACCGATACAGGCGGCATTTGCTCCAAAGCGCTCCTTGACATCGTTGGTGCCCAGCATGATGATGAGCAGATCGATGACCTCATGGCTCTTGAGCAGGGCGTAGGCTACGCTCAGAGCATCCATGGATTCGTGCAGCGGGTCCACAAACACGGTGGTGCGGCCGGAAAGGCCTTCCTCCGTAACAAGGTACTGGTCCCCCAGCGCCTTCTGCAGGCGGCAGGTCCAGCGCTCGTCCTCATTAAAGCGGATGCCGTGGTCGGCGCAGTCCGCCGGGTCGGCACAATAACCATGGGTATTGGAATCACCCAGGCAGAGGATATGTGTTTTCATAACCAAGTCACTCCTTTTCCATTGTCTGACGGAAGTAATACACGGCGCCCACCAGCCCGGCATCGTTGTGCAGCTGGGCGGCGCGGATCTCCAGCCCCTGGGCAAAGGCAGGCATTACAGCAGCCTTTACCTTGGCGGCGATGGGGTCGATAAGCAGCTTTTGCTGGGCAGATACGCCGCCGCCGATGAGGATCAGCTGCGGGTTGAAGATATGCACCATGCCCGCCAGGCCCTGGGCGATCTCATCCGTCCAGGCATCCAGCAGCGCCAGTACAGTTTCGTTACCGGCTTCGGCTGCGGCAAAGATGGCGCGGCCATCCTTCCATGCCGGATCCTTTGCCTTTGCAGCGCGTACCAGCGCAGTGGTGGCAGCGTAGCGCTCCCAGCAGCCCTTTGCCCCGCAGGTGCAGTCCACGCCATCCAGTGCGTGGGTGCGGTAGTGCCCCAGCTCGCCGCCCAGGCCCCTGGCACCCTCCAGCAGATGGCCGCCGGTCAGGATGCCGCCGCCCACGCCGGTGCCCAGCGTTACGCCGATGACATCGGTGCAGCCTTTTGCGCCGCCGACCCATACTTCGCCCAGCGTCATGCAGTTGGCATCATTGGCCACTGTGACCGGCAGACCAAAGGTCTTTTCCAGCTCGGCTTTGATGGGTGCGCCAATGTAATTGGGCAGGTTGCCGCAGGTGCCCGCCACGACGCCCTTGCGGCTGTCGATCTGCCCCGTGGCGGATACGCCGATGCCTGCCAGGCTTTCTGCCGGGATGTTCTGTGCGGCGAGAAATGCCTGTGCCGCTTTCAGCACCGTGGTCAGGATGGGGGTGCGGTAGCCGTCAAAGCTCACGCTCTCCTCGGCTTTGGCCAGCACCTGCCCGGCTTCATCTACAATGCCCAGCTTAACGGCAGTGCCGCCGATATCGATACCAAGATAGTGTTTCATGGCAGGTACTCCCCGTTTATTTTTTTGCTGCGTTGATTGCACCGGTAAAGCGTGCCGTGATCTCGGCCGGGCGGGTAATGGCACCGCCCACCACCAGTGCAAAGGCACCGGCTTCCAGCGCCTTTACAGCCTGCTCGGGGTAGTGGATGTGGCCCTCGGCGATGATCTTAGCCGGGCACTCGTTGGCCAGCTTGCGGATAAAATCAAAGTCGATATCATCGATGCCGGTGGTCTCGGGGGTGTAGCCGCGCATGGTAGTGCCTACAAAATCCGCCCCGGCCCCAGCGCAGAGCATGGCGTTTTCAAAGTTATCGCAGTCGGCCATCACCAGCTGCTCGGGGTATTTTGCCTTGATGGCGCGGATAAAATCCGCCGAGGTAGAGCCATCCGGGCGCAGGGCACCGGTGCCCTGTACCGCCAGGATATCTACACCGCAGGCCACCAGCTCGTCCACTTCCTTCATGGTGACGGTGATATACATCGGGGTGCCGGGGTAATCCTTTTTGATGATGCCGATGACCGGCAGATCCACCACCTGCTTGATCTGGGTGATATCCCGCACGGTGTTGGCGCGGATGCCCACGGCACCGCTCATAGCGGCGGCCTTGGCCATCAGGGGCATCACGCCGCCCTCCTTGGTGTACAGCGGCTCGTGTTCCAGCGCCTGGCAGGAAACGATCAGACCGCCCTTGATCTGTGCAAACAGTTTTTCCTTATCCATGACCTTAGTCCTCCATTCTGATCTTGACGACCGCCTTGCGCACGCTTACACAGCCGTGCTGCACAAGGCCGGGTTTATGCAGTTCCGTGGGGAAAAACAGGACGAAGCGTCCCTCTCCCAGCGCACCGGTCACCACGCTGGCGCTATCTTGAAAGCCGCAGTCCCCGGTAAACGTGCCGACCTCTGTACCGGGCACATTGGTGTAGCCCCAGGCTTCGCTGCCGGTGATATCCACCTGCAGGTCGGCGTAGCGGCGGTGATATTCCGGGTGGTAGCCATCATCCGGGTGCAGGGTGGCATCCATCGTGTTGATGAACACCGCTTCCCCGTCCACCTCGGTGCGCCCCAAAGGCAGCGCAGCAAGATCGTGGGTAAGCAGATAATCGATGGCGGTATCCAGGTTCGGGTGCAGGCCCCGGTACCGTTCCAGATGCTGCAGAGTATCGCAGATCATTCGTGTTCCCTCCAAACAAAAAAGAAGCGCCCGCCTCCCCTCTGAAAAAGAGACGGAGAGGGGCGCTTTTTATTTTTTACAGTTTTGCGATGGCGGCTTCGATCATTGCCTGTGCCTCAGCCACGACAGCTTCATCCTCGGGGATCAGGCCGGGCATCGGGGCGCGCACGCTGCCCAGCTCCAGGCCATACATCCGGTGCAGGATCTCCTTCTGCACGGCGTACAGGTTGCCATGGGCAGAGCACATCTTGTAGATGATGCGGTTGGCCTCGTACTGGATGGCACGGGCCGCCTCGATCTCGCCCTTGTTCAGGTGGTCGTTCATGGCCAGATACAGCTCGGGCATCACAGCGTAGGTGCCGCCGATGCCGCCGTCGGCACCGATGACGCGGCCGGAAACGAACTGTTCGTCCGGGCCGTTGAACACCACAAAGTTGCCCTCGCCGCGGGCGGCGATGCCGGCATCCTTGAACATCTGGATGTCCTGGGTGGGCATGGAGCTGTTTTTAACAGCCACCACATTGGGGTTTTTCAGCATCTCGTTCAGCAGGCTCATGGTCAGTGCGGTGCCTGCCAGCTGCGGGATGTTGTAGATAACGAACTCGGTATTGGGTGCAGCAGCAGACATCGCGTTCCAATAGGCTGCGATGGCATACTCCGGCAGGTGGAAGTAGATGGGCGGGATGGATGCGATGGCATCCACGCCCACGCTCTCGGCATGGCGGGCCAGCTCCACACTGTCGGCGGTGTTGTTGCAGCCGACATGGGCGATGACGGTCAGCTTGCCTTTGGCCTCGCTCATCACAGCTTCCAGCACAGCCTTGCGCTCGTCCACATGCTGGTAGATGCACTCGCCGGAGGAGCCGCCTACATACACGCCCTTGACGCCCTTGGCGATCAGGTGGCGGGTCAGCGCCTTGACGCCTTCCACCGAGATGTTGCCCTCAGCGTCATAGCAGGCATAAAAGGCAGGGATGACACCCTGATATTTTTTGATATCTTTCATGGGTCAATATCCTTCTTTCTGTAGTATAAACAGATCTGCGTTTCGTGCTGCACTTAAACCTGCTCCCGGTCCAGCAGGCCCCATAGGCTTGTGGTCCGGGCAGCAGTATCAGTGCCCTCTTGCGGTGCCCTGCATCCGCTTCGGCCCTTGTGAACGGGCCTTGCGTCTTGCAGACCGCTGCGCCAAAAATTGCTTCCTGTACTCCCCTTTTTGTCACTTGCGTGACATCTTCCCCCCGGAGCGGGGGAAGTCTTTGCTCGCAGGCAGCGGTCGCAATTTTAGCCTTTGACCGCACCCATTGCGATGCCCTTGGTGAAGTACTTCTGGAAGATGAGGAAGATGATGATGATGGGCACTGCGGCCAGCGCGGCACCAGCCATGATAAGGCCGAAGTCGGTGCTGTTTTCTGCCTGCAGCTTTGCGATGCCCAGAGAGATGGTCAGGTTGCTGGTGCTGGACAGCATGATCAACTGCATGAAGTAATCGTTCCAGCTGTTGATAAAGGTAAAGATGGCCAGTGCGCCGATACCCGGCTTGACCATGGGCAGCACGATCTTGACGAAGGTGCGTGCCTCGCTGGCGCCATCGATACGGGCAGCTTCCAGCATCTCGGTGGGGATGCCCTCACTGAACTGCTTCATTAGGAACACGCCGAACGGCCAGCCCACAATGGGGAAAATGACCGCCCAGATGGTATTGTACAGGTTCAGCGCGCTCATCTCGCGCAGCAGGGGGATCAGGATGACCTGCTTGGGCAGTGCCATTGCACACACGATGAGGGTGAACAGCAGCTTGCGGCCCACGAACCGCTTTTTGGCCAGCGCATAGCCAGCCATGGCAGCGGTCAGGCAGGTAAGGATCATGGACATGACTGCCATGAACACGGTGTTGATCATCCAGCGGATGGCGGCGGGGGCCATAGGGCCTACCGAGAAGTAGATGGGTTCGCCGTTGGCGCTGAACTTGGAGCCGAAGGGCACAGCCAGCTGCCACAGCGGGGCGCGCTTACCGGCAAACAGCTTCTGATAGTTGGTCAGCACCCACTGGCTGGGCCACCACTCGGGGGTAGTGGCATTGATGGCAGCACCGGTCTTGAAGGAGCCGGTGATGATCCAGTACAGCGGGAAGGCAAACAGCACCGCCATGATGCTGATAAGGATCAGCGCCAGGATGGTATAGGCGCTCATCTTCTTGAGCTTACCGGGATGGCGCTTCAACGGTTTTTGCTTTTTTGCAGCAGTTGCACTCATTGTTCCGCACCTCCTTAATTATCCTGGTTGCCCAGCTTGAACTGAACAGCCGACAGGATGGCGATGATGACAGCCAGCACAACGCCCATGGCGTTGCCGTAGCCGTACTTGTACTGTTTGAAGGCGGTGTAGTAGATGTAAAACATGATCGTATCCGTCTTGTGGTTGGGACCGCCGGAGGTCAGCAGCTGGATCAGTGCAAAGCACTGGAAGGAGTTGATGGTGGTGATGACCAGGATGTACAGGGTAGTGGGCATGATGGCGGGCCACTTGATCTTCCAGAAGCACTGGAAGTCGGTAGCACCGTCCACCTCTGCGGCTTCCACGATGGACTGATCCACGTTGCCCAGCGCCGAGACATACAGCACGATGGGCTGGCCAACCGATGTGGTGAGCAGGATCAGGATGATACAGCCCAGGGCGAACCGCTCGTCACCCAGCCAGTTGATGTTTTTGTCCAGGATGCCAAGGCTCTTGCCCAGATAGTTGAAGATGCCGTAGTAGTTGTTGTACATCCACTTCCACACCACGGTAACGGCAACCGAGCCGGTGACCACGGGCAGGTAGAACACGCAGCGGAAAAGGCTGGTAGCCCACTCCGGCAGATCCACGATGGCGGAGGACACCCACAGTGAGAAGATGCAGGTAACGGGCACCGACACGATCACGATAACAAAGGTGTTTTTGAGAGCACCCAGGAAGATGGGGTCGGCAAACAGCGTTTTGTAGTTTGCCAGGCCGATAAAGATATCTGCGCGGTTCATGGTGGAGTCAAAGAAACTGGTCACCACACAGAGGATCATGGGGTAGATGACGAACCCCAGGAAAAAGATCAAGCTGGGCAGCAGGAAGCAGTAGGAGGCAAAGGTTTCGCGCCGTACCAGAGCACTGCTGCGCTTGGGTTCCTTTATCGCCGTCTTTGCAGCCAAGAGGATCACCAGACCTTTCATTTGATAGTATTTTTCCGTAAAAAGCCCCCTCCCTCACCCGGAGGAAGGGGGCCGTTCGGTTCAGCGGTAATAAAATTCAGGCAACGGTGCGCTTATGCCTCGGCAGCAGCGGCAGCGTTTGCATTGTCCACAAAGGTCTTGACGGCAGTCTCAACAGCCTCGCCGGAGCCAACGCGCTGCAGCATGTTCCACCACTCGGTACGGGCAGTGGTCCAGCCCGGGGTGATCTGGTAGTAGTCGCCCAGGTAGCCCATGAACTTGCTGTACTCGCTCATGACCTCGTTGCCTGCGTAGATATCGCCCACACTGGTACGGACGGGGAAGTAAGTGGAAGCCAGCACGCTGTCCTTGACCTGGTCGGGGTCAGCAGCGATGAACTCGATAAAGGTCTTTGCAGCCTTGACCTTGGCCTCGTCGCCGTTGTCAAAGATGCCGAAGCCCCAGATACCGCCGCACAGCTTCGGGTCGCCGCTCTCAGTGGGGAATGCCATGGGGAAGATCTCGTCGCCGCTGATGGTCTGGCCTGCGGCAGCGGTATCCGCGTTCAGCTGCTGGGCAATGTTCCAGCAGAACGCCATCTGCAGGGTGCCGTTACGGAACAGGGTGATCTCCTCGCCGCCGTTGATGGAGGGGTCAAAGTTGACACCCTTCGCATCGTACAGGGTCTGGATGGCCTTGATGTTCTCGGCAGAATCTGCAGTGTACTTGGTGTGGGCTGCATCGGTAAAGGTGCCGCCGTACATATTGTTGATGATAGCGCGGGTGCCCTGGTCGCCGCCCTGGCCGCTGCAGTAGATCGCTGCCACGTTCTCGTAGCCGCCCTTGTACAGTGCGTCCACCGTGTTCAGGAAGCCCTCGGTGCTCCAGGTGTGCTTATCGGTATCGATGTACTTATCAGCGCCCACTTCCTTGACCTTGGTCATGTTCACGGCCATGCAGTGCGCGGTCATGCACAGGGGGTACTCGTAGTAGTCGCCCTTCTCGTTCTTGCAGGCAGACTCAACAGACTCGTAGATGTCCTTCTTGGCATCATCGGTCCACAGGTCGTTCAGCGTAGCCATAACGCCCTTGGCACCCCAGTTTGCAACCAGACGCTCGGGGCCTTCCATGACCAGGTCGGGTGCGCTGCCGCCCTCAATGGCAGTGTTCACCTGGTCATCGCCGTTGGTGTAATCCAGGTACTCCACGGTGACCTTGATGTCCGGATACTTGGCGTTGAAGCTGGAGATCAGGTTCTGGACGGTATCGTCGTTGCCCCAGCCGCCGATGGGGTATGTCCACAGCTTGATGCTTGCGCCGGCGCTGGCTGCACCAGAAGCGGCGGGAGCTGCAGTGGAGGAAGCAGCAGTGCTGCTGGAAGAAGAACCGCCGCAGGCGGCCAGTGCACCGGCAGCGCCCAAGATGCCGGCTGCCTTCAGGAACGAACGGCGGGAAATGCAGTTTTTCATGATAGATTCTCCTTGTTCTTCATCTTCGGTACGCAGGACCGAACTACATTTTGTCTGTAGCGGCTGCTCGCGTCCGCAGCCGCTGTTTGTAGCCTAATTATAGAAAAATATTTTCATTTTGTCCATGCATTCTTTTCATAAATTTTCATTTTGAAAGCAAGCAAGATGCACAAAACTGTGGGATATCAGAAAAAACACAATGAAATCGTGCACTTCACTTGTCAAAAAGGTTACAAAACGGTACACTTGTCTGGCACAGTGTGAAAATCCTTTTCAGCTCTAAAATTGCAAAAATGAAAAGCCTTTTCACGATTTGGGCCGTTTTTTCTCTCAAAACTGTGCCCTCTGCACAGAAGCCAGGGCTAAAATGTGGGCAATGCGCCTCTTGAAGAGCCGGGGCGTTTCCCTTATACTTTTATTTAGAAGGTAAAAACGACAACGGTGTCAGGCATCCGCGGCACCGGGTTAGGAGAAGGAAGAATGTCTACTAATTTTTGGGAGCTGCTGCAGCAGCACCAGGGCGACCTGACAAAATCCGGCCGCGCCGTAGCTGATTATCTGGTGCAGCACGCTGCAGAGGCGCAATATCTTTCCATTTCGTCCCTGGCCAGAGAGTGCCGGGTGGCCGAGGCAACGGTGTTCCGCTTCTGCCGGGCGCTGGGCTTTGAGGGCTATCACGAAATGCGCATCGCGTTGGCGCAGGCCAACGCCACCGGCGTGCTGCTCAACCAGCAGGAACCTGCACCGGATGCCGACACTGCCACCCTGTGCGAGCACGCATCGGCACTGTTCATGACCGCCATCAACGGCACCCAGAACAGCCTCTCGCCGGAAGCCGTGGAGCAGGCCGTGGAGCTGCTGCACAAGGCAAAGCAGGTGTACTGCATGGGGCAGGGCGGCAGCATGGCGGCCGCCAGCGAGATCTGCGCCCGGTTTGCCTGTATCACCAACAAGTTCCGTGCCACGCCCGACAGCCATCTGCAGGTGATGGCTGCCAGCCTGATGACCGAGCAGGATGTCGTACTGTTCGTTTCCTACTCCGGTGCCACCCGGGATATGATGGAGACCCTGCGCACCGCCAAGGCCAACGGAGCAAAGATCATCCTGATCACCCACTACGAGGACTCCCCCGGCGCAAAGCTGGCCGACATCGTACTACTGTGCGGCGCGCAGGAGAACCCGCTGGATTCCGGCAGCATCCCCATCAAGGTAGCGGTGCTGTACGTAGCCGAGGTGCTGGTGCTGCGCTACATCCTGGACGATAAGCCTTACAGCACCGAGGCGCAGGAGCGCACCACCGAGGCGCTGGCCGTAAAGCTGCTGTGATCGTTCCCAAAGCAGCCCGCCGGGAGCCGGGCCTTTCTATCGTATCCTATCCCCTATGCATCAAACGCCCTCCGCAGAAAAAACAGAGATTTTCTGCGGAGGGCGTTTATATCTTATCACGCTGTTTTCTTTCGTGCTGTTATCCTGTGCCTGTACCTGCCAATGCCAGCATCACACCTCATGCTCGGCCCAGTCCTGGCTGCGGCCCACGGCCTTGTGCCAGCCTTTGACCAGCTTTTCCCGCTGGGCTGCGTCCATTTGGGGTTCAAACAGCTGGTTGCAGCTCCACAGGTGGCTGATCTCCTCCCGGCTCTTCCATACGCCGGTGGCCAGGCCTGCCAGATATGCCGCACCCAGGGCGGTGGTCTCCCGGATGGCGGGGCGGAGCACCTCTTTGTCCAGGATATCTGCCTGGAACTGCATCAGGAACTGGTCCCGGCTGGCACCGCCGTCCACTTTGAGGGTATTGATGGTGATATCGGTATCCTTTTCCATAGCCCACATCAGGTCAGCGCTCTGGTAAGCGATGGATTCCTCCGCTGCGCGGATGATGTGGTTCTGGGTGGTGCCGCGGGTGATACCCAGAATGGCACCGCGGGCATACATATCCCAGTAGGGTGCACCCAGACCGGTAAAGGCGGGCACGATGTACACGCCGCCGTTATCCGGCACCTTCTGGGCATAATACTCGGAATCGCAGCTGTCCTGGATCATGTGCATCCCATCGCGGATCCACTGGATGACCGCGCCGCCCACAAAAACAGAGCCTTCCAGCGCGTACTCCACCTCGCCGTTCAGGCTGATGGCAATGGTGGTCACCAGGCCGTTTTTGCTCTGGTAGATCTTTTTGCCGGTGTTCATCAGCAAAAAGCAGCCGGTGCCGTAGGTATTTTTAACATCGCCGGGGGCAAAGCACCCCTGCCCGAACAGCGCTGCCTGCTGGTCGCCCGCAATACCGGCCACCGGCACATCCACCCCCTGGATGTTGGTATAGCCGTACACCGCGCTGGAATCCTGCACACTGGGCAGGATGCTGCGGGGGATATCCAGCGCCTTGAGCAAATTCTCGTCCCAATCCAGCGTGCGGATGTTGTACAGCATGGTGCGGCTGGCGTTGGTGCGGTCGGTCACATGCACCTTGCCGCCGGTCAGCTTCCAGACCAGCCAGGTATCCACCGTGCCAAACAGCAGCTCCCCTGCCTCGGCCTTTTCCCGTGCGCCGGGCACATTTTCCAGGATCCACTTGATCTTGGTGGCGGAAAAATAGGCATCCGGCACAAGGCCGGTGTTCTCCCGGATATAGTCCGCCATGCCGGGGGTGCGCAGCAGCTCGTCCACAAGGGGTGCCGTGCGGCGGCACTGCCAGACGATGGCATTATAGACCGGGCGGCCGGTCGTTTTATCCCACAGGATGGTGGTCTCGCGCTGGTTGGTGATGCCGATGCCCGCAATATCGCGGGGATCCACGCCGCTCTGGGCGATGACCTCGTTCATCACGCCGTACTGGCTGGACCAGATCTCCATGGGGTTGTGCTCCACCCAGCCCTGATGGGGGTAGATCTGCTCAAACTCCCGCTGCTGGACGCAAACGATGTTCTGCTCGTTGTCAAACAGGATGGCCCGGCTGCTGGTCGTGCCCTGATCCAATGAGAGGATGTATTTGCTCTGGCTCATGATGTTCTCCTTGTCCCTGAAAAGCGTCGCAAAACAAAAAAAGAGCGCACCAAACAAAGCTGTTCTGCTCTGTCTGTCGCTCTCCTGCTCTGCGCAAACAAATTCTGGCCTTATTGTACACTCTTTGCAAGCAAAATACAAGCGCCACACCTATTTTTGGCCACCGTGCACAAATCCCCTGCCCTGCTGTTGAACACTCTGCCGAAACCCCTCCCTCTGCCTCACAATGCACTGCGGGCCAACTAGTATACAAGTTCTGCGGCCGTGCCACAGGGGCAACGCTTCCATTTTTATGGCAATCTTGCCAAAAACGCCCCAAAAAGTTTATGTTGAATGCCGAAATTATTATTATTCTTCAACTAGTTCTTGTAAAACGCAGTAAAACATGTTAACTTGAATACAACATTGTCCACTTCTCACAGACAAACTCGTGTCTGCGCAGTGTACAGGGAAAAGGAGAATCACCATGAAAAAGGCAAAGCAAAGCATCCGGCGCGCCGTGTCCGGACTGCTGGCAGGCGCACTGCTTCTGGGCATGACTCCGCTGGCCGCATTTGCAGAGGGCAGCACCTCTGCATCCGGCGGCTGGCAGTTCAAGGCCTTTGGCACATCCGCCGCAGCAAATGTCAACACCATCGCAGACGGTGCCGACATCCACGGCAAGGTCACCCTGAACGCCTGCACCGTAAAGGATGACGGCACCATCAACAAAAAAGGCGGCAAATTTGTAGCAGACTCCCCCGCCGATGGCCTTTCCTTCTACTACACCACCATCGACCCCACCAAGGAAAACTTCTATCTCCAGGCCGATGTGACCATCGACTACGTAAACCCCGCACCGGACGGCCAGGAAGGCTTTGCGCTGATGCTGCGCGATACCATCAGCGGCTCCGGCAGCTATTTTTCCAACCAGATCTCCGTTGCCGGCACCAAGCTGCCGCTGGACGGCGTTGAGATCAAGGATGCCGTGGGCGTGCGCAGCTACACCGGCATCATCTCCAACGAGACCGCTGCCTCCAACGAGGTAAAGGCAAAGCGCGAGGCATTCAGCAGCCAGACCATCAAGCAGGGCGATACCTACCGCGTCAGCCTGGCAAAGACCAGCAACAGCTATGTTGCCACCCAGTACGCCATCAATGCGGACGGCAGCACCGGCGCTGTTATCGGCTCCTCTGCCCTGTACATCCCGGCAAAGAGCAGCACCGCATCCAGCGTATCCAAGTACGCCGAGCTGGATGACCCCATGACCGTGCAGGAAGCCAACAAAGCCTACCTGGGCTTTGCAGCCGCCCGCGGCATGAACGTCACCTTCTCCAACATCACCTACACCACCAGCGCGTGGAACGCCTCGGACTGGACGCTGCAGCCCACCAGCTACATCGAGCCGGTCTACGAGATCACCAGCCCCTCCACCTGTACCGGCAGCAGCTATGAGCTGACCTTTAAGGCCAATGCCGATGGCACCGCCACGGTGTACGCCAACGGCAAGGCTGTGGACAAAAACCTGACCGTCAAGGCAGGCGAAACGCTGGCAAAGCGCTATTCCGTCACCCGCGACACCACCTTCAAGGTCGTGTTCACCCCGGATAAGAACTACGTTATCAGCGCATACGAAAAGCTGAGCAGCTACAAGGCCGCTACCATTGAAAAGAAGGTCTCGCTGCGCGCGCTGGGTGCAAACGGCATCATCGTGGTCTCGCCCGATGGCAGCGCAGCCAACGGCGGCACCAGCGCTGCGGACGCAGTGGATCTGCAGACTGCGCTGAACTATGCCGCAGCAGGCCAGACCATCCAGCTGGCCAGCGGCACCTACGCCCTGACCGGTGAGGTAAAGGTGGAGCGCGGCCGCGACGGCACCGCCGAAGCCCCCATCACCGTGACCACCGCAGACGGCAGATACGCAACGCTGGACTTTGGCGGCGTGGGCACCGGTTTCAACGTCTGGGGCAACTACTGGAACATCAGCAAACTGAACATCACCAATACCAAGGACGGTGCCAAGGGTATGCAGCTGGCCGGCAGCCACTGCGTGCTGGAACAGATGAACTTCTATAACAACGGCAACACCGGCCTGCAGGTCTCCGGCCTGTCTTCTGATAACAAGGCCCTGTGGCCCAGCTACAACACCATTAAAAACTGCACCTCCATGAACAATGCCGACCGCGCCATGGAAGATGCCGATGGCTTTGCCGCCAAGCTGACCACCGGCGAGGGCAACGTGTTTGACGGCTGCATCGCCGCCTACAATGCCGATGATGGCTGGGATCTGTTTGCAAAGGCTGCAACCGGTTCCATTGGCGCTGTTACCATCCAGAACTGCGTTGCCTACAAAAACGGCTACCTGATGCTGGCTGCAGAGCCGGTCAAAAAGCAGCCCCTGCAGTTCCCCGCCGTCACCTGTGATGACAATGGCAACCTGCAGTTTGACAATGTGGCGGCCACCATCGAGGCAGGCAACGGCAACGGCTTCAAGATGGGCGGCACCAACCTGCCCGGCAACCACAAACTGCTCAACTCCATCTCCTACGATAACGCCGCAAAGGGCATCGACTCCAACTCCTGCCCGGATGTAAAGGTATACAACTCCACCTCCTACAACAACGAAGGCTACAATATTGCGCTGTACACCGGCAACAAGTCCGCCGTGACCGACTACGCCGCCGATGGCGTTCTGTCCTTCCGCAAGGGCACCGATGGCAAGGAGCAGCTGGCCCTGCAGAGCCAGAGCAGCACCGCAGTTTACGGCCCGGACAACTTCTACTGGGATGCCGATACCCAGACCAGCCACAACAAGTCCACCAACACCGTAACCGTGAAGGAGAGCTGGTTCCAGAGCCTGGATACCTCTGTTGCGCCCACCCGCAATGCGGACGGCAGCATTGATATGCACGGCCTGCTGCTGCTGAGCGCCGAGGGCCTGGCCGCTACCGATGCAGGCGCACGCGGTGCCGTGTGGGGCCAGGCAGAAGCCGCCAAGGCCACCATCTGGGTGGTGGGCGACTCTACCGTTTCCCCCTTCAACGACAGCTACTACCTCCCGCGCGAAGGCTACGGTGAGGAGATCGAGAACTACTTCAACGCCAACGTCTACAACCTGGCCGTTTCCGGTGCATCCAGCAAGGATTTTACCGGCATGGCAAACTACAGCACCCTGCTCCATGGTTCCGACAGTGTGCCCGCCCTGGGCGATGCTGCGGGCGACAAGTTCCTGCTTATCGGCTTTGGCCACAATGACGAAAAGACCGAGCCTGCCCGCTACACCAACCCCAACGGCGACTATAAGACCGAGGGTTCCTTTGCAAACAGCCTTTACGTTAACTACATCCAGCCTGCGCTGGCACGCGGTGTCACCCCCGTGGTATGCACCCCCATTGCCCGCCTGACCAACGAAAACACCAAAGCCAGCTATGAAGGCGCTTCTGCTCACAAGACCGAGACCGTTACCATCGGTGATGCAGTCTACGAGGGCGGCGATTATGCGCAGGCCATCCGCACCATGTGCAGCGAGCTGAGCCTCATCTGTGTGGACCTGACCAGCGCCACCATCAGCGAGAATCTCTCCATGGGCAAAAAGGCCCAGTACACCCACAGCTTTACCGGTGCAAAGGTGGATAAAAAGGGCAAGCTCTCCCCCACCGGCCTGGATCTGACCCATACCAACAGCTACGGTGCAAAGCTGAACGCCTGGCTCATCTCCCAGCTCACCGCAGATACCCCGCTGGGTGCCTACAACAAGCACAAGGCAAAACCCACCTACAAGCAGTTCTACGGCGATGCCGCAAACCCGGACTACGTACCTTCCAGCTACGCAGCCCCCACCGAAGCCAGCAAGCTGTGGCCCGCCTTTACGGGCGCAGACGGCACGGTATGGAACGGCTCCGTGTTTGGCAACGTGGGCGGCGATGATAAGATCTCCGGCGGCGATTTTACCGCCGTGATCGATGGCCAGAACATCACCCTGGGTGTTGCCAACAACCGCGGCAAGATCGCATCCACCGTTGACGGCCTGATGATGTACTATGTCCAGCTGCCTGCCGGCACCAACTTTACCCTGACCGCAAAGGCCACCGTAAACCAGCTGGCCAAAAACAACCAGGTCTCCTTCGGCCTGATGGCACGCGATGAGATGTATGTCGATACCAGCATCTCCGACCCCCTGGGCGATTACGTTGCCGTTGGTACCCGGAACCAGGGCGCGATCAACTGCTTTGGCCGCAAGAGCGGCGCTCTGTACGATGGCCCCGCCGCGACCGTCAAGTACGGCGCAGGCGATACCGTTGCACTGAAACTCGTGGGCACGGCCGATGGCTTTACCCTGACCTACGGCGACAACGAGACCGCCTCGGCCGGTTTTGACTATGCGCTGACCGCTGTGGATTCCGATTACATCTATGTCGGCTTCTACGCTGCCCGCAATGCTAATGTCACCTTCAGCGATATCCAGCTGACCACCAGCGGTGTTTCCAGCGCTTCCGGCTCCCGCCTGAAAGCAGCCTGGAACCGCATCGTCAGCGTTTTTCCCTTCTGAGCAGCAGATAAAGCAGCTGCCTGACCCCTGAAAAAAGGACCAGAGTTTAAAGCCGAACGGCTGAAAACTCTGGTTCTTTCTTTATTTTGCCTATGTCAATTATTTTGTCTGTGCGCCCTCCGGGAAGATGACCTTATTCACAAAGAAGAAGATCACCATGGAGATGCCGCCGTTGAGCACGGTGGTGCCGATGTTGTAGATGAAGTCCGGCACCAGCAGCCCTGCCACCGCCACCCAGATACAGTTGATGGAGTTGACGATGCAGGTGATAACGCAGAAGGCCAGCAGATACCAGCCGATCTGTTTTGCCAGATTGCCCTTGCTGCGGAACACGAAATTACGCTGGATGGGGAAGTTGATGCACTCGCCGATGACCATGGCGATCATGTAGGCGCAGAAGTAGGGCAGGCCGCCGTGGGCGGCATCGTAGCCGAGGATGTTCCACTTGAAGGTCTCGCCGAAGAGGGTGATGTCGATGCCCGGCCAGCCGAAATCCACCACCGGCAGGCTGGCAAAGGCCCCCGGCAAAAACTGCAGCAGCAGGTACTTGAACACGGTGATGAGGTTGGACACGATGACGAACAGGCCGCCCTCGCGCACCCACTTGGCAGCGGCAGGATGCTTTGCCGCAAAGTTATTCCAGAAATTCATATCCTTCTCCCCTTCTTATCTGGACTGTTCATCCAGCTTTGCCTGGTAGCGGCTGTTGGCCACAAAGTTCTGCAAAAGGCCCACCAGCGCACGCAGGATGCCGATGATCCAGAAACCCTTTGCTTCCAGTACAAGGCCGTCCACAAACTCGTCCCCGATCATGCCGTTTGTCATCTGCGCCAGCCCGCGCAGCGGCATATTGTACTGGAACAGGATATTCAGGTTGGGCTTGCCTTTCTTTTCGCCGGAGCGCAGCAGCAATGTCAGCACCCCTGCGATCAGCCAGCACAGCGGGCTGCGGCTGTGGTTCAGCTCGCCCAAGGTCATGGTGCGGTCAATGGCTGTCTTTTCCTCCGGCAGCGGACGGCCCAACAGGGCTTCAAACTCCGCATCCGGGATATTCTGGATATTGCCCGTCCGGTAATCCGGCAGCTCCCTGCCTGCATAAGGGTCGGGTGCGCCGGTGCCCGGCAGGGTGATATCAGCAGTCAGGCGGATGTCCTGCACATTGGCACCCACCATCAGCTGGTAGCTGCCGCCCTCCACCTCCCAGCGGTCGGTAGCCACGTTCCAGTAGCGGAAGGTCTTATCGTCCAGCGGGATGGTGACGGCCTTGCTCTCCCCTGCCTTGAGGAACACTTTGGCAAAGCCTTTCAGCTCTCTGGCGGGGCGGAAAACCGCTGCATCCGGTTTTGCCACATAGAGCTGCGCCACCTCGGCACCGGCGCAGCTGCCGGTGTTGGTGATCGTAAAGGTGACCTTATCAGCAGATACCTGCAGGTCACTGTACGCAAAGGTGGTGTAGCTCAGGCCGTAGCCAAAGGGATACCGCACCGCCTTGTTGGCAGTTTCGTAGTAGCGGTAACCCACATACAGCCCCTCCCGGTACTCGGCGTTCTGCTTTCTGCCCGGGAAATAGCGGGCGGCGGGGGTATCCTCGTAGCACAGGGGGATAGTCTCGGCCAGCTTTCCGCAGGGGTTCTGCCAGCCGGTAAGCACCTCCAGCATGGCACCGGCACCGGCCTGCCCGCCCAGGTAGCCGTGCACCACGGCCTTGCATTTTTCCACCCAGTCGGTCTCGATGACGCTGCCCGCGCTGACCACTGCCACCACATTGGGGTTGGCTGCGGTCACGGCATCCAGCAGCTGTTTTTGCACCGCCGGGATGCCGATGTGGGTGCGGTCGAGGCCCTCGCTCTCGCTGGATTCGTCCAGACCGATGCACAGGATCACCACATCTGCCAGTTTTGCCTGCGAAACAGCCTCGTCCAGATAGGCCTTGTTCCGCTGGCCGCTGCGCTCGTAGCCTGCGCAGCAGCCCACCAGCTCCAGCTCTGCCGTTTCCATGGCATCTTTCAGGCTGTCCACCCGGGTGGGGTTCACCATGCTGGAACCTGCGCCCTGATACCGGGGCGTGCGGGCAAAATCACCGATGAGGGCTACTTTTCTGCCGTGTTTCAGGGGCAGGATGCCGCCCTCATTTTTCAGCAGAACGATGCTTTCTGCCGCAGCTCTTTTTGCCAGCTGGTGGTGTGCGTCCTCATCAAACTTGCGGGGTGCTTTTTCAATTGCTGCGGTGGTGGAAAGCACCAGCTCCAGCAGCTCGTCCACCCGCAGGTCGATCTCCTGCTCGGTCAGGCTGCCCTCGGCCACAGCTTTCAGCAGCTTGCGTGCTTCGCCCAGACCCGGGGAGGGCATTTCCAGCGTAGAGCCGTTCTTCACACCCTCCACATGATCGTTGGAGCCGCCCCAGTCGGTGACGACGGCGCCGTCAAAGCCCCACTCCCTGCGCAGGATATCCACCAGCAGATGGTGGTTCTCGTTGGCGTAGGTATCGTTCACCTTGTTGTAGGCGGACATGATGGATTTGGGGTGTGCTTCTTTGACCACGATCTCAAAGGCGGTGAGGTACAGCTCCCGCAGGGTGCGCTCGTCCAGCACGGAGTTGCTGGCCATGCGGCGCAGTTCCTGGCTGTTTACCGCAAAGTGCTTGGGGCAGGCGGCAATGCCGTTTTCCTGAATGCCGCGGACGTAGGCGGCAGCCATCTTGCCGGAAAGGTAGGGATCCTCGGAGAAATACTCAAAGCTGCGTCCGCACAGGGGGCTGCGCTTCACGTTCAGGCCCGGACCCAGCAGTACGTTTACCCGGTAAGCGGCGGTCTCCTCGCCCAGTGCCCGGCCCACTTCCTCGCCCAGCGCCGGATCCCAGCTGTTGGCCATGGTGGCGGCGGTGGGAAAACAGGTGGCAGGCTCAGAAGGGTTCAGGCCCAGATGGTCGGCAGCGCCCGCCTGCTTGCGCAGGCCGTTGGGGCCGTCCGACAGCCAGATGGCGGGCACGCCCTGCCTGGGGTAGTCCTGCGTCTGCCAGGTATTTTTGCCGGACAGCAGGGCACATTTTTGTTCAAGAGAAAGTTTTTGGAGAATTTCAGGGTGTTTCATAGCGTTTCCTCATAACAAAATGGGCAGCGATGCTCCCGCACCGCCGCCCGTGGGCCTATCAGCGTTTACCGGTGGGATTGCAGACAATGGAGGTATTTGCCTCGGTCACCTCGGCAGAATAGGTCTTGGTGCCGTCGCCGTTGTCGGTAACAGTCACCGTGATCTCCTCGCCGGAATCGGCCGTCAGGGTCAGGGTGCCGTCTGCGTTCTCCGCATAGGTGCCCTTGGCGGCTTCGATGCCGGCATTGTCGGCGGTGTAGTCATAAGCCACCGAGAAGGTACCATCCTCCATCAGGTAGATGTGGCAGCCCAGCCAGCCGCCTGCATCCTTCTGGGACAGCTCCATAAACAGGCCCTCCATCGCAGGCGCTGCGGATGCTGCGCTGGGGTCCAGGGTGCCGGTGGGGTTGCAGACCACAGAGGTGTTGGCCTCGGTGATTTCCAGCGTATAGCTGATGGTGCCGTCTGCGTTGGCAGCGGCTGCGGCGGTGTGCACCGTGCCGTCCACTGCGGTCAGGGTCAGGGTGCCGTCTGCGCCGATCTCGTAAGTACCCTTTTCGCCCTCAATGCCGGTATTGTCAGCAGTGTAGTCATAGGTGACGGTGTAGCTGCCGTCCTGCATCAGGTAAACATGGCAGCCCAGCCAGCCGCCTGCATCCTTCTGGGACAGCTCCATAAACAGGCCCTCCTTTGCTTCTTCTTCAGAAGTTGCGGTGCTCTCGGCAGTTTCGGAAGAAGCTGCGCTCTCAGAGGAAGCTGTCGCAACCGATACGCTGCTGCTGCGGAAGAACATGGCCCAGAACACCAGCGCCACCACGGCAGCGATGCCCACGCAGATGCCAGCCTTTGCACCCTTGCCCAGTTTTTTACCGGCGGGGATGCGCTTGAGGATCAGCAGAACGATGGCGATGAGCAGGATGCTGTCCACGATGGCCAGCAGGATGAGCCAGTAGGGGGTGTTATCCACAGCTGCCGCAATGGCAATGCTGTTTGCCTGCGTATAAAGAATGTTGTGGCAGGCGCGGCGCATGGCCTGCTGTGCCGTGTTGGAGGAAGAATCCAGCTTGACGCCCATCAGGCAGAGCATCATGTCGCCGCCTGCGCGGATGGCAAGGTTGACATCCATCCAGTTCGTGTTGCCCATGGCGGAGTCGGTGACCACCATGCCATGGAAGCCCCACTCGTTGCGGAGCACATCGGTGAGCAGTGCCTTGGAAGCGCCTGCCCAGGTGTTGCCCAGGCGGCTGTAGCTGCTCATGACAGCGGTGGTGCCGCCCTCCTTGACAGACAGCTCAAAGGGCTTGAGGTAGATCTCGCGGATGGACTGCTCGTTGGCCCAGACCGAGATGGACAGACGGTTGGACTCCTGATCGTTCAGGGCAAAGTGCTTGATGTAGGTATACACACCCTGGCTGTCCACGCCCTGCACCATGGCAGCGCCCATTTTGCCGGAGAGCAGGCCGTCCTCACTGTAATACTCAAAGTTACGGCCGGAGAAGGGCGTGCGGTGGATGTTCATGCCGGGGGCGTACAGGCCCACCACATGGTTTGCAGCGGCCTCGGCACCAAACGCAGTGCCAAAACGCTGGGCAAGGTCGGTGTTCCAGCTGGAACCCACGATGACCTCGCTGGGGAAGGAAACGCCTTTCAGGCTGCTGACCAGACTGTTGATGCCTGCAGGGCCGTCCAGATCGTTGGTGGCGGGCTTGCCCACGCTGGCAACTTCCGGGGTGGACCAGCCGCCGTTTGCGATCATGTTGGTCATGTCGTCCACGCTGAGCTGCTCCAGCAGGTCGTCCCACTTGGGATCATCGTAATCCAGCCCGGTCATGTCCTCCAGCGTCAGGCCGTGGTTTGCAAAGGTAATGGGCTGGTCGCTGTCGTTGTTCTCGTAGACCGGGGTATTCTCCTTGGCGGCAACAGTTTCTGCGCTGGCAGTCTTGCCATCGGTGCGGGTGGTGGGCAGGGTGCTCTCCCAGTCCGCGCGGGAAACATACTGCTTGATCTGGCCCTGAGCCACATCCTCAAACTCGTTGGTGGCAGCCACAAGGTCGGTGCTGCGGGCATTATCGCCGCTGTAGGTGATGGTTGCAGGTACTTCGTACTCGCGCTGGTCGATCACATCATGGGCGTTGTTCATCAGCTTGATCTGGTAGGTGCCGGCCTCCAGAACGTAAGCCTTTGCGCCGGTCTCATCGTAGGAGGCCATATCCTCCGGGGCAAAGGTGATGGTCACCTTCTCCGAGGCGCCGGGCTGCAGCAGGCCGGTCTTTGCAAAGCCTGCCAGCACCACATGGGATTTTTCAATGCCGCCGATGGTGTAGGGCGCGGTGTAGTATACCTGCACCACATCCTTGCCTGCCACAGCACCGGTGTTCTTGACCTCTACGGTCATCTCGATGGCGCTGTCGGTGGTCTTATAGTCGGTGATAGACTGCTCAAAGGTAGTGTAGGACAGGCCGTAGCCGAAGGGGTACTGCACTGCCTTTGCGTAGGCGGCTTCATCGCAGACACCGGTGGTGTTATCCACATAGCGGGTCTCGTAGAAGCGGTAACCCACATAGATGCCCTCGGCGTACTCCACATAGTGGTGCTTGAGGTTAGAGTAGGTAAAGTCGCCGGCGTTCCAGTAAGCCGGTGCGGTGGTCAGATCGTATGCGTAGGTATCCGACAGACGGCCGGAGGGGTTCACCTTGCCGGACAAGATCTCGCCCACGGCGTTGAAGCCGGTGGAGCCAAGGCTGCCGATCCACAGCGCGGCATCGATGGAATCATCCTCCAAAAAGCCCAGCTCCATGGCGTTGGAGGAGTTGACAAGGACGATCACCTTGCCAAAGCCCTGTGCTTTGATGAGGGCCAGCAGGTCCTCTTCGTCCTGGGTCAGCTCCAGATAATGCTTGCCGTCATCGGTCTTGCTGTAACCGGCGGCGTACATATCCTGGGGCAGGTCGCCGCCCTCGCCGCCCACGCGGGAGATGGTGACGATGGCCACATCCGAGAACGCCTTTGCGTTCTGCAGCAGCGCGTCGGTGTACTGCGCTGCAGGCACCTCTGCCGGGGTGAAGTTGGAGCCTTCAAAGCCCTTCTGGGCGGCACGGCTTACCCCGGACTTCTTGTAGAAATCCACCAGCTCCTGGTTGACCGAGAAGCCGGCGTTGGTCAGGCCGGTGACCAGATCAACGTTGGAGGAAGTATCGCTTGCGCCGGAGCCGCTGCCGCCGTAGATGGGGTCCACGGAGCCGTAGCCGAACAGGTTGACGGCGGTGCCCTCTGCCAGCGGCAGGGCGTTGTTCTGGTCTTTCAGCAGAACGGCACCCTCCTGCACCAGCTCCTGCGCCATGGCGCGGCTCTGGTCTGCAGCCTGCTCCACGGTCAGGCTCTGGCCGGTTGTCACCTGCTTCTGCCCGGTGAGCAGCGGGTTGAAGTTTGCGGTCATAAACGGGGTGATAGCGGAATAGAACATTCCGCAGGCGATGTTGACCACGAGGCCGATGGTCAGCAGCACCGCAATGGGAACGATTCCTTTTTTGCGGGCGGGCCGCTTTTCGTTACGCTCTTTCACTACAAATTCCTTGCCTTTCCTTCATTCTTTTGGTGAATCAGCGGATGGTAGCATTACTATAACAAAGGAATGCCGGGCCGGTATATCAATAAACAGAAATTTATAAAAAAATGCGGAGCAAGCCGCCCCGCATCTTGGCATGAAACCGGTTCAGGTCGTCAGTTCCTGCGGGCAATCCCGGTACTGCTGTGGGGTCTGCCCGGTACGATCCCGGAAGATCTTAGTAAAGTAGCTCTGGGAAGCATAGTTCAGGATGCCGGAAATTTCCGCCAGCGAATACTCGGTGTACCGCAAAAGATACTTTGCCTCCTCCACCCGCTGTGCATGGAGATAATCCGGGATGGAGCAGCCTGTTTCCTGCCGGAAGCGCTCTGCCACAGTCTTGGAGCTGAGGCCGGTCAGCGTGGCAAGGTGCTCGGCACGGATATTCTCATGCAGATGCCGGGAGATATAGTGCAGGCACTTTTGCACCGTGGGCGAATAACTGCCCTGCTTCCCCTGCTGCACCTTGCGGCAGAAATCCAGGCTCATCTCGTAGAGCGTGCGGAGGATATCGATGGCCTGGGTCATCACATCCACCCGCTGGCAGTACAGGTCGCTGAGGGTCAGGGCTTCTTCCTCGTCCATGCCGCCCTTGATGGCGGCGCGGGACACGATGGTGATATAGGCCACAAAGCTGTACTTCATCTGCCGCAAGGGATCATCCGACATCTTTCCGTTCCGGCCCTGCTCCGGCTTGCGCAGATACCGGGCAAGCTCCTCGGTGTTCCCTGCTGCAATCAGCGCGGCGATGCGGTCCTCCAGCTGGGTGGTTACATGCGCCTCCGGGTACTCCCGCACACGGAACAGCGCCGCCTGGAACGGCTGCCCGATGGGCAGGCGGTCTTCATCGTTGCACAGCAGGATATCCTCCTCGGGGATCATGGTGCCGTGCACAAGGCACAACAAAAGGCAGACCGTGCTTTTCAACTGCGAAAGGGTGACCAGCGGAGAGTTGAGCAGCCCGGTGGCAAGCGTGCGCAGCGCCTCCGGGGTAAACAGCGTTTCCTGCCCGTAGGCTGCAAAGATCTCCTGATAACTGCAGCGCACCGGAGATACCAGCCCCGTGATCCAATACAGCTGTGCATCCAGTTTTGCCATTGCAAAAAGATATCCCGGCTTGATGTGGAAGATGGCCGGGTGCAGCGCGTCCCGCTTTTGCAGCTCAAAATCCTGCACCGCCATCTTAAAGCCGAACTCCGGCACCGGCGTTTTGGAGAACCGGGACCACTCGGCCACCACATGGCCGTCCTGCGCCACCAAAAGCGCCGGGATCTGGGTAGCCTCGTACAGGTGCTGACAAATGCTCTGGTATCGCTCCATGGTTTTCACCTTCCTGTAAAAATCAAACCTTCTGCAATAACTGTACCATAACAGGCTGCGCCATGCAATAAAAAAGTCCGGCTGTTTCCGTCCTTTTGGGGCAGAAACAGCCGGATAAAGAGAAGAAAATGAAGGAGAAAATGTCAGAAGAAAGTTATACTCTTGCCAGGCCGTCCACGCTCAGCACAACGCCGGTGATGTAAGAAGCCTTTTCCGAGGCAAGGAACACTAGCGCGTTGGCGATATCCTCCGGCTGGCCCAAGCGGCGCAGGGGGATCTGTGCAACGAGGGGATCAATGATCTCCTTGGGCACAGCTTTCATCATATCGGTCTCGGTAATGCCGGGGGCGACCGCATTGACCCGGATGCCCTGCGGGCCAAGCTCGCGCGCCAGGGTCAGGGTAAAGCCATTGACCGCGAACTTGGAGGTGGGATAGGCCACGCCGGTGACCTGCCCGGTGATAGAGACCACAGAGGAGGTGTTCAGGATAACGCCACTGTGCTGCTTGGCCATCCACTTGGCGGCGGCATGGGCGCAGTTGAACACGCCCTTAACGTTCAGATCCATGGTCTTATCGAACAGTTCCTCGGTGTAGCTGGCAAAGGGGGTGCTTTCCGACATGCCGGCGTTGTTTACCAGAATGTCGATCCTGCCGTACTTTGCGGCAACAGCGTCCATAGCAGCCTGCACGGCAGCGGCATCGGCAAGGTTCGGGCAGATGCCCTCCACCACAGCATCCGGCAGCTCGGCTTTCAGCTCGGCCACCGCGTGGTCGGCGGTCTCCTGACGGCTGGCGCACAGCACCACCGAAGCGCCCTCCTGCAAAAAGGCCTTGACAGCGGCCAGACCGATGCCACGGCTGCCGCCGGTGACAACTGCAACTTTGTTTTCCAGTAACATGGGCGTACTCCTTAATCCTCGATGTTGAGTTCTTCTTTCAGCTTTTTGGTGATGTCAAAGGCACTGTATGCCATGGGGATGTGGTAATCGTGCTTATCGCCGTGGATAGGCTTCCAGACCTGTGCATAGAAGGGGTTCTTCCGGGCGATCTCGGCATAGTGCCACTCGCTGCGCTGGCACTCCGG
>CAKTFD010000011.1 GCA_934553285.1 uncultured Faecalibacterium sp. | reverse complement strand
GATGAGATCAGCCCCAAGTACGCTGACCGCAACGGCGGCTACACCCGCATCATCAAGATCGGCGCTCGCCGCGGCGATGCAGCTGAGATGGCAGTTCTGGAGCTCGTCTGATCGACTCTGACTGTTTGATACAGTAACAAAAGGAACCATTGCACAGGCTCTGTGCGGTGGTTCCTTTTTTGCGCAACAAAAAGGGGGCTGCTGCACTGAATATCGTGCAGCAGCCCCGTTGGATATTTGGTTATCAGGCAGCGTTTGCAGCAGATTTCTGCTGCTCCTCCAGTGCTTTCTGGGCGGCATCCAGCGCCTTCTTGGCGGTGATGACCGCTTCCTCCGCCTGCGCAACGGCTTCCTGGGCAGCGGCCAGGGCAGCCTGATCCGCCTTGATCGTCTGGCGCAGCGCAGTCAGCTGTGCGGTGGCTTCCTTGCTGGCATTCTGGGCGTTGGTAAGGGCAGTGTCCAGCTGGGCCAGCTTGTTCCGGGCTGCTGTTTCGGCGGCTTTGGCGTCCGTGACAGCGGCCTCGGCGGTGTTCAGGTTCGTGGTCAGGCCATTGAGAAAGCTCTCGTAGGCGGCAATGCGGGCGCGGTACTGGCTGGGCGTGTAGGACTTGTGCTGGTAGTCCGCAAACCCAAACTCCTGCGCATAGGTAATGGAATACCTGCCATCGGTACGGGTGCTGATGGCAAAGCCGGTCGTCTTGTAACTGTTGTTAACGATGTTCAGGTAATGGCCGGTCTGATCGTTACACTCCGGCGTGCGCTTATAGGCTTCTTTTTCCTGGGTGTACCAGCCGACAAAAGGTCCATCGCCGGCGGAGGAATATCCCCAGGCAAGGTTTTCGCCAAGGTTGAACTTGCAGCTGCCGGTGCTGCCGTGGTGGCCGAGCACGGTGGTGCTGTAGTCCGCATGGAGCTGGGCGGCGATCATGGCCCAGTCGGTGATCCGGAGCGGCTGCAGGTTGGTACCCTCGGCACGGTTCTCCCGCTGGCGCATCTCGTTGCACTTTTCGATCCACTGGACCGATGCCTTGAAGTTTTTAAACGAAGTAGCATCCTTGGGGTCGGACAGGCGAGGGGTCACTTCGTTGTAGGAAGCGGCATTGCCCAGGAACATTTTGGTGACGGTCTCGATATCCACGCCGCTTTCGGAGGCGTTCCAGATAAAGAAGCCCAGCGCACTGTCCCGGTACTGGTACAGGGTATCCTGCTCGCGCTGGAGCTTTTCCAGCTTTGCTTCGGCCTTGATAACGGCTTCCTGGCTGCGCTGGTAGGCGGCTTCTCCGTCTGCCTTATCCTGAACAGCCTGCGTCAGGGTGGCCTCCGCTTCGGCCTGGGAGGCCTTGAGCGCCGTAAGCGCGGCCTGGTCGGCGCTCAGGGTGTTGGCGGCAGTGGTCAGCTGCTGTGTGGCGGTGGTCTTGTTGGCCAGCGCGGCCTCATACGCTTTTTTCGCTTTCTGCAGCTCGGGGGTGGTAGGTTCCTCCATACTGCAGGAAGCCAGCGTCAGTGCCAGAAAGGCACCGGCCAGCCCGGCCGCAATAAAACGGGTGTGCTTTTTCATAAAAATACCTCCTTACATCAAGTCGTTTGGTGTATCGTGTATTCCCGGGGTACAGGTCAGGCGGCTTTTACAGCGGAAGCCTGCTGCTCTTCCAGTGCTTTCTGGGCAGCGTCCAGCTCCTGCTTTGCGGTAAGAACGGTTTCCGCGGCCTGCGTCAGTGCTTCCCGGGCAGCATTTACGCTGGCCTGATCGGCCCCGAGTTTCTGCTCCAATGCAGCTGCCTGTGCGGCGGTGTCATCGCGGGCTTTTTCTGCAGTCGTGATGGCGGTATCCAGCCGTGCAAGCTCTTTTTGTGCAGCTTTCTCGGCAGTGCGTGCATCCGAAACAGCCGTTTGCGCAGTATGCAGGGTCGTATTCAGACTGCGCAGATAAGCCTCGTAGGCGGAGATGCGGGCGCTGTATTGTGCAACGGTGTAGGTCTTTTCTGACAGGGTCCGGGAGGAAACACCGTAGGCGTACACTTTGCCATACAGGCAATCCGGGTCGTTGTTGATGGCAAAGCCGATAACCTTATAGCTGGGGCTGACGGTTGCAAGGTAGTGGCCGACATTGCTGAACCAGACAGGGTCATGGGTGGTGCCATCCGGGTGTGCTTTGTAGTAGGCTTTTTCCTTGGTATACCATGCTTCAAAAGGCCCATCGGGGCCGCTGCGCTCTCCCCAGGCAAGGTTTTCTCCCATGCCAAAATCACACAGACCCGTGTAGGCATGATGCTCGATCTGACGCTTACTGAAATTAGCATGGAACTCGCTGATCATCATGATGGAATCGGCGACCGGCAGCTCGGACAGGTTCGTGCCCTCGGTGCTGTTTTCGCGGCGGCGCATCTCGTTAGCCTTGTTCATCCATTGGATGGATGCTTTGAAGTTCTGATAAGAGGTGGCATCCGTTTTGCTGTTGAGGTTTGGCACTACTTCGTGGCTGCCGGAGACCTGCCCCAAGAAGTAACGCTTGATGGTATCGATATCGGAACCGCTGTCCGGCGCGTTCCAGATGAAAAAGCCAAGGGAGTTGTTCCGGTATTTGCGCGGTGCTTCCTGTTCTTGCTGGAGCTGTTCCAAAGCGCTCTGCGCGGCGGCTGTGGCATCCTGGCTGCGCTGGTATGCAGCTTCGCCGGCAGTTTTGTTCTGTACAGCCTGTGTAACGGCGGCTGCCAGCCCGGGCTGAGAGCCTTTGAGCGCCGCAAGCGCTGTCTGATCCTCAGTCAGGGTGTTGAGGGCGTTGGTCAGCGTCTGGTTCGCAGTGGTCTGGCTGCGCAGTGCGGACCGATAGGCTTTCTGGGCTGCACGGAGGCGGACGACTGCCGGGTCCTGCGTGCTGCAGGAAGCCAGCGTCAGCGCCAGAAAGGCACCGGCCAGCCCGGCCGCAATAAAACGGGTGTGCTTTTCCATAAAAATACCTCCTCGTAGCTTTATAATTCTATTTAGAAGCAACAGAGCGCGGATGTCAAGCCCCAACGTAAAAATAACAGCGGCAGGGGGTAAACTTTGTGCAAAAAACCATCTGCGGGGAAAGCCTCTTGGCATTGTGCCTGCCCCGTGGTATACTGACAATAGGTATTTTTGCCCGGAAGGAGAAAGGCCGGTATGAAAAAAACATATGGGCTGCGGCTGCTGCTTTGTGCGCTGCTGTGCGCCGTGCTGTGCAGCTGCCAGACGCTGCTGCCGGTCACGGAAAAGGCGCAGGTGGAGGAACTGCTGCGCGCCCCCAAGCTCTCCGGCGATTACGGCGCACTGCAGACTGCGCTGAACGACTGGCTGGGGGAGAGCGCCCAGCTGAAATATCCTATTCAGGGCGAGCTGCTTTCGCCCTTTGTGATGCAGGACCTGGACGGAGATGGCCAGCAGGATGCGGCGGTGCTGTATACCACGGCGCAGACGGCAAATGTCTGCGTGGCCATCCTGCAGCGGGATGAGGCCGGCAGCTGGCAGGTGCGCCAGAGCGTGGAAGGCCTGGCCGAAACGGTGGAGAACGTAAGCCTTGCCCGGCTGCAGGCGGCAGATGCCTGCCAGCTGGTGGTGGGCTACACAGCTGCCCAGAAGGACCACTATCTGGCGGTGTATTCCTATGAGAACGGCATCCTCTCCACCATTCTGGAACAGCAGTATGAGCAGTATCTGGTGGAAAATATCACCGGCGGCAGCAGTCAGGATCTGATTTTGATGTCCACCCAGGAGGACGGCAGCGTGCAGATCGAGCTGCTGACCGCCGACCGGGAGGGCAGCTTCCAGCAGGTGGCAGTCACCGGGCTTTCTGCGGATAAGTTTTCCGGCTGCGCTTCGGTGGCAGCCGGGGCGGGCGCAGACGGGCGGCACTATCTGGTGCTGGACGGCTGGACCGGCATCTCGGGCAACAATCTGGCCTCGGTGCTGCTGTGCTACGATGAGAACACCCAGCAGATGGTGCCCGCCAGCAAGATCAGCAGCGACCGGCTGTACAGCGCCTCTTTGCGCAATGTGCCCACGCTGGTCAGCCGCGATCTGGATGGGGACGGCATCGTGGAGATCCCCACCCAGCCGGACGAGGCAGGTCTGCTGAACCTGAGCCAGAGCCGCCGCATGGATTTTATCGTGTGGATGGACTACACCAGCAACCACCCGGAAAAGAGCTTTGGCCTGCTGGACGAGGAGACCAACTGTTATATCGAGCTGCCCGCCGAGTGGGAGGGCAACCTGAAACTGACCGACAGCGAACAGTACGATGGCGCAGTGGAGCTGCGCACGGTGGACGAGGACCAGCTGGTGCTCACGGTACGGATGGCGCGTACCTCCGCCAACTCCACCGGCTGGACCTGGCTTGGCGTGGTGGCGTCCCGCCAGATGCAGGCCAAACTTGGCCCGGGCGTGCTGATCGCTGATACCGACTACCGCCTTTCCAAGGCGCTGTATCTGCTGAACTGACGAATGGAGGAACTGCTGCATGGTAAGAGTGCTTGTTGTAGAAGATGAGGCCAACATCCGTGAAATGATCGCCCTGAACCTGCGTCTTGCGGGGATGGAAGCCGTGGAGGCGGAAAGCGCCGAGGCAGCCCTGCCGCTGCTGGCCCAGAGGCCCGGCTGCGATGCCGCCATTTTGGATGTGATGCTGCCGGGCATGAACGGCTTTTCCCTGTGCGAGACCATCCGCCGCACCGACCAGCAGATCGGCATCATCATCCTCAGCGCCAAGGGGCAGGAGCAGGATAAGATCCGCGGGCTGTCCATCGGTGCCGATGACTACATGACCAAACCGTTCAGCGTAAGCGAGCTGCTGGCGCGCGTGGAGGCGCTCTGCCGCCGCGTGACCCGCTCCCGGGAGGGCGAAAACCGGGAGAACGCCGCCACGGGCACCCTGATCAGCGGCGATTTTGTGCTGGATGAGAACCGCCGTGTGCTGCTGAAAGCCGGGCAGCCCATCGAGCTGACCCAGGTGGAGTTCCAGATCATGGAGCTGTTCTTCCGCAACCCGGGCACCGCGCTGGTGCGCGAAAAGATCCTGAAAGGGGTCTGGGGCGAGAACTACTTTGGCGATGTGAAGATCGTGGATGTGAATATCCGCCGCCTGCGCATGAAGGTGGAGGACGAGCCTAGCCACCCAACCCATATCATGACCGTGTGGGGCTATGGCTACCGGTGGGAGGAGTAACGCCGCCCGCCTGTGGACACCTGAGAACACCGAAAGGAGGCGACCGCCATGCGAAGCGGTATCACCCGCCGCTGGCTGCGGGGCAACCTGCTCATCACCATACTGGTGGTGGTGCTGGCAGAAGCCATGTTTCTGTACAGCTATACCCGGGGCTACTATAACAGCGTGCAGCAGATCATGTACCGGCGCTTCTCCTCGATGACGGGACAGCTGAAAATGTATACCGGCGATACGGCCCAGAGCACCGCCGCCAGCCGCAGCCTGGCGCTGCGGCGCATGGTGGAGCAGTTTTCCGATAAGGATAAATACGAGTTTATGCTGCTGGACAGCTACGGCGGGGTCATTGCCTCCTCCAGCGGTACAGACGCGGAGGGCATCGTCGATAATAAGGATTTCGACCAGGCGATCGGTGCATCGGATGGACTGGGCGTGGCGGTCTACCGCACCCAGTCCGGCGAGATGGTCATGGCCACCTGCTCATTGGTGCCCTACGCGGCGGAGGATGTGGCCGCTCTGCGGCTGGTCACCAGCCTGACACTGGTGGAACAGCAGGTCAAAAGCGCACTCATCGTCAGCGTGGTCATTGTGCTGGTCATCCTGACCTTTACCGTGATGTCCGGCCTGTACTTTGTGCGCAGCATCGTTGTGCCGCTGGGGCAGGTGGAGCGCACCGCTGCCGGCATCGCCCGGGGCGAGCTGGATGTGCGCCTGCCGGTGACAGGCGACCAGCACGACGAGGTGGACCGCCTGCGCGGCACCATCAACCAGATGGCGGAAGGGCTGGAAGAGACCGAAAAGATGAAAAACGAGTTCATCAGCTCGGTCTCCCACGAGCTGCGCACCCCGCTTACCTCCATCCGCGGCTGGGTGGAGACCCTGCGTACACTGGACGACCCCACGGACGAGAACTACCGCAAGGGGCTGGAGATCATCAATAACGAGACCGGCCGGCTGTACAACATGGTGGAGGAGCTGCTGGATTTCAGCCGGCTGCAGAATGGCCGCATCCGGATGGACTGCCGCCCGCTGGACCTTGTGGCAGAGCTGACCGATGCCGTACTCTTTTGCGAGGCACGCATCCAGCGGGAGGGGCTGCTGCTCAACTATACCGAGCCGGAGGAGATGATCCCCGTTTATGCCGACCCGGACCGTCTGCGGCAGGTGTTCATCAATATTCTGGATAATGCCATCAAATACTCGGCACCCGGCGGCCGCATCACGGTCAAGCTGTGGGCAGGGGAGTACAAGGCCTTTGTGGAGATCCTGGACCAGGGCCGGGGCATCCCGCCGGAGGATCTGGAAAACGTAAAGACCAAGTTCTACAAGGGCAGCAACTCGGTGCGCGGCAGCGGCATCGGGCTGGCGCTGGTGGATTCCATCATGACGGCGCTGGACGGCACCCTGGATATCAAGAGCACCCTGGGGCGCGGCACTGTGGTCACCCTGGGGCTGCCGCTGTACCGCAAGGCATAACGATGCCCCGGACTGCAGATTTTGTCACATTTATGTGGTAGACTGAGCTTTATGCCGGGTACAGACCCGGATAATATTTGATACAGAAAAAGAACCGTTGCTTCTTCCGCAGCCGGCACAGTACGGCCCAAAAGGGAAAAGGGGCGGTTCCGTTAGGAGAACCCAATGAATCGACCCAACAAGGAACGCTTTAAGACCTGTGTAGGCGGGCAGGCACTGATGGAAGGCATCATGATGCGCGGCCCAAAGCAGATGTGCTGCGCTGTGCGCAAACCGGATGGCACCATCGAAACAAAACTGGACCCCACCCCGGCGCACGGGGTATGGTCTAAGATCCCGCTGGTGCGCGGCGCCATTGCCATGATCGAGAGCCTGATCGTGGGCTACCGCTACATGATGTACTCGGCACAGGTGAGCATGGGGGACGACTACGACCCCGCCGAGGAGGAGACCGCCTTTGAAAAGTGGGTGGGGGAGCATCTGGGCGAAAAAGCCGAGAATGCCCTGCTTACCGTAGCGGCAGTGCTGGGCGGGCTGCTGGCCATCCTGCTGTTTACCGTGCTGCCTACCTTCCTTGTGGGCGGGGTCAACCGTCTTCTGCCGCTGGGGCGCTGGGGCAAGGTGGTGCTGGAAGCGGTGCTGAAAGTCGCCATCTTTCTGACCTATATGGTGGCGATCTCCAGAATGAAGGAGATCCACCGTGTGTTCGAGTATCACGGTGCAGAGCACAAGACCATTGCCTGCTATGAGGCGGGCGACCCGCTGACCGTGGAGAATGTGCGCAAATACACCCGTTTCCATCCCCGGTGCGGCACCAGCTTCCTGATCCTGGTGGTCATCGTGAGCGTGTTTTTGTACAGCGTGCTGCCCTGGGGCAGCATCGGCCTGCGGGTGGTGTGCAAACTGCTGCTGCTGCCGCTGGTCATGGGCATCAGCTACGAGCTGCTCAAGTGGTGCGGCCGGTCGGACAACATCGCCACCCGCATTATCCGGCAGCCGGGTATCTGGGTGCAGCACCTGACCGTTTTTGAACCGGACGACAGCATGATCGAGGTAGCCATTGCCGCCGTTACCCCCGTGCTGCCCGAAAACCCGGAGGACGGCAGATGGTAAGCGAAAACATGCTGCCCCGCGCAGCGGTGCGGGAGGTGGAGCAGCGGCTGACCGCTGCAGGCTGCCCGGATGCGGATTACGACGCCCGGGAGCTGTTCCGGCTGGCAACGGGGCGGGATATGCGCCTGTCGGATCGCCCGCTGACCCCGGCGCAGGCAGAAAGGCTGGAAGCCCTCTGCGCCCGCCGCGCAGCCCGGGAGCCGCTGCAGTATCTCTGCGGCAGCTGGAGTTTTCTGGACTTTGAGCTGGCGGTAGGCCCCGGGGTGCTCTGCCCCCGGGCGGATACCGAGGTGGTGGCGCAGGCCGCCGCCGAGACCCTGACCGGCCTTGCAGCGCCCCGTGTGCTGGACCTGTGCGCCGGTACCGGCAGCCTGGGGCTGGGGGTCAAGCGCTTGTGCCCCACAGCGCAGGTGACCTGCGTGGAAAAAAGCCCGGCGGCCTTTGCGTATCTGGAAAAGAACGCCCGCTGCGCCCTGGCCGGGCAGGGCAGGCAGACCGAGAATGTGTTGGAGCCGACCGCCTTTGAACAGGCCCAAAGCCCGGCTCTGGACTGGGGGCCGGCGCTGCAGGCCCTGCGTGCCGCCCAAAAGCCGGCCTATGCGGTGCAGCCGGTGCAGGCAGACCTGTTTACCTATTGGGAACAGCTGCCGGAAGGCCAGCTGGATCTGGTCGTTTCCAACCCTCCTTACCTGACCGCCGCCGAGATGCGCACGCTGCAGCCCGAGGTGGCGCAGGAGCCTGCCATGGCACTGGAAGCCGGGGAGGACGGCCTTGTGTTCTACCGTGCGCTGGCGCAGCAGTATCAGCGCGTTCTGCGCCCGGGCGGGGCACTGGTGCTGGAGATCGGCTGGCAGCAGCGGGAGGCCGTGTGCGCCCTGCTGGCAGCAAACGGCTGGGCGGATATCCGCTGCATCCGGGATCTTGGCGGCAACGACCGCTGCATCATTGCCCGCCGCCCAAAATAAATTGGAAAATATAAACAACTTCTTGTTGTAATATCTGGATTTTGTGATATACTAAGAAGGAAAGCAGGAGACAGCCCGCCCATGGCGGGCAAAAAGTATAAAAGGAGCAGCACGCTATGGCAAAAAATCAGAACAACAACGTTGCACCGGCTACCCAGAAGACCGAGCCGGAAGCAAAAAAGGATGCGCTGGCCACGGCGCTGGCGCAGATCGAAAAGCAGTTCGGCAAGGGTGCCGTTATGAAGCTGGGCGATAACGCTTCCATGCAGGTGGATGCGATCTCCACCGGCAGCCTGGGGCTGGACCTGGCGCTGGGTGTGGGCGGTGTGCCCCGCGGCCGCATCATCGAGGTGTACGGCCCGGAATCCAGCGGTAAGACCACCCTGGCGCTGCACATCCTGGCCGAGGCCCAGAAGAAGGGCGGCGAGGTGGCCTTTATCGACGTAGAGCACGCGCTGGACCCCAACTACGCCGAGGCACTGGGCGTGGATATCAACAACCTGCTGGTCAGCCAGCCGGATACCGGCGAGCAGGCCATGGAGATCTGCGAGGCACTGGTGCGCTCCGGTGCCATCGATGCCATCGTGGTGGACTCGGTAGCAGCCATGGTGCCCCGCGCCGAGATCGAGGGCGAGATGGGCGACAGCCATGTGGGCCTGCAGGCCCGTCTGATGAGCCAGGCCATGCGCAAGCTGACCAGCGTTATCGGCAAGACCAACACGGTCTGTGTGTTCATCAACCAGCTGCGTGAAAAGGTGGGTGTCATGTACGGCAACCCGGAGGTGACGACCGGCGGCCGCGCCCTGAAATACTACGCCTCGGTGCGTATCGATATCCGCCGCGTGGAGGGCCTGAAAGATTCCTCCGGCCAGTTCATCGGCAACCACACCCGCGCCAAGATCGTTAAGAACAAGGTTTCGCCGCCGTTCCGTGAGGCCGAGTTCGATATCATGTTCGGCGAGGGCATCTCCAAGATGAGCGAGCTTATCGATGTGGGCGTTAAGCTGGGCATCGTGCAGAAGAGCGGCGCATGGTTCAACTACGGCGATATTCGTCTGGGCCAGGGCCGCGACAACGCCAAGCAGTTCCTGAAAGATAACCCCGAGATCGCCAACGACATCGAGGGGCAGATCCGCGCCAATGCGGATAAGCTGTACGCCACCCGCCGCCCGGCAGGGCGTGCCGCCGCTGCCGAAAAGGCTGCCGAGCCGGCTGCAGCCGCCGCAAAGGAGCCGGTGGTCAAGGCCCCCACCCGCAGCAGCGAGAGCGAGCTGGATATCATGGTGGAGGACTAAATGGCTTTTTACCGCCGCCGTCCCCGCCCGGAAGAGGAAAAGTGTGCCGACCCGGCCAAGGCCCGGGCCAGTGCGCTGGAGACCCTGGCCGGGCAGGAAGTTTCGGCCAGTATGCTGTATGAACGGCTCTGCCGCCGCTACACCCAGCAGGCCGCCGCTGCCGCTGTGGCCGAGATGGTGCAGCTGAACTATGTAAACGATGCCCGCTACGCCGAGGCACGCGCCCACAGCCTGCTGGCGGCCCGCAAGAGCCGCCGCGCTGCCGCCCAGAATCTGCGGCAGAAGGGGCTGGCAGCGGCCGAGGTGGCCAGTGCGCTGGAAGCGGTATATGCCACAGAGGATGGCGGCGAGGACCCGGAGCTGGAAGCCGCCGCCGCACTGGTGGAGAGCCGCTACCGCAAAAAGCTGGATATCGGCCGCCGCGACCTCGTGGTGGCTGCCCTGCAGCGCCGCGGTTTTGCCTACCCCGTTATCAGGGAGGCTATCCGCAGGGTGGAGAAAGAGTAAAAAGACCTTAGAAGATCAAAAAGCATCCCTCAAAAGAGAAAGAGAGTATTATCCCTTATGAAAATTGCGTGTATTTCCCTTGGCTGTCCGAAAAATCAGGTGGATCTGGATGTGATGGTACACACCCTGCTGTCTGCCGGGCATGAGACCGTAGCCGATATGACCGAAGCAGATGTCATCCTGGTAAACACCTGCGGCTTTATTGAGAGCGCCAAGACCGAAGCCATCGAGAACATTCTGGAAGCCTGCGCCTGCAAGGCACAGAATCCGAACCTGAAAGTGGTCGTGACCGGCTGCCTGGCGGAGCGCTACCGCAGCCAGATCCGGGAGGAGATCCCCGAGGTGGACGCTGTGGTGGGCTGCGCCTCCAACAAGGCCATCGATACCATTCTGGAGCGTCTGGTCCACGGCGAGGATCATCTGGAAAGCTATGGTGCCAAAAAAGAATTTCCGCTGGGGGGCAAGCGCGTTATCGGCACGCCTGCCCACTATGCGTACTTAAAGATCGCCGAAGGCTGCAACAACCGCTGCCACTACTGCGCCATCCCGGGCATCCGGGGGCCGCTGCACAGCCGCGATATGGCCGACTGCGTGGCCGAAGCCCGCTGGCTGGCAGGCGAGGGCGTAAAGGAACTGATCGTTGTGGCGCAGGACCCCACCGCCTACGGCGAGGACTGGGGCAAGCCCGGCAGCATCTGTGAACTGCTGGATAAGCTCAACGCGGTGCCGGGGCTGGAATGGATCCGCATCATGTACGCCTACCCGGAGCGCATCACCGATGCCTTTATCGCCGCCATGCAGCGCAACGAAAAGGTGGTGCCCTATCTGGACCTGCCCATCCAGCACTGCAACGATACCATCCTCAAAAACATGAACCGCCGCTCCAGCCGCGCCGAGCTGCTGGAGGTCATCGGCAAGCTGCGCCGCGAGATCCCCGGCATCACCCTGCGCACCACCCTCATCGCAGGCTTCCCCGGCGAGACCGAGGAGCAGTTCGAGGATCTGTGCAACTTCGTCAAGGAGGTGCAGTTCGACCGTCTGGGCTGCTTTGCCTACTCCGCAGAAGAGAATACCGTGGCGGCACGGATGGAGGGCCAGATCGAGCAGGAGGTCAAGGAGAAGCGCGCCGAGCTGGTGATGCAGATCCAGACCGGCATCATGGCCCAGAAGCAGGCGGAAAAGGTGGGCCAGACCGTGCATGTGCTGTGCGACGGCATCGATGAGGAAAGCGGCCTGTACCTGTGCCGCACCACCGGCGATGCCCCGGAAGTGGATGGCAATGTCTGCGTTTCCAGCGAGGAACCGCTGTACCCCGGCCAGTTCTATGATGTGCTGGTAGAGGACAGCGACCTTTACGATCTGTATGGCACAGTCGTAAAATAACGGATTGGAGGATAATTTGTATGAATCTGCCCAATAAACTCACCCTGACCCGCATCATCCTGGTGCCGGTGTTCATGATCTTTGCATCCCTCACCAGCCTGGATAACATCGTGGACGGCACCTTTAATGCAGTGTTCTACCTGCTGGCAGGCATCGTGTTTGCCGTTGCCAGCTTCACCGATTATCTGGACGGCCATCTGGCGCGCAAGTGGCACATGGTCACCGATTTTGGCAAGTTTGCCGACCCGCTGGCCGACAAGCTGCTGACCACCGTGGCCTTTATCTACATGATGCGGGACGGCGTGTGCAGCCCTGTGGTGCTGTGCATCATCCTGGCCCGCGAGTTTGCAGTGTCCGGCCTGCGCATGGTGGCCGCCGGTGCCAAGGACGGCAAGGTCATCGCCGCCAACATGTGGGGCAAGGTAAAGACCGTGCTGCAGATGCTGAGCATCATCTTCTACTTCTTCGGCACGGCGCTGTGCTACCGCGGCACGGCGGAGAGCATCTCGGTTGTGGTGCTGATCTCCATTGCCCTGTGCTGGATGGTAGCTGCCGTTACTGCCATCTCCGGCATCAAGTACCTGTGGGACAACCGCAGCTTTATCAACACCGCAAAGTAAAACAGGCCCCTCTCCGTCAGCGCCCGCAGGCATTTACGGAGAGGGGCTTTTTACAGCAGGGAGAACTTTATGTCAAAATTCCGTACAGTTGCCTGCCGGCTGCTCTCCATTGCCTGCAATCTGTTTGTTGTGTGCGTGGAGCCCATCGCTCTGCCCATGAGCTGGGCCTGGGCGCAGGCGGGCATTTTTGCCTTTTATACCGAGGACTGCAATATCTTTGCGGCCTGCGTGTGTGCGCTGACGGCGGCAGGGCAGCTGGTGTGCCTGTTTACCGGAAAAGCGCTGCCCCGGTGGCTCAAACAGCTCAAGTTCGTGGCGGCCAGCTGCCTGCTGCTCACCTTTTTGACGGTGGTGTTCGTGCTGGCCCCCATGTACGGCGAAAACGGCCTGTACGTGGGCCTGTGCACCAGCTCCATGCTGTATCACCACCTGCTCAACCCGCTGGCAGCAGTGCTCTCGCTGGTGCTGTTTGAGCGCGTGCCGCGCCTGCCGCGCCGGGCCATCCTGTGGGCGCTGGTGCCCACGGTGCTGTACGGCAGCACCCTGCTGGCGCTGAACCTGCAGGGCGTGGTGGACGGCCCCTACCCGTTTTTGCAGGTGCGGGCCAATGGCCTGCCTGCCACGCTGGTGTGGCTGGTGGGCATCCTGCTGCTGAACGCGGTGTATGCAGCGCTATTGTGGAAACTGTCCGGCGGAAAAAAGGACGCATAAGGTGCAAAAATGGCCAGCGCTTGTACGGCGCTGGCCATTTTGGATCCTGGGCTTTATGGCAAATGCTGTCAGGAGAGCACCACGCTCTCCTCCACCTTGTCCAGCACGGCCAGCTGCAAAGCGTTCAGCATACTGCGCTGGGGGCCGTAGGTGTCAGCATAGGAGGCGTTGGCGCTGTCGATCTGCTCCTGGGTGGGGGCGATGTCCAGCGTTTCGGCAATGGCCTGGAACAGCAGGTCCTGCTTGGCCAGATGCGCAAAATAAGCATCGGAATCTGCCAGCATGGCGTCTGCATCGGCGTAGCCCTTGGCCTGTGCGTAGGCCTGCAGATCCATCCCGTACTGCGATGCAAGCTGGCTGTGGTAGTTCAGGAACATGCAGATGTAATAGTTGGTGATCTGGGTGGGGACTTCCTTAAAGGTGGAGTTGTTGAGCAGGTAGTCCATCACGGCGTTGTCCAGATTGCTGGCGTACAAAGCGCGGTCAAAATACTGGCGCAGGGCATCTGCGGTGTGCAGGTCATCGCTGGCGGCAAAGTTGCTGGCCACCCACTCGTCGGTCAGGGTGGGCACCACGCTCTGGGTGATGGCGTTCACGGTCACGCTGAACACGGCCTCCCTGCCGCTGAGAGGGAGGGTATTGCCCTCGGCATCGGTGGAGTCGCCGTAGCCCTCCGGGAAGGTGACGGTCACATCAAAGGTGTCGCCCACATTGTGGCCGATGATCTGATCCTCAAAGCCGTCAATAAAGGTATGGCTGCCCAGCGTCAGGTTGTAGCCGGTGGCGGTACCGCCGGTAAAGGCCACCCCGTCCACTGCGCCGGAATAATCGATATTCACGGTATCGCCGCTCTGGGCTGCCCGGTCGGTGATGGTCTTGGTGGTGGCGTACTGGTTGAGCAGGGTGTCGATCTGGGTCTGGATCTCGGCCTCGGTCGGCTCCACATCCGCCTTGGAAAGCGGCAGGGCGGTCACAGTATCGGGCAGGGAAACATAGTCCAGTGCGCGGATGCCGGACCAGTAGCCGTTGTCGTCCAGGCCGTTGGAGTAATCGAAGTTGGCGTAGTCAAAATCCGATACCTTGCCGTAGGCGGATACGCTTGCGCCGGATGCGGCAGAGGATGCGGTGGTACTGCTCTGTTTTTTGGTCAGCACAAAGCAGGCTGCGATTACGCACAGCACGGCGGCCACGGCGCACAGCACACACAACAGGGTCTTGGTATTGCGTTTCAAAAAAGATACCTCCTAAAAATAGCAGACCGTTTTCACGGAAGATGCAAGAGTGATACCTTACTATTATAGCGGAAAAATACGAAAAGAAAAGATTTTTGCCGAAATTCCACAAATCCTGCCCGGTGCAGGTATCACTTTTACCCGCCTTGCGGCGGAAAATGCCGCAAAACCGGTGGAAATGCCCGGGCGGTTCTGTTACAATAAAAAGAGTGAGAATACGCCCTCTCAGGCGCTGGCAGTGCGAAAGCATGGCCCGAGAGGGCAGGGACGCGAACCGTAACGGAGGAAATTTAAATGGATTACAATAAAGCTGCTCTGGAAATGCACGAGACCCACAAGGGAAAGGTGGGCATCGTGAGCAAGGTGGAGGTCGCCACCCGTGATGACCTGTCCACGGCCTACACCCCCGGCGTGGCCGAGCCGTGCCGCAAGATCAAGGAGAACCCGGAGGATGTGTATAAGTACACCTTCAAGGGCAACATGGTGGCCGTTGTTTCCAACGGCACCGCTGTGCTGGGCCTGGGCGATATCGGCCCGGAGGCGGGTCTGCCGGTGATGGAGGGCAAGGCTGTGCTGTTCAAGGAGTTTGGCGGCGTGGATGCCTTCCCCATCTGCATCGATGCCCACGATGCGGCCAGTGTCATTGCTGCCTGCAAGGCCATTGCGCCCACCTTTGGCGGCATCAATCTGGAGGATATCAAAAGCCCGGAGTGCTTTGAGATCGAGGAAACGCTGGAGCGCGAGCTGGATATCCCCGTGTTCCACGACGACCAGCACGGCACCGCCATCGTGGTCACCGCCGCCCTTATCAACGCCCTGCGCGTGGTGGGCAAAAAGATGGAGGATGTGCACATCGTGCTCAACGGCCCCGGCGCTGCCGGTACCGCCATCATCAAGATGCTCATGACCGCCGGTGCAAAGGATATCATCGCGGTAGACCAGTTCGGCACCCTGTACAAGGGCTGCAACAGCGCCGAGGCACACAAGAACTGGCTGGGCGAGGTGACCAACCCCCGCCAGGTCAAGGGCGGGCTGAAAGAGGCGATCGCGGGTGCGGATGTATTCATCGGCGTGTCCCGCCCCGGCATCCTGACCACCGAGCTGTGCAAGACCATGAACAAGGATGCCATCGTCTTTGCTATGGCCAACCCCACCCCGGAAATCATGCCGGACGAGGCCAAGGCCGGCGGCGTGCGGGTGATGGCCACCGGCCGCAGCGACTTCCCCAACCAGGTCAACAACGTGCTGTGCTTCCCCGGCCTGTTCAAGGGCGCGCTCAGCGTCCGCGCCCGGGACATCAACGACCAGATGAAGCTGGCCGCTGCCTACGCCATTGCAGACCTCATCACCGATGCCGACCGCAGCGAGGAGAACATCATTCCCGGCGCGTTCGACCCCCGCGTGGCCGAGGCCGTGGCAAACGCTGTGGCAAAGGCTGCCCGCGAGACCGGCGTGGCCCGGCTGTAAGCGGAGGGTGCCGGTATGAGAACGATCTCCGCACAGAGCATTACCGATACGGTGGCGCGGCTCTGCATCCAGGCCAACACCCAGCTGCCGCAGGATGTGCAGGCTGCGCTGGAAAAGGCCCGGGAGGAAGAGCCGTGGCCGCTGGCCAGAAATACGCTGGACCTGCTGTGGTCCAACCTGAGCGCTGCAACGGAAAAGGCCCTGCCCATCTGCCAGGATACCGGCATGGCCTGCGTGTTCGTGGAGCTGGGCACCGATGTGCACATCGATGGCAGTTTTGAAGCTGCCATCCACGAGGGCGTGCGCCGGGGCTATACCGATGGCTACCTGCGCAAGAGCATCGTGGCCGACCCGCTGCGCCGGGGCAATACCGGCGATAACACCCCGGCGGCCATTACGGTGCATCTGGTGGACGGCGAGGGCTGCCGCATCACGGTGGCACCCAAGGGTTTTGGCAGCGAGAATATGAGCCGCATCCAGATGCTAAAGCCCGCCGACGGCGTGGAGGGCTTTAAAAAGTTTGTGCTGGACACCGTAAAGCTGGCTGGCTCCAACCCCTGCCCGCCCATCGTGTTGGGCATCGGCGTGGGCGGCAGCTTTGACAAGGTGGCTTATCTGGCCAAAAAGGCGCTGCTGCGCCCGCTGGATATCCCGAACCCCGACCCCTACTACGCCCAGCTGGAGCAGCAGCTGCTTGCCGCCATCAATGAACTGGGCATCGGCCCGCAGGGCTTTGGCGGCAGGACCACCTGCCTGGGCCTTGCCATTGAGCAGATGCCCACCCATGTGGCAGGCCTGCCGGTGGCCGTAAATGTTTCCTGCCATGTGACCCGCCGCGCCAGCGCGGAACTGTAAGGAGCTGCCGCCAGCGCAGGCTGCAATGGCAGAGAGGGCGAGGATGCCAAAGGAGAATTGCTGTGGAATATAAAATTACCACCCCCTGCACCGCGCAGGACCTGGCCCCGCTGAAAGCGGGGGATACCGTGCTGCTGTCCGGTGTGGTGTACACCGCCCGGGATCAGGCGCACAAGCGGATGATGGAAGCGCTGGACCAGGGCGAAAAGCTGCCCTTTACCCTGGAGGGCAGCGCCATCTACTACGTAGGCCCCACCCCGGAGCGCCCGGGCGAGGTCATCGGCTCGGCAGGCCCCACCACCAGCGGGCGCATGGATGCCATGAGTCCCCGCTTGCTGGACCTGGGCAATAAGATCATGATCGGCAAGGGTAAGCGGGATGAGGCTGTCAAGGCCGCTGTGGTGCGCAACGGTGCGGTGTATCTGGCCGCACTGGGCGGTGCCGGTGCCCTGATGGCAAAAAGCGTGCAGACGCTGGAAGTGATCGCCTGGCCGGATCTGGGCTGCGAGGCGGTGCGCCGCCTGACCGTAAAGGACATGCCGCTGACCGTGATCCTGGATGCCCACGGCGGCGATCTGTACCAGTCCGGCCCGGCAGCCTATCTGGCAACGGTGTAAGGGTGCCTGCCTGGGGAAATTGCACCCTTTGCACAAAACAAGACCCATGCCAAACGGGTAAAACAGCAGTTTTGTGCAGAAAAATATGGTTAGTTTAACAAAACTTGCTGCGAATTGCTTGCATCAACTGCAAAAGTATGATATCCTGTATCAAACGACATAAGGTGTATACACCGGGTCGGAAAAATCCCAAAAGGGAACAAGGCAGGAGGCCGAACAAACCATGCAGATCCACCAGTCCGCGGAAGATTATCTTGAAACGATCCTGATGCTGAGCCAGCGTATGGGCAAAGTACGCTCCATTGATGTTGTCAATGAACTGGGCTTTACCAAAGCCAGTGTGAGCATCGCCATGAAAAAGCTGCGGGAAAACGGCTATATCGCGGTGGACGGCGAAGGTAACCTGACCCTGCTTGAGCCGGGCCGTGAGATCGCAGAGCGCATCTACAGCCGCCACCAGCTGCTGACCCACTTTTTTGTGCAGCTTGGCGTGGACCAGCAGACCGCAGCCGAGGATGCCTGCAAGGCAGAGCACATCCTCAGCGAGCAGACGCTGGAAAAGATCCGCGAGAGTGCGCTGCGCAACGATACCGCACATCCGCAGGCTAAGTAAACACACGATCAGCCTATCCCCTTGTACATGCGTGCAGGGGGATCTTTTTGTGCCTGTGCCCTTGCATCCCGGGGTGGAACGCGGTATGCTTATAGAATAGACCGATCGATAAGAGACGTACCGGGGAGGGGAGAACGTATGGATGCACAGGACATCCGCCGGCTGCTGGGCAAGACCATTTTTGAGCGCGCGCTGAAATACAGCAAGCGCATCCTGCAAAGCAGCTGCACCACCAACGAGGAAGGGGTGCGGCATCTGACAGCGCTGGTGCAGGGCAGCGGGCCGGACTGCTATTATACCCAGGTCTGGCTGCGGGAAAACGGCAGCTTTGTCAGCGCCTCCTGCGATTGCCCCTATAACCAGAACGGCGATGGCACCTACTGCAAGCATATCGGGGCGCTGCTGCTGCAGGACGCGGAAAAGAACCCGTCTGCCCCGGCGCAGAAGCCGGAAAGCATCCCCGGGGTGCAGCGGGGCGTTACCGGGCTGAATGCCGAGCCGCCCCGCAAAGACAGCTATACCGCCGGGTTCGATATGCTGTTTGGCCGCAAGTGGCGGGGCGATGCGCCGGAGACAGACTATGCGGCCCAGCTGCTGCTGCAAAAGTTCCAGCGGGAGGAGGTGCAGCCAGTGCCCCAGCCCGCCGCTGCCCAGCGCACCGGCTTTGCTCTGCTGGAGCCGGAGATCACGCTGCACTACAGCCGCATCTGGCTGCGGCTGCGTATCTCGGACGGCATCAGCGGGCGGCAGTATCTGGTAAAAAGCATCCCGGCGCTTCTGGATGCAGTAAAAACCGGGCAGAGCGTCAGCTATGGCAAGTCGCTGGCCTTTGTGCACCGGTGGGACGCCTTTGCCCCGGATGCACAGCAGCTGCTGCAGCTGCTGCGCCGCCAGGTAAACGCCCGGCAGGAGATCGAAGCGGAGAGCATGGCGCGCAGCCGGTGGGATAAAGGCCCCGCCGGCGGGCTGGCACTGACCGGCGATGGCCTGGATGCGCTGGTGGAGCTTTATGCCGCCGAGGGCATCGTGGGCGGCTACACCTTCAAGGAGGGGATGCCGGTCCTCAGCCTGAAGGTGGAGCGCCGCAAGGGCGGCGTGCAGCTGAGTTGTACCCCGGCGCTGCACGGGGTATCCGGGCTGGACTATGTCTATCTGCTGGGGGAAAACACCCTCTGGCGGATGCGGCCGGAGGAATGCCGCGGGCTGCTGCCGGTCCTGGATACCTTTGCCAGGAACAGCCTGTTTTTTACCAGCGCGGATGCCGCCGCCTTCTGCAGCTATGTGCTGCCGGAGCTGGGCGGCAGGGTGAACATCGTGGACCCCGACCGCCTGCTGCTGAACCAGATCCCGCTGGAACCGGTGGTGCAGTTCTATCTGGATGCCGACCGGGATGCAGGGCTTTCCGTCACGGCCTACCCCGTCTTTCTGTACGGGGAGGATCGGGTGGCCCCCGGTGAGCCGGTGCCGCCGGATCTGCTGCGGGATGTCCGCACCGAGAACCGCGCAAAGCGGCTGCTGGCAGCCTATCTGGAACCGGATGTCCGCACCCCGGAGCATTACAGCGCCGCCGGGGAGGAACAGGTATTCCAGCTGCTGGAGGAGGGACTGCCCGCCCTGATGGCTATGGGCGAGGTGTACCTGAGCGATGCGTTCCGCAGCCTGCAGGCCGCCCCGCCCAGGATCTCGGTGGGGGTGTCGGTGCATGGCAGCGTGCTGGACCTGGAGGTGGATACCGGCGCATTCCCGCTGGACGAGCTGCGGGAGCTTTTGCAGTCCCTGCACCAGAAAAAGCGCTACCACCGCCTGCGGGACGGCAGCCTGCTGCGGCTGGACGAAAATCTGGAGGGGCTGGACGAGCTGAACGATACGCTGGAGCTTTCCGGCGCAAAGCTGAAAAACGGCCATGCAGAACTGCCGCTCTACCGCGCCCCCACGCTGGACCGGGCGCTCTCGGGGCAGAACGGCCTGCGGTTCGACCGGGACGATGCGTTCCGGCGTATCAGCCGCAGCTTCCATGCCGTGCAGGACAGCGCGTATACCCCGCCTGCCTCCCTGCAAAAGACCCTGCGCAAATACCAGCGGGACGGTTACCGCTGGCTGCGTACGCTGGATGGCTATGGGATGGGCGGCATCCTGGCCGATGATATGGGCCTGGGCAAAACGGTGCAGGTGCTGAGCTATCTGCTGGCACGCAAGGAGGACGGGCAGACCCTGCCCAGCCTCATCGTCTGCCCGGCATCACTGGTGCTGAACTGGGAGGAAGAGTGCAAAAAGTTCACCCCGCAGCTGCACAGCGTGCCAATGGACGGCGATGCCGCCCACCGGGCAGCGCTGGTTGCGCAGTGGCCGCAGGCGGATATCGTCATCACCAGCTACGACCTGCTGCGCCGGGACGAAAAACTGTACGCGGAGCAGGCGTTTTATGCCTGCATCCTGGACGAGGCGCAGGCCATCAAGAACCATACCACCCAGAAGTATAAAGCCGTGTGCCGGGTAAACAGCCGGGTGCGCTTTGCCCTGACCGGCACCCCGGTGGAAAACCGCCTGGGCGAGCTGTGGAGCATCTTCTCCTTCCTGATGCCGGGGTATCTGCCCCCGTACAAGACCTTCTGCGCCCGGTTTGAAAAGCCCATCGTGCAGGAGGAAGATGCGAACGCCGTGCGGCGGCTCAACCAGCTCACCGGCCCCTTTATCCTGCGCCGCATGAAGGCCGAGGTGCTGCGGGAGCTGCCGCCCAAGACCGAGAATGTCCGCCGCATCGAGCTGGGGACCGAGCAGCGCAAGCTGTATCTGGCAGCGGTGGTGGATGCCCGCGAAAAGCTGCGGGCAGCAAAGCCCGAGGATAAGATGGCGGTGTTTGCGGTGCTTATGCGGCTGCGGGAGATCTGCTGCGACCCGCGCCTTGTGGCGGATAACTGGAGCGGCGGCAGCGCCAAGCTGGACGCCTGCCTGGAGCTTGTTGCCGAGGCAGTGGCGGGCGGGCACCGCATCCTGCTGTTCAGCCAGTTTACCTCCATGCTGGAGCTGCTGGCAAACCGGCTGGACGAGGCCGGGATAAGCCACTTTACCCTGCAGGGTTCCACCCCAAAACCCGTGCGTGCCGAGCAGGTGCGCCGGTTCAACCAGGGGGAAGCGGATGTATTCCTGATCTCGCTGCGGGCCGGCGGTACCGGGCTGAACCTTACGGCGGCGGATATCGTGATCCACTACGACCCGTGGTGGAACCTTGCCGCGCAGAACCAGGCCACCGACCGCGCCTACCGCATCGGCCAGCGTAACCCGGTGCAGGTGTACCGGCTCATCGCGCAGGACACCGTGGAAGAAAAGATCGTGGAACTGCAGCAGGCCAAGCAGTCGCTGGCCGATACCGTTACCGGCGGAGCGGATGGTGCCATCCTCTCCATGGCCCCCGAACAGCTGCTGCAGCTGCTGGGAGAAGAAGCATAAAGGAGTGTATCCATCATGAAAGTATGGGATCTGCATTGTGATACCCTGAGCGAGCTGCGTCATGCCGAAAAAGTGGGCACGCCCAAGAGCTTTTTGCATAACGATCTGCATATCGACCTTGAAAAATTACAGAGGGGCGATTATCTGCTGCAGTGCTTTGCAGCTTTTGTGGACCTGGCCGACCCCATGCCCGGGGCCGACCCGCTGGTGACGGTGCTGGAAGAGATCGATGTGTTCAAGCGCCTGATGGCGGCATATCCGGCGCAGATCGCCCCGGTGTATACCGCTGCCGACCTGCACCGCAACGCCGCAGAGGGCAGGATCAGCGCCCTGCTCACGGTGGAGGAAGGCGGCTGCTGCAAGGGCAGCCTGGGGGTGCTGCGCAGGCTGCAGGAGCTGGGCGTGCGGATGATGACCCTGACCTGGAACCACCCCAACGAGCTGGCGGCCCCCAATGCGAACCCCGGCGGGGCGCTGGTGCCCAATACGGGCAGCGGCCTGACCGAGCGGGGCTTTGCCTTTTTGGCCGAGATGGAAAAGCTGCACATCACGGTGGATGTGAGCCATCTTTCGGACAAGGGGTTCTGGGATATCGCGGCCAACAGCACCCGGCCCTTTGCGGCCAGCCACTCCAACTGCCGGGCCATTTCTCCCCACAACCGCAACCTGACCGATGAGATGATCCGCGCACTGGCGGAAAAGGGCGGCATCGTGGGGCTGAACTACTTTGCCCCCTTCCTGGATGCTGACCCTGTCCACCCGCAGCGCTGCCGCAGCACGGTGGAGCTGGTGGCAAAGCATGCGGCACACTTCAAACAGGTGGGTGGTGTGGACATCATCAGCCTGGGCAGCGATTTTGACGGCATCAGCGGCACCCATGAGCTGGAAACGGCGGCAAGTATGCCGCTGCTGGCCGAGGCGCTGCGCCGCGAGGGCTTTACCGAGGACGAGGTGGAAGCCGTCTACTGGCGCAATGCGTACCGCTTTTTTGAAAACAATCTGTAAAAACAAGAAGAAAAATTGCAAAACGGCATCTTCCGCATGGCCTGTACCGGGTGCGGGACTGCGGAAAAGAGCGGTGTCTGGAAAACAAAAAGGGGACTGCTGCACGGTTCAAGTGTGCAGCAGTCCCCTTTTGAGCTTGTTTTTTATGCCAGCACCAGCTCTTTATCAAAGAAGGCGATGCCAAAGGCACCGGGGCCGACATGGGTGCCGATGACGCAGCCGATCTGGCGCACCAGCGGCTCGGCCAGGTGCAGGTTATCCTGCAGGTAGGTCTGGAAGGGCTGGATCTCCCGGGGGCTGGTGGTGTAACCGACCAGCGTGTCGAATGCGGAGTGGATGCCACCCATCTCCTCGATCTTTTTGAACAGCGCTACATAGACGCCGGGCAGACCGCGGGCCTTGCCTGCCAGCGCCACCTTGCCCTCCTTGACGGCGAGGATGGGCTTGATGCCCAGCACTCCGCCGGCCACAGCCACGGCTGCGGGCAGGCGGCCGCCCTTGCGCAGATATTTCAAATCGTCCACAGCAGCGATCAGGTGCAGGTGCTGTTTGGCCAGCTCCAGGTCGGCAGCGATCTGGGGCAGGGTCTTGCCTGCATCCCGCAGGCGGACGGCCAGACGCACCAGCAGGGACTGCGCCAGGCAGACGGTCTCAGTGTTCACAAACTGCACGTTGTCCACATTGGCCATATCAGCGGCCAGCCGGGCGCACTGGTAGGTGCCGGACAGTGCATCGGACAAAAAGATGCCCAGCACCTCGTCCCCGGCGGCAGCAGCTTCCAGATAGAACCGCTCGAGCCGTTCCGGGCTGGGCTGGCTGGTGGTGGGCAGCTTGTGGCAGCTCGCCAGATAGCTGTAGTATTCGCTGGGGGTCATATCGATGCCGTCCAGCAGGAGGGTGCCATCCTCCAGTGTTACGTTCAGGGGGATAACGGTCACGCCCAGTTGTGCTGCCTCGGCGGGCAGGATGTCGGACGCGGAATCGGTCAGGATGCGGATCATAAAAACACCTCCGGTTTGCCGGTAAAATACAAACTATGCAACTTTTTTGTATAAATGGTTGGAAAATATTATACCACCCCGCAGGGCACTGTGTCAATCTTCTGTATAAAATTGGTGCGCCAGAACGCAGAAACCTTGCGCACCCGGCGGCAGATATGATACTATAGCCGGGAACGAAACACAGCAGGAGGAAAAATCATCATGCACAGAGCTGGACCGCGTACCGCCGCACTGCTGGCCGCTTTTGGCTGGGCGGTGGGATATCTGCTGGCGGGCAGGCTGCTGGCGGCACTGCTGCCTGCCCCCAAAGCCGGCGCAGCGCTTTTCTGCAGGGTATGCCTGCTGGCCCCGATAGTGGAGGAAGGGGTGTTCCGCGGCGCGGTACAGCGCTGTGCACAGCCGCTGGGCAGGGGGCAGGCCATCCTGCTGCAGGCGGTGCTGTTCGCCCTGCAGCACGGCAGCGCCGCCGCCATGGCCTATGCGCTGGTGTGCGGGCTGGGGCTGGGGTGGCTGGCCGACCGGACCGGGCGGCTCTGGCCGGGTATGCTGCTGCACGGCGTGAACAACCTGCTGGTACTGGCAGCGGGCAGATAAAAGGGAGGACCAGATGACCGATTTTGAACTGATGGGCCTTGCGCTGGAGGAAGCCCGCAAGGCTGCCGCCCTGGGCGAGGTGCCGGTGGGGGCGGTGATAGCGCGGCACGGCGAGGTAGTGGCGGCGGCGCACAACACCCGGGAGACCGAAAAAAACGCTCTGCACCACGCGGAGCTGCTGGCCATCGATGCGGCCTGCAGGGCACTGGGCGGCTGGCGGCTGTGGGAGTGCGAGCTGTTCGTCACGCTGGAACCCTGCCCCATGTGTGCGGGCGGCATCATAAACAGCCGCCTGCGCCGGGTGGTGTATGGCGCTGCTGACACCAAGGCCGGGTGCTGCGGCTCGGTGACCGACCTGTTTGCCCTGCCCTTCAACCATCACCCGGTGGTGGAAAAGGGCCTGCGGGAGGCCGAGGCGCAGCAGCTTTTACAGGCGTTCTTTGCTTCCCTGCGGGAAAAGCGGGCAGGCAGGCCGCGCTGGAAGCCGCCGGTGCCGCAAAACGAAAAGAAGTAAGGCAAAAAAAGTGGGAACTGCGTAAAAAATTGCAGCTTCCACTTTCTTTTTTGGCTTGATTGTGGTATATTATTCAATGGAATCTTGTCGAAACCCATCGTAAGCGCAGCCAGGCACGCCAAAGCACCGGACCTTTGCCGGACACATGAACGGTACGCTGCACTGGCTGCAGAGGGGGGCACACGGTTCCTTCCGGCGGGGCGCTGCGCCCTGCCGAGAATACCGAACAGGAGGAAGCACTCTTGTACGAAGACGAGTTTGAACTGACCTTCCATGTGGGGGACGAAGAGCCTGTGCAGGAGCCGCTGGCGGCACCGGCTGCAAGGCCGGCTGCACCGGCAGTACCTGTCGTGGAGGAGCCTACCCGGATCGTCACCCTGGAAAAACCGGCTGCGCCGGTGGTGGAGCAGCCCACCCGGGTGGTGCCCCTGGCAGAGCCAGCAGCCCCCGAGCCGACTGTGCCGGAGCCGCCGCAGCAGCCTGCCGCGCCCGCTGCGGCGCGCCGGGTGCTCATCTCCGGCGGCGACCGGGGCATCGGGGCAGCGGCGGCCCGCGCCTTTGCGGCAGCGGGGTATCAGGTGGCAGTGCTCTACCACCAGAACGCTGCGGCAGCCGCCGCGCTGGAACAGCAGCTGCCGGGCTGCATCGCCATCCAGTGCGATGTGGCCAGCCGCGCCAGCTGTGAGCTGGCGTTCCGCGCAGTGGAGCAGGCCATGGGCCGGGTGGATGTGCTGGTGTGCAACGCCGGCATCGCCCAGCAGAAGCTGTTTACCGACATCACGCCGGAGGAGTGGCAGCGGATGCTGGATGTAAACCTGACCGGCGCGTTCCATCTGTGCCAGCTGGCACTGCCGGGCATGATCCGCCGCAAGCAGGGCCGCATCCTGACCGTGAGCAGTATGTGGGGGCAGACCGGCGGCAGCTGCGAGGTGCACTATTCCGCCGCCAAGGCGGGGCTGATCGGCCTGACCAAGGCCCTTGCCAAGGAGGAAGGCCCCAGCGGCATCACGGTGAACTGCGTGGCACCGGGGGTCATAGAGACCGATATGATGGCGGCGTTTACCGCCGAGGACAAGGCGGCGCTGGCCGAGGAGACCCCTGTGGGGCGGCTGGGCACCGCAGACGAAGTGGCAAAGATGCTGGTCTTTCTGGCCAGTGAAGATGCCGGATACATCACCGGACAGGTGTTCGGGGTGAACGGCGGCCTTGTGATCTGATGCGCAGGGCGATATTACACGATTTTCCCCGGAGCGGGAAGGAGAGAACAAAATGGGCATGACTTTAAAGGAACTGTTGACCAAGGGCGAAGGCACCCTTTCTGCACAGGAGGCAAAGGCGCTGGCGGCACAATGCCGCATGGATGTGGATACCCTCTACACCCTGCTGGAGGAGCGCGGCATCAAGATCCTGGAAGAAGAGGCCGAGCCGAGCCTGGATGTGGACAGCATCATTGCTGAGGTGGAAAACGCCGAGAACAACAACGATGATATGGGCCTTGCCGATGAAAACGAAGAGGATGCCGAGGAAAACCCGGCAGACCTGAAAGCGGCTATGGACGAGCTGCTGGACGACCCTGTGAAGAACTACCTCAAGCAGATCGGCCAGATCCCGCTGCTGAGCGCAGAGCAGGAGGTGGAGCTGAGCCGCCGCATCCATGCCGGTGCCGAGGCTGCCCACATCCTGCAGGCAGACCGCCAGAAGTACGGCGCACCGGAGTACATCAAGAAGAACAGCGCCCGCTTCTCGTTTGAAGAGGACGAGAACAGCCGCAGCTACAACGAGGACCTGGACGAGGACGGCGATAAGCCGGTTGTGGACGACGAGGAAAAGGCCGATGAGGAAAAGGCCATGGAGGCTGTGGAGAACGGCCCCCTGAGCGAGGAGCGCCGTCAGGAGCTGCTCAAGACCCGCCGCGATGGTCTGAACGCCCGCCGCAGCCTGAGCGAGGCAAACCTGCGTCTGGTGGTGTCCATTGCCAAAAAGCATGTGGGCCACAATCTGGCCTTCCTGGATCTGATCCAAGAGGGCAACATCGGCCTGATCAAGGCCGCCGAGAAGTTTGACTGCGACCGCGGGTTCCGCTTCTCCACCTACGCCACCTGGTGGATCCGCCAGGCCATCACCCGCGCGATCGCGGATCAGGCCCGTACCATCCGCATCCCGGTGCATATGGTGGAGACCATCAACCGTATGCGGCAGGCCACCAACCAGCTGGTGTACCAGAACGGCCACGAGCCTACCCCGGAAGAGCTGGCAAAGGCGATGGATATGAGCGTGGAGCGCGTGCGCGAGATCCAGCGCATGGCGCAGGAGCCTGCCAGCCTGGAAAGCCCTGTGGGTGAGGAAGAGGATTCCTCCCTGGGTGATTTTGTGGCAGACGAAAACGCCGAGGCACCCGGCAAGGCTGCAGACCGCGCCATGGTGGCACAGCAGATCAATCTGGCCCTCAAGAGCCTGACCCCCCGCGAGGAAAAGGTCATCCGCCTGCGTTTTGGCCTGGATGATGGCCGCCCCCGCACCCTGGAAGAGGTCGGCCGCGACTTTGGCGTTACCCGTGAGCGTGTGCGCCAGATCGAGGCAAAGGCCATCCGTAAGCTGCACAGCCGCAAGTGCCTGTCCCTGCTGAACGGCCTGATCGAGTAAGACCGAAAGACCTGTCAATAAAAAAGCATCTGCAGCAAAAACTCCGCCGGGCTGCCCAAAGGCCTGGCGCGAGGGCTGCGGGTGCTTTTTCTTTTGCACAGGATCCCCCTTGTGTGCAGGAAAATAAAAAAATTTGGCTTTTTGCCAAAAACCTCTTGCAAAACCGCTGGAGCTGTGCTATAATAATTGAGCTGTGAGCGTGCTGCTATAGCTCAGTTGGTAGAGCGCATCCTTGGTAAGGATGAGGTCTCCAGTTCAAATCTGGATAGCAGCTCCAGCACAAACGCCCTGAGGTCTTAGGACTTCGGGGCGTTTTTTTGCATCCTCCGGGCAGAAGGATAAAACAAAAAACTGCCGTACCGGACAATCCTCGGTACAGCAGTTTTTATTCATGATTCAGAAAACCGGAACGGCAGTGCGCTCACTCGGCGTCATCGGCATCCTCGGACGCATCTTCGTCCTCGTCCTCGTCGTCATCCGTGTGGGGCTTGTAGAATATACCGCTCAGGAAGATGCTGATGAAGTACAGCAGCACCATGGGGAACGCAACCATGCACTGGGATACGATGTCCGGCGGGGTAACAACAGCTGCGATGAAGAAGATGACCACGATGGCCACACCGCGCACCTGCTTGAGCAGCTGCGGGTTGATGATACCCATCTTGGACAGGATGATGGTGACCAGCGGCATCTCAAACACACAGCCAAAGATGACAAACATCGTCAGGCAGAGGTTGACATAGCTCTCGATACTGGTGGTGGTCTGGATGTACTCTGCACCCGTAATGCCGGTGCTGAGGAATCGCAGCATAAACGGCATCATGAGTTTGTATGCAAACAGCACACCGATGCAGAACAGTACCAGGCCCAGCAGCATGACCATCTTGAAGAAAAAGCTCTCGCTCTTTTTCAGGCCCGGCTTTGCAAAGGCATAGATGTGGTAGAATGCCACAGGCACCGTGACCACAACGCCAGCCAGGATGGACACGCGGAAATACTGCATCAGTTTTTCCTGCGGGGCAATGGATACGAACTGGTAATAGTCGCGGCCCATGGCGGTGAGCACATCGATCAGACGATCTGCATACGCCAGCGAGACCACCACGCCCACCACAAACACCACCGCGCAGATGATGAGCCGGTTCCGCAGTTCTTTCAGATGGCCGGTCAGCGTCATGCTGCCGTCATCCGCCATGACTTCGGCTTTCTTTTTGCGCTTCATGTTTGTAGCCACAATTACTCCTCGTCTTCGTCCTTTTTGGCAGCCTTCTTCTCGGTCTGGACCTCGGCGTCTTCGCCTTCCTCGTCTTCCATGCCCTTCTTGAAGCCGTTGATGGTCTTACCAAACATCTTGCCCAGCTTCGGCAGGTTCTTGGGTCCGAAGATCAGCAGGACCACGACCAGGATGATCAGCAGTTCATTAGTACCAATACGCATAATAAGTATCTCCTTTTTGTCTTGCCGCGCCGCGTGGCGGGCGTATTACAGAATGTATCTGGCAACCGCGGGCGCGGGTGCATCCGTTAATAAGTATCGCCGCTCAGACCTTTGCTTCCTCTGCAGGCGCTGCCTCGGCAGCTTCCTCAGCAGCAGCGGGGGCTTCCTGCACAGGCTCGGCCACCGGCTCGGCGGCGGGCTGTTCCGGCTTTTCAGCAGGGGCTTCAACGCTCTCGGCAACCTCAGCCGGGGCTTCGGCGGGCTGCTCGGGCAGCTCCTCCACGGCATCCTCGGTCAGGTCGGTCACTTCCTCGGCTTCGGCAGCCTTCTTGGCGGCTTCTTCCTTGCTGGTCTTGCCAATGCCGGTAAAGCTCTTGGTAACGTCCTTCATGCTGTTGTCGATATCCTTTTTGATATCGGTCAGCGGGGCGACCGCTTCTTTCAGGGGGGCCTGGATCTCGTTCAGCGGCTCCACCACGTTCTTCTGAATCTCCTCGGAGGCGGCACCGGTGTATTTCTTCAACTCGCGGAGCATCTTGCCGATCTTTTTGGCGTAGACAGGCAGCTGATCCGGGCCGATGAACACGAATGCCACGATGACGATCATGACAAGTTCCCAAAAACCAATTTTCATAAAATAATTTCCTTTCCTTGCGGAGGGCTGTTCCAGAGCCGCCGCACCGTTGTGCGTGCCGCAAACCGTTTTGTGCCCTGTTTTGCCCTTTTCTGCGGGAATCCGGCGCACTGCGCGCCTTTGTTGCCCTATGTATACCGGAAAGTGGTGTACTGAATGTTAATATATTATTAACATTTTGTGAACACATGCCGAAATGATCTCTTTTTGTCAACAGATAATATTTTTAAAATTGATTATTACAAGATGGATAGGATACAACAGGGGAGTGCAGCTGCGGCCCCGGAAAAAGCAAAAGGAGCTGCTGCACATCCTTTGGTGCAGCAGCTCCCTGCAGCTTGTTATTGCGCCGGATCAGTGGCCGCAGCTTTCGCAGTGCTCACAATCCTCTTCCAGCTTGCCCACGATGGGTTCCGGATCGATGCCCTGGCGGCGGTAGTAATCGGACAGAGCGGCCTTGACAGCCTGCTCGGCCAGAACAGAGCAGTGCACCTTGACCGGGGGCAGACCTTCCAGGGCCTCAACAACGGCCTTGTTGGTCAGCTTCAAAGCCTCATCCACGGTCTTGCCCTTGATAAGGTCGGTAGCCATGCTGCTGGTGGCAATGGCTGCGCCGCAGCCAAAGGTCAGAAACTTGACATCCACGATCACGTTGTTTTCAATTTTCAGGTACATGCGCATGATATCGCCGCACTTGGGGTTGCCCACTTCGCCCACGCCGTTGGCATCGGGCAGTTCACCCACGTTGTGCGGATTTGCAAAGTGCTCCATGACCTTGGCGCTGTACATACTTGCCATAATTACTGTTCTCCCTTCAGGCTGAACTGGCGGGCCTTGTTCTGGCCCTGCAGCCACATACAACTCATAGCGCGGCGGCGGGGGATGACCTCCTCCAGTACGTCACACAGATATTTTGCTTCTTCCATGGTGTTCTGCGGGCCAAAGGTGAACCGCATGGAACCGTGGCCGATCTCCTCCGGCAGGCCGATGCTCAGCAGCACATGGCTGGGGTCCAGGCTGTCGGAGTTGCAGGCGGAGCCGGTGGAGGCGCAGATGCCGTGCATATCCAGATCCAGCAGGATGGTCTCGCCCTCCAGCCCCGGGAAGCTGATGTTCACGTTGCCGGGCAGGCGGGGTGCGCGGCCGCCGTTCAGGCGGGCTTCCGGAATGTTCTTGAGCACCCGGTCGATCACGTAATCGCGCAGCTGCTGCTCGTGTGCCATGCGCTCTGCCAGATGGGTGGTGGCCATCTCCAGTGCCTTGCCCATACCGGCGATGCCGGCTACGTTCTCGGTGCCGGCGCGGTGGCGGGCTTCCTGGCTGCCGCCGTCGATCAGGTTCTGGGGCCATACGCCCTTACGGCAGTACAGCACGCCCACGCCCTTGGGGCCGTTGAACTTGTGAGCGCTCATGGACAGCATATCCACGCCCAGCTCCTTGACATCCACAGGGATGGCGCCCACGGCCTGCACGGCATCGGTGTGCATCCAGACACCGTGCTTATGGGCGATCTCGGCGATCTCCTTGATGGGCTGGATGGTGCCGATCTCGTTGTTGGCCATCATGATGCTGACCAGAGCGGTATCGGGGCG
>CAKTFD010000010.1 GCA_934553285.1 uncultured Faecalibacterium sp. | reverse complement strand
CAGGTCTGCTCCTGATTGATCATGCTCACCTTGCCGGTCATGATGCGGAAGCGGGTGTTCAGGCCGGTGATGCGGTCATAGGCCGAGCGCAGATACTTGTTGGGCAGGGTACTCATCAGCAGCTCGTGGAAGCTGTCGTCCGACTCGCAGAAATCCTCGATGCGCTCACTGTGGTGCATCAGCTCGGCATAAGCCTCCAGCTGCTCGCGGGGGATGGCGCTGCCATAAGTACGCAGGGCATAAGGCTCCACCAGCAGGCGCATCTCGAACATGCTGTGCACATCCTCCTCGGTGATGCCGGAAACCATCAGGCCCTTTTTGGGCAGGATGGTGATAAGGCCCTCCTGCTCCAGACGGCCCAGTGCGTCCCGCATGGGGGTGCGGCTGATGTTGCCCATCTCCGCACAGAGCTTCTGCTCGTTCAAAAATTCGTTGGGACGGTACTCGCAGCTCAGGATCCTGGTTTTCAGGTACTGATACGCTTGCAGCTTCAGGCTGAGCTTTGCCTGCGTTTCCAGCTCTTTCATAAGCGATTTCTCCTATTCTTCTTTGCTCCGAACTCCATCGGAACCGGCTGCGCATACCAGCCGCTGCCGGCATCTTCTTCTTTGCTCCATCAGCCGACTTGTATCCCGGCTGCAATCCAACCACTTTATCTAATATATTATTTCACATTAGGACATTTTTTACAAGAGATTTTATATAAATTTGGCGCGTTTTCCGTTTTATACAAAGAATAAGCCTCGATTTTGCTATTTCTTACAACAGTTTTTGTGCTTGTCGCCAAAAAGGCGCACTTTTCCCCTGCTTCTTTTGCATCCAAGCGCAAACTGTGCTACAATAAGCAGGAAAAACAACACACCTGCAGCGGAAAGGACCGATCTTCTTATGGCACGAAGCGATGGCTACAACACCAAGACCCGGCAGCTGATCCTGGATTACCTCATCAACAACCGCCAGCATGCGGTGAGCGCCTCCAACATTCTGGAGCATCTGGAGGCCCAGGGCGCCAGCCCCAATCCCACCACCGTGTACCGCTACCTGGATAAGCTGGCGGGCGAGCAGCGCATCATGAAGTATGTGGCCGACAAAGGCGAGCGGGCGGTATTCCAGTATGTGGACGAGGGCCGCCACTGCCGGGAGCATCTGCACCTCAAATGCGTGCAGTGCGGGCGCATCTACCACCTGGACTGCCATTTTATGGACGAGGTGCGGGCGCACCTGATGGCCGAGCACGGCTTTACCCTGCAGTGCGAGGGCAGCGTGCTGTACGGCGTGTGCCGCCACTGCGCCCAGCAGGAGGCATCGTCCGCGGTGGAAGAACAACCTGCAAAAAAATGCGCCTGCTGTGTTGACACAATCAAAAAGCCGTGATACAATGCAGGCAGAAAAAAGTGTTGACCGGGAAAAGTAGGGTTCCGCAGTTTTCTTGCAGAGAGCGCGGGGCGGTGGAAGCCGCGCAGAAAATGGAGCCTGAAGAACACCCGTGAGCTTCTCCCTGAACCTGCCTGTGCAGCAGTAGGGGCAGACGTATGCCGCCCGTTATCGCGGCAGTGCTTTCAACGGGGAGAGCGCACAAAAGTGACTGGCATGTTCTGCGTGCCGGTAATTTAGGTGGCACCACGGATACGGCAGCATATTCGTCCTAGGACAAATGGGATGAATGGCTGCCGTATTTTTATTTTTATCGTTTTTAAGAGGGGTAAGAAATTATGTGTTGTGTTATGGGTTATACGGGGCACGATCTGAGTGCCGAAAAATTCCGGGAATATCTGCTGCGCACCGTAGACCGCGGCCCGGACGATCAGCGGGTGGTGGAAGGCCCCTACGGCCTGATGGGCTTTGGGCGGCTGGCCATCATGGGGCTTACCCCGGAGGGGATGCAGCCCTTTTACCGGGGTGCCGACTGTGTGGTGTGTAACGGCGAGCTGTATGGTTTCCGGTTTGAAAAAGAGATTTTGAAACGCCGGGGCTACAAATTCCAGTCTGACTGCGACTGTGAGATCCTGCTGCCGCTGTACTACGAGTACGGGCTGGATATGTTCCGCCACATGGACGCAGAGTTTGCACTGATCCTGTACGATTCCCGCAAGGACCGGCTCATCGCCGCCCGCGACCCCATCGGCATCCGGCCGCTGTTCTACGGCTACTCCAAGTCCAGCCACAAGATCGCCTTTGCCTCCGAGATGCGCAACCTCATCGGCTGGTGCGATGATATCCGCCCCTTCCCCATCGGCAGCTACTACTGCGATGGCCGCTTTGTCCGCTACGAGGACATTGCCGATGTGCCCGCCCCCATGCAGGACGATATGCCCACCATCCTGAAAAACATCCGGGAAAAGCTGATCGCCGGGGTGGAAAAACGGCTGGATGCCGATGCACCCGTAGGCTTTCTGCTTTCCGGCGGCCTGGACTCCTCGCTGGTATGCTCCATTGCCGCCAAAAAGCTGGGCAAGCCTATCCGCACCTTTGCCATTGGCATGGACACCGATGCTATCGATCTGAAATATGCCCGCCAGACTGCGGACTATCTGGGCAGCGAGCACCACGAGATCATCATCAACCGGGAGATGGTGCTCAGCAGCCTGGAGGAGGTCATCCGCCTGTTGGGCACCTGGGATATCACCACCATCCGCGCCAGCATGGGCATGTATCTGCTGTGTAAGGCCATCCACCAGCAGACCGATGTGCGGGTCCTGCTGACCGGCGAGATCTCGGACGAACTGTTCGGCTATAAATATACCGACTACGCCCCCACCGCCGATGCCTTCCAGCAGGAGAGCCAGAAACGCATCCGGGAGCTGTACATGTACGATGTGCTGCGGGCCGACCGCTGCATCTCCTCCAACAGCATCGAAGCCCGCGTCCCCTTTGGCGATCTGGACTTTGTGCGGTACGTCATGGCCATCGACCCGGAGAAAAAGCTGAACCGCTACGGCAAGGGCAAGTACCTGCTGCGCAAGGCCTTTGAGGGCGACTGGCTGCCGCCGGAGATCCTGTGGCGCGAGAAGGCTGCGTTCTCGGATGCCGTGGGCCACAGCATGGTGGACGACATCAAGGAATACGCCGAGAGCCTGTACACCGAGGAAGAGTTCCAGCTGCGCCGGGCAAACTACTCCGCGCACTGTATGCCCTTTACCAAAGAGAGCCTGCTCTACCGGGAGATCTTTGAAAAATATTACTACGACCAGAGCCGCACCATCGTGGGCTTCTGGATGCCCAACAAAGCCTGGCCGGGCTGCAACGTCAACGACCCCTCCGCCCGCGTACTGGCAAACTATGGCGCATCGGGCGTGTAAGGAAAAATTATTTTTATTTTCGGGATAGCGGAGCGTCTGCGGACGCTCCGCTATCCCATTTTCACAGGTGGGGTCGTAAAGGCAAGCAACAGTTTCCGCGCAGGGGTCTGCTTTTTTCTTTACATTTCGCTCCGGCTCTGTTATTCTTATCGCAAGTCAAGAAATTAGTGCAACATTCAAACAACATATTTGCGATATGCAATTCAACGCTGTTGCCGTCGCATTAAAAAGTTGAATTGCTATAAATTATATTTACAGAAAGGTATGATGAGGGCAGGTGCACCGGTTTTTACGCAAACTTCTACTTTGTATTCCTCTGCTCTGGCTGTTCTGCCTGCCCGCTGCCGCTGCGGTAGGCCAGCCGCGCTCCGGCGGCAGCTATGAGGTACTGTATCGCAACAGTCTAGCACAAGCGGATGCAGCCACCACAGTTTATTATAGCGACCGGTTCTTTTCGCATCCGGCTACAGAATACGATGCCGAGCTTGCCCTTGCAAGCCTGACCATGAGCCTTTCTGCCTGTACTACATGGGACAGCTACACTGATTACGCTGTACAGGGCAATGTAGGCCGCGAGGCAAATCTTGCTGCAGCTTACAAGCAGCTTGGCTTTTCCAATGCTGTATACTTTTATTACGACAAAAGCCGCAACGACCCCTCCGACAGCGCCGCCTACTCCTTTGCGCAAAAAACATGGACGGAAAACGGCCATACCAAGACCATCCTTGCGGTTTTCCTGCGGGGTGCCGGTTACGGTGCAGAGTGGGCAAGCAATCTGCATCTGGGTGATGGTGCTGTGCACGAAGGCTTTTCGCGCCCGGCAGCAGAAGCATACACGGCATTCCTGCAATATCTTGCACAGGCACGGCAGACCAGCGCACTGGGCGATGTTTCGCTTTGGCTGAGCGGTTACAGCCGTGGCGGCACGATCGCCAATCTGCTTGCTGCCCGTATCCTTAATACCCTGCCGGAATTTACGCCGCAAAACACCTACGTCTATACGTTTGCCGCCTCGGCAGCACTTACCGCAGACGTTGCGTCCACCCTGCAATGGAGCCCTGCCGACCCGGCAGACAATTGTATTTTTAACCTGCTTGCTCCTGCCGATCTTGTCACCCAACTATTTCCGGCTGCATGGGGATATTTTCGCAACGGAAAAGACATTACGCTGCCCACACCGCAAACGCTGGCAGAGGTCGCTGCGCTCAACGCCTTATGTCAGGATCGTCTGGATTTTGCAGTTCTTCCCACTGCTGCCGAGGTAAGCGGACTTGCGCAGCTGCTGGCAGAGCTTGCCCAAAGCCCCGCTTATTATCACACACACTACGAAGCCCTTTTGATGGATCTTGCGCAGCATCAAAACACCCGTAATGTACAGACAGCTCATGCTTCTCTCGTTTCAGTGATATGGCATCATCGGAATGATTTTTCTGCTTTGGACCTCTTCCGGGAATCCTGTGCCCGGCTGCCCTCCTCTTTCCTCTCTCTTTCCAAACTGCGCTGCTTGCGCATCTGTCATTCTCCGGATACCTATCTTGCTCTTCTGCGGTACTATAGCTAAACGGACGGCTCTGCTGCAAGCAGAGCCGTCCGTTTTTGTTTTTTGAGTTCTTCCGTTCTTACATCCTTATCCGCTGCGCGGCGCGGGCGATGGAGGCCAGCAGTGCCACCAGGCGTTTTTCGTCTACCTGGCCGCAGTAGTTGGCAAAGGTGTAGTAGCACCCCTGCACGCAGAAGGAGAGCACGATCTTGCGCACCACATCGTTTTCAAAGGAAGGGTCTGTTTCTGCGATGCAGCTGCACATGGCCTGCTCCACTCGGTTGATGAACAGCCCCTGCCGGGAGCCGGAAAACAGGGTGCTGATTTCCTGCTGATGCGCGGTAAAAGCCCGGAACATCTCCCGCGCCAGCCACTCGGTGCGCTCGCTCACATCGCTGGCGGTCAGGCGCGGCAGGCTTTCCACCACCACATGCACCATCTCGTCCTCCATGGCATTAGCCAGGGCATAGATATCCTGATAGTGGGCATAAAATGTGGATTTGTTGATACAGGCGTGGTCACACAGTTCCTTGACACGGATCTTTTCCACCGGTTTCTCGGTGCGCAGCTCCATAAAGGCCTGTTTGATGGCGCGCTCAGTCTTTTCAATACGGATGTCCAGAAAAACCCACCTCTTTTGCTGTTTTGTTGATTTTCCAACGTTTTTCCGGTTTTGCGGATAGACAAGCCCCGCAGCCCTTTTTATACTGGGTACAGGCGCTGCGCTGTTACTCCTTGCGGTACAAAAGCCCCTGCTGCTCCAATGCGGTGCGGATGCGGGCAAAGGTCTCTGCGTCCGGGCAGCGCAGGGTGTGCAGATGCACACCGCCGGTCATCCGGCTCAGCAGGCTCTCGGGCGCATCCGCCGCCTGACGGATAAAGTTGTCCACATCGTACCGGTTGCAAAGGTTCAGGTTGGCGCGGATCTCGCCGTACAGGCTGTTTTCCACTGCCACATCCAGTACGGTGCCGCCCTGGTCCACCACCGTGTACAGTTCCCGGCGCATCTCGTCCTGGGTGCGGTGCACACAGGCCAGTATACCGGTATAGCCTTTTTCCGCCGGGTGCAGCTGGTAGCCGCGCGGGGTGGCATCGATCTGGGCACCGCCTGCCCGCAGGAGCGCCACATCCCCCACCACGATCTGCCGCGATACCCCCAGCTCGGCGGCCAGTACACTGGCACTGAGCGGTGTTCCGGCGCTGTTCAGCCGTGTCAGGATGCGTTCTCGGCGCTGTGCTGCATTCATAGGGGTCAGGCTTCCTTTCCGTAAACCAACATTCTTGCCCTTATTGTAGCAAAAGTCGGTGCATTGTGCAAGTTTATTCCAACTGCAGCAGGGTGGCGTAGTTGGCGGGCAGCTGCACCTTCATGCGGCCCCACTCGATGCTGGCCGTCACCTCCTGTGCGTCCACGGTATCGGCCAGCAGGTCTGTGGCTGCAGTGGCTTCCACCGGCAGCGGGAACTCCAGCTGCGCCGGGGTATCGCCATTGTTCAGCACGGCCACCACGGCCTTGCCCTCCAGCACACGGGCAAATGCATAGCACTGGGTGGTAAGCTGCAGCTCTTTTACCGCGCCATAGGTCATTTCCGGCAATTCAGCCTTGCATTTACCCAGAACTTTGTATACACTTGTAACAGGATTTGTGCGTTCTGCCCCGGCGTAGTCCTGCAGCTCCAGGCAGGGGCGCAGCGGCCAGTCGCTGCCCCACTCCTTTTTGCCCTCGATGCCAAACTCCGAGCCATAGTAAATGGACGGGATGCCCCACAGCGTATAGACCAGGAGGGCGATATGCCGGATGTGTGCCCGGTTGCGCAGCTTGTTGGGCAGGCGCTCCACATCGTGGTTGTCTGAGAACAGGTACAGCCGGGTATCGTGGCACAGCCCTTCCAGACGGCGCATGGTATGGGCGATCTCGAAATAATTATGGTCGTTATGGCCGCTCCACAGGCCCTTGTGCAGCTCATAGTTGGTTACGGAGTGGAGCATTTCGGGGTTTGCCCAGCGGCTGTAATCGCCGTGGATCACCTCGCCCATGAGCCAGAACTCCGGCTTGACCTCGTTGGCCAGGCGGCGCAGCCCGCGCATAAAATCAAAATCCAGCACATCCGCTGCATCCAGGCGGATGCCATCGATATCAAACTGCTCCACCCAGAAGCGGACGGTATCAAAATGGTACTGCTGCACCTCCGGGTTGCGCTGGTTCAGCTTGACCAGCAGGTTAAAGCCGCCCCAGTTGCCGTAGGAGAAACCATCGTTGTACTCGTTGTTGCCCCAGAAGTTCACATCGCAGAACCAGTCCTTATAGCGGGCGTTCTCGCGGTTGGCTTTCAGATCCTGGAAGGCGAAAAAGTCTCTGCCTACATGGTTGAACACGCCGTCCACGATGACCCGCTGCCCACGGGCATGGCAGGCGGCCACAAACGCCCGGAACTCCTCGTTGGTGCCAAGGCGGCGGTCCACCAGGCGGTAGTCGATGGTGTCGTAACCGTGGGAGCCGCTCTCAAACAGCGGGCCGATGTAGATGGCCGTGCAGCCAAGCTGTGCCGCATGGGCCGCCCAGGCATCCAGTTTTTCAAAAGCACCTGGGGTGGGCTGCCCATCGTTTTCGTGCGCACAGCCGCACAGGCCCAGAGGATAGATGTGATAAAATACTGCGTTGTCGTACCAAGCCATTGTATTCCGCTCCCGTTCTTTGCTCAAAAAATTGCGCCGCATGCGGCGATAGCAACAGTATACCACACGTTTTGGTAAATATGTTAATTTTTGCCGATTTTTGTCAAGATTCCCCAAGATTATCGGCCAGAGTGCCGGTATTTCCCCGTTTTTCTTGGATAGTTTGCCCAATCATCTTTGTAAAAACCAGCGCCCGGTGCGCTGGATATCATAAAGAGTAAGGAGATCTTTGCATGAATTACCCTGCAATTCCCCGTGCGTTTTTCAATGGTGACTGCTTCGATGCCTACCGCATCCTGGGTGCGCATCCCTGCACCGCCCCGGACGGCACCGAGGGCTGGCGTTTTGCCGTATGGGCACCCGGTGCCACTGCGGTGGAAGTATGCGGCGGCTTTGACGGATGGGAGCGCGGTGTGCCCATGGAAAAAGCCGATACCGGCGTGTGGAGCGCCTTTATCCCCGGCCTTGCGGAAGGCGACCTGTACAAATACCGCGTACATGGAGCCGATGGCAGCACGGTGATGCGCAGCGACCCCTACGCCTTTGCCACCGAGCTGCGCCCCGGCACGGCCAGCAAACTGGAAAAGCTGGATTTTGCCTTCGATGACCACGCCTGGATGGAGCGGCGGGATAAATGCCGTAACCGCCCGCTGAACATCTATGAGCTTCATGTCGGCAGCTGGAAGCAGAAGCCCGGTACCTCCCAACCGGATGGCTCGGACGGGTGGTATAACTACGAGGAGCTGGCGCGGGAGCTGATCCCCTGGCTGCTGGAGCACCACTTTACCCATGTGGAGCTGCTGCCGCTGGCAGAGCATCCCTTTGACGGCAGCTGGGGCTACCAGACCACCGGCTACTTTTCCGTGACCAGCCGCTACGGCTCCCCTGCCCAGTTTGCAAAGTTCGTCAACGCCTGCCACCGCATGGGCATCGGCGTGATCATGGACTTTGTGCCGGTGCACTTTGCCGCCAACGCCGACGCGCTGGCCCGGTTTGACGGCACCCATCTGTACGAGTACGACAGCGATGTGGGCCAGAGCGAGTGGGGCACCTGCAACTTCAACTACTACCGCCGGGAGGTCTGCAGCTTCCTCAGCAGCGCCGCCGCCATGTGGATGGACGTATACCACTGCGATGGCATCCGTATGGATGCCATCTCCCGCGCGCTGTACTGGCAGGGCGACCCCAACCGCGGCGTGAACGAAGGCGCAGTGAATTTTCTGCGCAGCCTGAATCATGGCCTGAACGATCGCTGGCCCTCCGGCATCTACATGGCCGAGGACTCCACAAACTTCCTTAAGGTCACTGCCCCCACCCGCTACGATGGCGTGGGGTTTGACTACAAGTGGGATATGGGCTGGATGCACGACACACTGGACTACTTTGCCACCCCTTTTGGCGAGCGTCCGGGCTGCTACGGCAAGATCCTGTTCAGTATGCATTACTTCTACAACGAGCTGTACCTGCTGGCGCTGAGCCACGATGAGGTGGTGCACGGCAAAAAGACCATCATCGATAAGCTGTGGGGCAGCTACGAAGAAAAGTGTGCCCAGCTGCGCACCCTGTATTTTTATATGTACACCCATCCCGGCAAAAAACTGAACTTTATGGGCAACGAGCTGGCGCACTTCCGGGAGTGGGACGAAAAGCGGGAGCTGGACTGGAGCCTGCTGCAGTACCCCTTCCACGATGCTTTCCAGAAATATTTTGCCAATCTCTGCCGCCTCTACGCCTCCGAGCCTGCCCTGTTTGACGGCGAATATAACCCGGACTGCTTTGAGTGGGTGGCCAACGAGAGCTGCGCCGAGGGCGTGTACGCCTGGCTGCGCAAGGGATGCGGGCAGAATATGCTGTGCGTGATGAACACCCAGGACCATGCACACAAAAAGTTCCCCCTGTACCTCAGATTCCCCTGCAGCGCAGAGCTTTTGCTGGATACGGAAGCTGCCGAGTGGGGCGGCGCCCACAAGGGGCGGCGGAAGCTGCACTTCCACACCACGGACGGCGGCGTGTATGGCCGTGACTACACCCTGACGCTGGATCTGCCTGCCATGGGCAGCTTTATGCTGCGCCTGACCCCGGAAGCCCCTAATCCGGATGCCGCCCGCATCAGCGCCAACAAGGCGCTGGCGCAAAAGCGCAAGGCTGCCCGCGCCGTCAAGGCCGCGGCGGAAGATTCCAAAAAGTAATATTTGTGTAAAAATGTCCCGTCTGCTTTGAAAGCGGCGGGGCATTTTGTATTTTCCTCGCCGGACAGCTGGACAGTGCCCAGCCGACTTGTTATACTGTAAGATGTGAAAATTTACAAGGAGGGGATCGTTCCTCATGTCCGATACCATGACCAGACTGCGGTCTTCGGCTGCAGCAAAGTTCGTGCTGGGGCTTGCTGCTGCCGCCGTACTGCTGGCCGTATCTGCCAAGGCAGCCCCCGGCAGCGCCCTGTTTTTCCCGCTGGTGAGCCTGTGGTGCAACCTGGCGCTGTTTGCACTGGTGCTGCTGGTGCTGCGGGTCGCCGGGGTAAAGTTCGACCTGTTCCATAAAGCCGTGCTCGTTGGGTTTTGGGCGGCAGCGCTGGTATACTTTTTCTGGGCGCTGAACCGCCGCAGCTTTATTTACATATGGGATTATGCCAACTATATCAACAAACAGTACAGTGCCGAAGCTGCTTTTTTGCAGGGGCCGGGGGCCGGCTTCCGGCTGATCTTCGGCTCCTTTGCGGAGGATTACACCAACTTTATCACCCTGTTTCTGGAGTTTCCCTTCTGCCTGAGCGACCGCACCGGCGACAGCTTTGCATTCTGTCAGGTATTCAGCGTTCTGCCCATGATCCTGCTTTTGCTGGCCGGCCTTGTGTGCAAGGTGGGGCAGATGCTGCGGGTAAAAAAACGGTTCTGGTATTTCCTCATCGGCCTTTCCTGGACCTTTACCTACCCCTGGCTGCGCATGAGCGCCATGCTCAGCCAGCCGGACTGGTTCGGCCTGATCTTTGCTTTCAGCATCCTGCTGCTCACCCTGGACTTCCGGTTTGAAAAGCTGGATCCGCTGCGCTTCGGCCTGCTGTTCCTGGCCACGGCTGCCGTTATCCTTTCCCGCCGGTGGTACCTGTACTTTGTGGTGGGCTACTACTTTGCTTACGCCGTGCTGGTGCTGGTAAGCAGCGCCAGGATCGCCCGTGTGGGGCAAAAGCACGAGGCCATTGTGCAGGTGCGCAACCTGGTACTGTTCGGCCTGCTGTCCATGGCCGCCATGGTCGTGCTGCTGTGGCCCATGGTAAGCCATATTCTGGGCTACGGTTATGCCGACCGCTACACCTACTACAACGGCGGCGGCCTTGCATATGAGCTGAATCTGCAGTTCTGGCGGCTGGGCCTGACCAATCTGGTTCTGATCGGCCTCGGCCTCTGGTTCAGCCTGAAACGCCGCAGGATGCCTGCGCTGCCCTGTCTGGCCGGGCTGGAGATCCTGCTGAGCCTGGTGCTGTTTACCCGGGTGCAGAACACCGGCTCCCACCAGATGCTGCTGTTTTTACCCGGGTGGTTCCTGCTGTTCCTGCTGGGTGCCGCCGCACTGGCGGAAGGCATCGACCGCCGCCGGAGCCTGAAACTGGCGTACTGGGTGTTCACCCTTGTTTTTTCGGTATCGGTGCGCTGCTCGCCCCTGACCATCGTTGCCCTGCCGGATGTCATCATCGACAACTTCCCCCTGCGCATCACGAAAGAGTTCGTCCGGCTGGACCGGCTCATCTACGACCGCACCGACCTGCCCCAGATCCAGGCCATTGCCCAGTGGATCGATACCCACTGCACCGCAGACAGCTTCAGCTACATGATCCCGCACGATATGCTGTACTGCCCGGACCACTTCAAGAACTGTATGCTGCCCCAGACCCCCATCAACGATAAGCTGGCCTTCGGCTTCTCGGTGCCGGGCACCCACAACTTCCCCATGCAGTTCTTTGAGGCTGCGTATGTCCTCACCGCCGATCCCTTCCCCCAGACTTATGTGGGCAACGGTGAGATGGCCCATAAGCTGAACGAAAAATTTGTGGCTGTGCGGGACCAGTATTTTGAACTGGAGGCCACCTTTGATATGGGCAACGGCACCACCTTTACCATCTGGCGGCGCACCGTGGCTCCCACCCGCGCCGAGGTGGAGTATTATCTGAGTGCCTTTACCGAGGAAGATGCAAAATATCCGGAGATGTTCTCCGAGATCGCGGAAAACTGGCTGGCTGCCCACGGACTGTGAGCCGCCCGCCTATCCGATAAAAAGGAGCGTTCTTTATATGGAACAGACTGCAAACACCATGCCGCCCGTCACCCTGGGCCAGTACAAGGGCCTTGCCTGCACCCGCCGGGTGCGCCCGGTATCCGAAAAGGCTGTAGAGCTGGATATCGCAAACCTGGCCCGCGTGCACGCCCCCTTCTGCCCGGCCAGCGGCCCCGCCGCCCGGGGGATGCGGGTGACCCTGGATTTTGAGGGTTTTATGGACGGAGCTTCCATCCCGGACAGCCGGATGGAAGCCGTGACCGTTGTGCTGGGCACCGGGCAGCTGATGCCCGCCGCCGAGCAGGCCGTATACGGCCACTGCGCCGGGGAGACTTTCCGGTTTGATTTCACCTACCCGGCCGAGTTCCGCGTACCGGAGCTTTCCGGCAGGACCGCGCAGTTTGAGATCTGCCTGCACACTGTGGAGTGCAAGCAGGTGCCCGCTGTGGACGATGCCTTTGCCCGGACGCTTGGCTTTGCGGATCTGGAGGCGCTGAAAGAGGACCTGCGGGCCAAAAAGCGCGCCTCCCACGAGGCAAATGCAGACCGCATTGCCGGTGCCGCCCTGCTGGATATGGCCGGTGCCAACCTGACTGCAGACCTGCCCGCAGACCTTTTGGAGCAGAACGCCGACCACGAGATGGAGCAGCTGCGCGCCCGGCTGCGCAAGAGCCAGCTGACCATGGAGCTGTACTGCAAATCCAGCGGGCTGACCCCGGAGCAGGTGCGGGCAGGCTTCCGCCAGGAGGCCGAACGCCGCCTGCGCGCCATGCTGGCCGTGCGCGCCATCGCTGAGGCCGAGCAGATCACGGTGAGCCAGGCCGAGGTGGATGCGGAGTACGCCCGCCTCTCCAAACTGCACGACACCCCGGAGGCCGAGATCCGCAAGGTGCTGGCACGGGATGCTGTGGCTGCTGCCATCACGAACCAGAAGGTGCAGCGTTTCCTCATCGACCACGCCGTCCTGACTTCTGTTGTGGAAAAGGAGTAATACCATGGGCTTTTTTACAAGAACTGCAATGGATGCGCTGATGAAGACCACCCATCCTGAGATCAACCGCCGCCAGTGCTGGAACCTGCACCCCCACCGCAAGCCCTGCACTGCGTGCATGGATATCTGCCCCTATGGCGAGCAGATCTTTACCCGCCCGAACCTGGTCAAGGACTGGGACCCCTGCACCGACTGCGGCCTGTGCGTTTCTGCCTGCCGCAGCGGCTGCATCGCCCCCTCGCCGGAGCAGGTGCAGCGGGATACCGCCGCTGCCGACAGCGACAGCGATACCATCTGGATCGGCTGCGAAAGATCTGCCCGCAAGAATACGGTCGTGCGCAGCTGCATCAGCGCCCTCTCCTGGGAGGCGCTGGCTTATCTGGCGCTGAACAAAAAGATCGTGCTGGACCTGACCCCCTGCGGCGAATGCGAAAACGACCTGTGCGCCGAGCAGCTGCGCCGGGAGCTGACCCGGCTGGTGGATTTCTTCGGGCAGACTGTGTTTGAGGCACGGTTCTCGCTGGCTTATGAGGAAAAGGAGTACCCCTACCATGTGCAGGCGCTGACCCGCCGGGAGATGTTCGAGCAGGTGAGCCACGGCTCCAAAAGCGGCACCAAAAAGCTGCTGCAGATGCTGCCCGGCCTGCGCAGCGAAGAGGACAGCGGGGTGGATTTCCGCCTGCTGCTGCACCAGCGCACCAAGCAGCTGAAAGCCGCCATGGATACGCCCCTGAAATACGGCTATTATATGCCTAAATTCACCGACAACTGCTTTGGCTGCGGCCGGTGCGAAAAAGCCTGCCGCGCCGGTGCGCTGAAACTGGAGGATATGCCGGATGGCCAGACCCGTATGGTCATCACCCCGTGGAAGTGCAGCGAGTGCAGCGTGTGCATGAACGTATGCTCCAACAAGGGCTTTGACGGCATGAAGCTGTACCAGCTGACCACCCTGGGGCCGGTGGTGCTGCACAAGTGCACCAAGACCCTGTGCAAAGAGTGCGGCAAGCCCATTGCCCCGGACAGTGCCGAGGGGCTGTGCTCGGTGTGCCGCATCAAGGCGCGCACCCTGAAACGGCAGGAGGAAGCCCGCATCCGCGCCCAGCAGCTGAAAGAGGAGCGTGCGGCGCAAAAGGCCGCAGAAGAAGCCGCCAAGGCTGCTGCAGAAGCTGCCGGGAGCGCGGAAAACGCCGCTGCCCCCCTGCCGGAAACTGTGCCCGCTGTGGAAACAGCAGCCCCTGCCGAGGCCGCTGCTGCCGCTGCCGCACAGACCCCCGCGCCTGCAGTGCCCGCCCCCGCAGCAGCCCCCGTGGAAACCGATTGACGGCACACATAAACAATGTTATACTGAGCCTGTAAGCTGTCCTTTCCGGCAGCCGATGGCGCGTTACAGGGAGGTAACGGATGCAGTTCCGTTGCCTCTTTTTTATCGCAAGTCAAGAAATTAGCACAACACCAAAACAGCATCGCTGCGATACGCAATTCAACGATGCTGCCATCGCATTAAAAAGTTGAATTGCTATAAAAGCTGAATTTTGAAAGAAGGAGCTTTTTATGATGCATCCTACCGTTTCCCGCCGCCAGTTCCTCAAGGCCAGCGGCGCAGCAGCTCTTTCCACGGCAGCTGCCGGTCTGCTGAGCAGCTGCGGCGGTCTTTCTGCAGGCAGCAGCACCGCCAGCGGCAGCAGCACCACCTATACTGTGCTGTACTCCCGCCAGCCTGCCACCCTGAACTACCTCACCTGCTCTGCCGACCCGGACCTGTACCACGGCACCCAGTGCGTGGACACCCTGGTGGAGTACGACAACCGCGGCAAGATCCGCGAGGGGCTGGCCACCAGCTGGGAGTGGGATGCCGACAGCCTGACCTGGACCTTCCATCTGCGGGATGAAAACTGGGTGGACAACAACGGCGCCGTGCTTGGCCCCGTAACAGCGCAGGACTTTGTGGATGCCCTGGCCTATGTGCTGGACCCGAACTACGCCTCCTCTACCGCCAGCCTGGTCACCCCTTATGTGGCCGGTGCCGAGGATTACTACAACTACCGCGTCTACCGCAACAACGCCAACAACGGCACCGTAGCCGAGGACGGCACCACCTATGCTATCGATGCCGCCGGCACCGTGACCGTGACCGCCGCCGATGGCACCGCCACCGTCTGCCCTGCCGTGGATTTTTCTGCCGTGGGCGTGGCTGCGGTGGATGAACATACCCTGACCTATACCCTGAACTACGATTTCCCGGGTTTTCTGAGCCTGCTGAGCTACGCCCCCTACGAGCCTGCCTACGGCCCCATGCTGGCGGAGCTGGGCGACCAGTTCTGCACCAGCGCCGAGACCGCCTGCAACTGCGGCGCGTTCTATCTGGCCGAGTACACACCGCTGGAAAACTGGGTGATGAAGAAAAACCCGGAAAACTACGATAAAGACAGCGTATACATCGATACCATCCGCTACATCTACAACCAGGAGGCGCTGATCAGCGGCCCCGAGATGGTCAAGCGCGGTGAGATCGACCAGGCCACCATCAGCTCGGACATCCTGGACAGCTGGCTGGCCGATGATACCACCCGGGACATGGTGTCCATGGAGCGCCCCGAGACCGGCAAGAGCTACTTCTACATCTTCAACTTCCTGCCCTATGCCCACCAGTTCTCCAACTGGAACGTGACCGGCGTGGATGCACAATACGAGCCGGACAACTGGGCCAAAGCCGTAAACAATACCAACTTCCGCAAAGCCTTCCTGCACGCCATCAACCCCGCCGTCACGCTGGCAGTCACCGCGCCGGAAGGGTACGAGAACTACAAGCTGCATACCATCACCCCGCCCTCCTTCTGCGCCAACAGCAAGGGGGTGGACTACACCGAATGCGGCGGCCTGGCCAATGTGGCTGACCATTTTGACGAGGCCAAGGCCAGGCAGTACCGCGATGCTGCCGTGCAGGAGCTGACCGCTGCCGGGGCCACCTTCCCCATCAAGGTGCAGTACCCCTACAACCCCGCCATGGTGGACTGGGACAAGCAGTGCCAGGTGTTCAAGCAGCAGGTGGAAAGCGTGCTGAACGATGGCTTTGACTTTGTCAGCATCCTCATCACCCAGGGACCTGCCGATAACTTTTTGAACGCTGTACGCCGTGTGGGTGCCTACGAGCTGATGTCCTACTACTGGGGTGCCGACTACTCCGACCCCGAGACCGAGGTATACCCCTTCTATCAGGAAGCCGGGGACCGCGGCACCTGCTACGCCTTTATGCGCACCGGTGTGGAGGACGGCATCATTACCGGCGAGACTGCCGACTATGTTATGACCTACATGCACATGGTGGAACAGGCCAAGGCTATCACCGCCGATCTGGATGCCCGGTACGAGGCTTTTGCCAACGCCGAAGCCTACCTTATCGAGAACGCCCTGGCCATCCCGCTGGGGCTGCAGGTACCGCCCTACATTGCCACCCGGCTGAACCTGTGGGAGGGGCAGTACGCCCCCACCGGGCTTTCCACCAACCGCCTGAAAGGTGTGCACATCCTGGATCACTATGTTTCCATGGACGAGTACAACCAGAACCGGGATGCACGGTAACCGGCCCGGTACCGTTTGCTGCACACAGACCACGCAGAAACGCTAAAACGCACAAAGCCCCCGGCCGCATGGCCGGGGGCTTTGTGCGCATTTTTGTATTACAGATGGTCGTTTTGTGTGCCGGTGTCCTCGCCGGGGGTCTGCTCGGCAGAGTACAGCAGCATCAGGTGGTTTGCGGAAGCCTCCAGCTGGCTCTTGGCCTGCCGCAGGGCGGCTTCCTCCGTTTCGTTCATTTTTTCCGGCTTATCCTTGCGCAGGCAGCGGCGCAGGGCAGCAAGATCGTTCTTCACACGGGTCTTTTCGTCCTTGTCCAGTTCCTTTTTGCACTTGGAGAGGGCCTCGTCCACCTTGTAGGCCAGCACCTCGGCCTGATTGTGCAGGTCCAGCCGCTCCTTGCGGCGGCTGTCCTCAGCTTCATAGGCGGCTGCATCCGCCATGGCGCGCTGGATCTCGTTTTCCGAAAGATTGGTGCTGCCGGTGATGGTGATGTTCTGCTCCCGCCCGGTGGCAAGGTCCTTGGCGGATACCTTGACAACGCCGTTCACATCGATATCAAAGGTGACCTCGATCTGGGGCTTTGCGGAAAAGCTCGCCCGGATGCCGTTCAGCTTGAACTTACCCAGGGACTTGTTATCCCGGGCAAAGTGGCGCTCGCCCTGCAAAACGTTGATCTCCACACTGGTCTGCATGGGGCGGGCGGTGGTAAAGATCTGGCTCTTACGGGTGGGTATCATGCTGTTGCGGGTGATAAGCGGGGTGGCTACGCCGCCCAGTGTTTCAATGGACAGGGTCAGAGGGGTAACATCCATCAGCACCAGCCCCTGCGCCGCCGCGCCGGTGGCACCGGCCAGCTTGCCGCCGCCCTGCAGCAGCGCGCCCTGCACTGCAGCACCCATGGCCACGCATTCGTCCGGGTTCAGGCTGTGGCTGGGTTCCCTGCCCAGCAGCTCCTTTACCTGCCGCTCCACAGCAGGCATCCGGGTGCTGCCTCCCACCAGCAGCACCTTGCCCAGCTGGCTGGCAGTGATGCCTGCATCCCGCAGCGCATTCTGCACCGGGGGCACGGTGCGGGCCAGCAGGTCGCCGGTCATCATCTCGAACTGCGGACGGGACAGCGCGATATCCAGATGATGCGGGCCATCCTTGCCCACGGCGATAAAGGGCAGGTTCAGCTGGGCAGAGGGCGCACTGGAAAGCTCCTTTTTAGCCTTTTCCGCCTCTTCCTTGAGCCGCCCCATGGCCGCGGGATCCTTTGTCAGGTCGATGCGGTCAGACTTGCGGAACTCTGCTACCGCATATTCCACGATGCGCTGGTCAAAATCGTCACCGCCCAGATGAGTGTCGCCGCCGGTGGCCAGCACGGTAAAGGTACCGTCCTCGATCTCGATGATGGACACATCAAAGGTGCCGCCGCCCAGGTCGTAGACCAGGATCTTCTGGGCAGCCTCGTTATCCAGGCCATAGGCCACAGCCGCTGCCGTAGGCTCGTTGATGATGCGCAGCACGTTCAGCCCCGCGATGCGGCCTGCATCCTGGGTGGCTTTGCGCTGGCTGTCGTCAAAATAGGCGGGCACCGTGATGACGGCCTCGGTCACCGGCTCGCCCAGATAGCTCTCGGCATCCCGGCGGATCTTGGCCAGGATCATGGCGCTGATCTCCTGCGGGGTCAGGTCTCTGCCATCGATATGCGCCCGGTAATCCGACCCCATATGCCGCTTGATGCTGGACACGGTGCGCCCGGAGTTGGTGGCGATCTGGCGCTTGGCCGCACCGCCTACCAGCCGCTCGCCATCCTTTGTAAAAGCCACCACGCTGGGGGTGGTGCGCTCGCCCTCTGCATTGGTGATGACCACAGGCTTGCCGCCCTCCACCACCGCCACGCAGGAATTGGTCGTGCCCAGATCAATACCGATCACTTTGCTCATACTGTTTCCTCTGTTTTCCCCCGCCGTGTCTGCGGGCTGTTTTTTCTCCCGTTTATCTTACCGGACGGCTGTGTCTATTTTTTAGTCCAATTGTAAAGAATCTATGTTGTATGCCGCCGGGGCCGTGGGCGGCTCGTGGGTCAGCTCATAAAGCAGCTGCTCTGTTTCCTGCAGCCAGCGGGCGGCATCCGGCTCCTGCTCCCGCTGCAGGATGGTAAAGGCCTGCTTGGCCTCTGCCGCCAGGGCCAGCGCCTTTTTGCGGGCGGTATACCGTGTTTCGTACTGCGCCAGCCGCAGGCAGACCCGGGGCGTATACTCGATATCCGGCACCACCGCCGCGCTCTGCCGCGCCCGGCGGTACCACAGCAGCGCTTTGCCGTTATCCCCCCGGGCCGCGCAGTCATCGCCCAGGTCCAGCAGGGCGATGGGTTCGCCGCTTTCGGCTGCGGTCTTCCACAGCCTGCGCGCCTGCGGGATGCTTTTCTGCACACCACGCCCCCTGTACAGGCACTCGCCCAGCAGCGAAAGCCCCATGGCATTGCCCTGCTCTGCGGCCTTCTGGTAGCAGTCCACCGCCGTTTCCCACTGGCCTGCGCGGGCAGCGTCCTTCCCGGCTTCGGCTTCCTCTGCGCCGGGGCCTTCCGGGGTGTGGCCCGCGTGGAGCAGCCCGTTCAGCAGCGCGCCGTCCAGCGAGGCAGAGTTGCTCCACGGGTCCAGCACCACGCCATCGATGCCCTGGGTATCCAGTGCCAGCTGCATGGCCTGCTCCAGGGTGCGGTCGGCCATGGGGCGGCTTGCGGTGCTGCGGTCTGCACCGGCCGCAGCCACCGAGGTGAACAGCGGCAGCCAGCAGCGTCCCTTATCGTTGCGCAGCGTCCACAGCGCCAGCCCCTCGGCCTTTTCCGCCGGGACGGGGTGCTCCACCCAGGGGGCCGGTGCCCCCTGCGCCGAAAGCGCCATCTGCAGCGGCACCAGCACATGGGTCTCCAGCTCCAGCGCATAGTTCAAAGCGCTCATCAGGGTCCAGAAGCTCTCCTCGTTCTGCCCCTGATACAGCCCCTGTACCGCCTGCTCGATGGCCGGGCACCCGGTGCCGCGCGGGCTGTATACCGGTGCTGTGCGGCTGCGGCGGCTGCCCACCGGGCGGAAGCGCACCCCGCCGTCTGTTCGTTTTGCCATTGTGCTCACCATACTTCCCTATAATATCAGCCCTAGTATAACAGGATTTGGCTGCTTGTACAATGCAAAACCCGGCTGCGGCACTAGCTTTTTTGCAAACACCGCGCTATAATAAGGTGGATTTCAACCAAAAAGGAGGAACCCTGTCTTGAATCAGATGCTTGGCTACCTGAAGGGCTATAAGCGCGAAAGCGTGCTTGCACCGCTCTTCAAAATGCTGGAAGCCACCTTTGACCTGTTTGTGCCGCTGGTGATGGCCGACATCGTCAATGTAGGCATTGCAGCCCGCGACCTGCACTATATCCTGGTGCGGTGCGGCATTTTGCTGCTGCTGGCCGTTATCGGCCTTACCTGCAGCCTGACCGCGCAGTATTTTTCCGCCAAGGCTGCAGTGGGCTATTCCACCGCGCTGCGGCATGCTTTGTTCGCCCATATCCAGCGCCTGAGTTTTTCCGAGATGGATACCCTGGGCACCAGCACCCTTATCACCCGCATGACCAGCGATGTGAACCAGGTGCAGAGCGGCCTGAACCTGTTTCTGCGCCTGTTCCTGCGCAGCCCCTTTGTGGTGCTGGGTGCCATGATCATGGCCTTTACGGTCAATGTCCGGGCAGCGCTGATCTTTGTGGTCACCATCCCGCTGCTCAGCGTAGTGGTGTTCGGGGTGATGGTGGTCACCCGGCCGCTGTACAAAACGGTGCAGACCCGGCTGGACCGGGTGCTGGGCCTGACCCGCGAGAACCTGACCGGTGTGCGCGTGGTGCGCGCATTTGATAAGGAGCAGAGCGAGATCGACCGCTTTGAGGATGCCAACAGCCTGCTGACCGGGATGCAGCTGCAGGTAGGCCATCTCTCGGCGCTGATGAACCCGCTGACCTATGTGCTCATCAACCTCGCCATCGTGGCGCTGCTGTATACCGGCAGCATCGAGATCAACGTGGGCGGCATGGCCTCCGGCGATGTGATCGCACTGGTGAACTATATGAACCAGATCCTGGTGGAGCTGGTCAAGCTGGCCAACCTCATCGTGCAGGTCAGCAAGGCGCTGGCCTGCGCAGGCCGTGTGCAGGCGGTGCTGGATACAAAACCCGGCATGGCGTTCCCCGCCGCGCTTCTGGGCGAAGCGGCTGCGGATAAGGCCGATGATGCCGTGCGGTTCGACCATGTAGGGCTGACCTACGCCGGAGCGGGTGCCCCCAGCCTGACCGACATCAGCTTTACCGCGAAAAAAGGCCAGACCATCGGCGTCATCGGCGGCACCGGCAGCGGCAAATCCAGCCTGGTGAACCTGATCCCCCGCTTTTACGATGCCACCGAGGGCAGCGTGGAGATCTTTGGCCGCCCGGTGCAAAACTACCCCCGGGATGCCCTGCGGGGCCGGGTAGCCGTAGTTATGCAGAAGGCACAGCTCTTCGGCGGCACCATCCGCTCCAACCTTTTGTGGGGCAACAAAAACGCCACCGATGCTGACCTGTGGGCGGCGCTGGAAACGGCACAGGCAGCGGACTTTGTGCGTGCAAAGCCCCTTGGGCTGGACGAGCCGGTGGAGCAGGGCGGCCGGAACCTTTCCGGCGGGCAGAAGCAGCGCCTGACCATTGCCCGTGCGCTGGTGGGCAAGCCGGATATCCTGATCCTGGACGACAGCGCCAGTGCGCTGGACTACGCCACCGATGCGGCCCTGCGCAAGGCGCTGGCCGCTTTGCCCGGTGCGCTGACCGTGTTCATCGTAAGCCAGCGCGCCGCCAGCCTGCAGCACGCTGACCAGATCCTGGTGCTGGACGACGGCCATCTGGCAGGCATCGGCACCCACAGCGCCCTGCGCAGCAGCTGCCCGGTGTACGAGGAGATCTACGAGAGCCAGTTCAAGAAAGGGGATGCAGAAGCATGAGTGCAAAAGCAAAAAGCAAGCTGACCCCGCAGCAGCGCAAGGACACCCTGGCCCGTGTGCTGCACAAGATCCGCCCCTACAGCTTTTTTGTGGTGTGCAGCCTGATCGTAGCAGCCATAAGCGTGGGTGCCCAGCTGTATATCCCGATCCTGTGCGGCGATGCCATTGATAAAATGCTGGGCAAAGGCAACGTGGACTTTGCCGGGGTGCTGCACATCGTGGTCAGCATTCTGGTAGTGGCTGCTGTAGCCGCCGTTGCCCAGTGGCTGCTGAGCGTGTGCAACAACCGCATCACCTTTTCGGTCAGCCAGGACCTGCGCAACGAGGCCCTGCGCAAGATCCAGACCCTGCCGCTGTCCTATCTGGACAGCCACCCCTCCGGCGATATCGTCAGCCGCATGGTGGCGGATGTTGACACCTTTGCGGATGGCCTGCTGATGGGCTTTACCCAGCTGTTTTCCGGTCTGCTGACCATTCTGGGCACGCTGCTGTTCATGCTCAGCGAAAATGTGCCCATTACGCTGGTGGTGGTGTGCATCACCCCGTTGAGCCTTGTGGTGGCCAGCTTTCTGGCCAAGCGCAGCTACGGCTACTTCCAGAGCCAGAGCACCGTGCGCGGCGAGCAGACCGCACTGGTCAACGAGATGATCGAAGGCCAGAAAGTGGTGCAGGCCTTTGGCCACGAGGCCGAGAGCCTGGCTGCCTTTGATGAGGTGAATGGACGGCTGCAGGATGTGAGCCTGAAAGCCATCTTCTTTTCCAGCCTGACCAACCCCGCCACCCGCTTTGTGAATAACATCGTGTACGCAGGCGTGGGCCTTGTGGGTGCGCTGTACGCAGTGCGCGGCGGCATTACCATCGGCCAGCTGAGCGTATTTTTGAGCTACGCCAACCAGTACACCAAGCCCTTCAACGAGATCTCGGGCGTTGTCACCGAGCTGCAGAACGCGCTGGCCTGCGCTGCCCGGGTGTTTGAGCTGCTGGATGCCGAGGACCAGCTGCCGGAGGCCGAAAACGCCATTGCCCTGCAGCCGGACGGCCATGTGCAGCTGCAGGATGTATCCTTCCGCTACCTGCCGGACCGCCCGCTCATCGAGGGGCTGTCGCTGGATGTGCAGCCCGGCCAGCGCATCGCCATCGTAGGCCCTACTGGCTGCGGCAAGACCACCCTCATCAACCTGCTCATGCGGTTCTATGATGTGAACGGCGGCAGCATCAAAGTTTCCGGCAGCGACATCCGGGATGTGACCCGTGCCTCCCTGCGCGGCAGCTACGGCATGGTGCTGCAGGATACCTGGCTGCGGGCCGGTACTGTGCGCGAGAACATTGCCTACGGCAAACCGGATGCCACCCTGGACGAGGTGATAGCGGCCGCCAAAGCCGCCCACGCCGACAGTTTTATCCGCCGCCTGCCCGAGGGCTACGACACCGTCATCGCCGAGGACGGCGGCAACATCAGCCAGGGGCAGAAGCAGCTGCTCTGCATCGCCCGTGTGATGCTCTGCCTGCCGCCCATGCTGATCCTGGACGAGGCCACCTCCTCCATCGATACCCGCACCGAGGTGCGCATCCAGAAAGCCTTTGCCCGCATGATGCAGGGCCGCACCAGCTTTATCGTGGCGCACCGCCTGTCCACCATCCGGGAGGCGGATGTCATCCTTGTGATGCAGGACGGCCACATCGTGGAGCAGGGCAATCACGATGCGTTGCTGGCCCGCGGCGGCTTCTATGCAAAGCTCTACAACAGCCAGTTCGAGGGCGTACAGACCTGAGCGGTCCTTATAGTAATAACAAAAGGGAGAGATGCGCCGCATCTCTCCCTTTTGTTATTACTTAGTTTCCAGTTCCTGCACCAGCGGCTCGGCCGGCGGCGGGGTAAGGGTGGAATGCTCCACCACAAAGGCCGCAGCCTTTGCCCGCGCCAGACGCTGGCGCACCTTGCGGGCATCGTTGGCCGGGAAGGTGCGCTCCCCGTCCAGCTTCTCGTTCCAGTCGGCAAGGGCGGCGTTCACCTCGGCTTCGGTAGGCTGCAGGCCCTCCCGCTGCGCCACCAGCAAAAGCCCCAGCCAGCTGCGCAGCTTGCGCTCCGACTGCCGGTGCAGCCACTGGCGAAATTCTTCCACCGTCTGCCCGCGCACCGCCAGGAACTGGTCAAAGTTGACCCCGTTGGCCTGCAGCCCCAGGTTGAACTGCCGCTGCTCCGCAAAGTAATTGCCTGCTTCCAGCCGCTTGGGCAGCGGGCCGGTCACCTCATCGCCCAGCTGCCACACCAGCTCCTTCTCCGCCCGGTCTTTGGCCTGAGCGCAGCGCCTGGCGTAGAGTTCCCGGGTCACCCGGCTGCGCAGCTCCGCCTTGCCTGCGGCATCGGCTGCACGCTCTTCATCGCCATAGCTGCGGTTGATCTCCAGTTCAATGGTCAGGCGGCGGAGGGGGTGCGGCTCAATGGCCTGCACAAAGCCGGTATCCCGCCCCAGCTCCAGCGGCGGCAGGGCGTAGAACTGCGCCCCTGCCCGGAAGCCCTCGGCCTTGTTGACCGCCAGCAGCTCAAAATCCGGGTCGGTCACCGGCACCAGCGCATACACCTGCACCAGCTGCTCGTAGAGGGCGGAAAAGCCGTCCAGAATGGTGCGGTTCACCGCCTCCGTCAGCAGTTCTTCTTCCTCCTGCGGGGCATCCGGCGCAGCCTGCACCTGTGCCAGTGCCGCAGCCAGCTCCTCTGCGCTGGCCGTGAATACCAGGCGGCAGTCCCCCGGCTCGGCCATACCAAAGTGTTCCAGTTTCATACGGTGTGTCCCCCTTCTCTCAGTTCATGATAGCAGCCATCAGCACCAGCAGCGCCACGCCGATGACGATGTACAGGATCTCGGCCCCCAGCACCGACTTATCGCCCTCTACGTACATTTTTTCCGGTGCATCGGGGTCGTAATAAAGGGTGACCACACTGCCCTGGGCAAAAGGCCGGCCCTTGGCGGGCTTGGGGTACTGCAGCCGATGGCTGCCGCCCGCCGTTGTAAACTCCAGCACATAGGCTGCGCCGTCACGGCTTTGCACCGTGCCGCTTACCGTAGCCTGCACGCAGCTGCCCTTTGTACGCAGCCGCTGGCGTGCCCGCACACTGCGCAGCGCCATATAGAACATGATGAGTGCTCCGATCAGAAAGATGATTACATTCAGCATAGTTTTCCCTCGTTTTTCGTGATTGCCCGGCTCCGCCCAGACGTATATTTTATTTTACCACACTTCGCACCAAAAAGCGCCCCGCAGCCGCTATCCAGAGTGCACCAACTTTGCCGCAAAAATTTGTCGGAAAATTTTGAAATTAAGGCTTGACATTTCTCCTGCATCTGGTATAATAACTATCGTTCCGAGCGTCGCAGCTCACGAACACAACAGAATATGCGGATATGGCGGAATTGGCAGACGCGTTAGATTCAGGTTCTAATCGGGGCAACTCGGTGGAGGTTCAAGTCCTCTTATCCGCACCAAACCATGAAAATCCGAACCTTTTCTCGATAGGAGAAGGGTTCGGATTTTTTGTTTTCTTCGGAAATGATAATTCCGGCTCCTTCCCGATGGCTGTGTGTCCGAAACCTTATCAGAAAAAAGACCGTATCACAAAGGTCACAACTGTAAAGGTGCCGTAAGGCAGAAAGGACACAAACATGAAGTACGATGAAAGAGCCTGCAAATTCAACATGGACACCGGGTGCGTGGAACTGCTGCTCCAGGATGGGAGAAAAATCTCCATCGACTGCACCGGAGTTGAGGATGCGCTGGATGTGACCATGACACAGCGGGCAGAACTGGACTACCTCATCTACAATGACCCGCTAGGCTATGCAGATTTGATTCTGAACGGTGATCCAGAGGAATACTTGAAAAACGCATCCGGGAGCCACGGGCTGAAAATCTAACAAACGCCGGACATCACCATTTTTGAGCTGGTGTTGTCCAGCATTTTTTTGGAGACCATCCCAATAGTTGCGTAAACCTCCGGAGAGGTGTAAATTTGAACCGACCCATAAAAAGTAGACAATAGACAAAAAGCCTCCCCGTGTAGGGTAATAGAACTACACGAGGAGGTTTTGCTATGTCCGGAAAATACGTAAATCGCTATGCCTCGCACGCCTCCCGGAGAGCAGGCAGCAGCTCATCCAGCCGCCCGTCCAGTCCGAAGGACTTCTCTTTGATATTGTCCGCAATGTAGATCTCCCCCAGATTGATGGTCACATAAGTGGCATTTGGCTCGCCGGCCACCAGGCGCATCTTCCATGAATTTTATATATCTTCAAAAGATTTTGATCAATAGTAGAATCTTTTGAAGAATACTAGTCTCATCTCATTCTTACTGCTTCAAATAGGCCAGCAGGGCTTCCGCCGATGCCTTGGCCCCGCCCAGGCTCCGCATATCCTCGCTGAAGGCGTGGGCCGTCTCCTTATAAGAAGGTTCGGTCAGCAGCTTGACGATAGCTGCTTTCAGTCCCTCGCTGGTGATGGCTTTTTTATCCAGAAAGGCGCAGCCAAGGCCCAGCTTTTTGATTTGGCGGGCGGTGATGGCCTGCTCCTCCATCTGGGGGATGGCGATCATGGGCACGCCATAGTAAATGGCCTCGCCGGTGCCGCCCATGCCGGCGTGGGTGATGAACACCGACGCCTGGGACAGGATATCCAGCTGGGGCACCATCTGACCGACTTCCACGTTAGCGGGGATGTCCTTCAGGCTGGCGGGGTCGATGGAGCCGAGCGCGGCAAAGACGTTGATGTCCAGGTCCCGCACTGCGTCAAACAGGATGGGGTAATACTCGGGCCAGTTGTTGAAGGCAGTGCCCAGGGAAGAGTACAGCAGCGGCTTGCCGTTGTCGGGGGCTTTCCAGCTGCCGAAGGCGGTCCGCTTGCCGATCTGTACCCCGGTGAACACGAAACTGTCATCGAAAGTCTCGTAATTGGGAACCAACTTTTTCTGCATCATGACCAGGTTGAAGTCCCCGTGGCCGTCGAAGATCTCCTTGACGGTCAGCAGGCGGCAGCCATATTTTTCGGCATAGGTCTGGGCCAACTGCGCCGCGGCCTTGCGCAGAGGGTGGTCCGGCGGGCAGTTCTCGAACCCGGCGGCTACCGAGTAGCTGTCGTTGGAGGGGTAGCTGGTGTAGAGCATGACGTTGGCAACCTTGAGGTTGTCCGCCGCGATTGTGCCGGCAATGCCCGCAAAGTCGTGGACGACAGCGTCGGGTTTGTCGTTTTTCAGGGTGTCCAGCACAGTGTCGATGTAGGCTCCTGCCTCGTTTAAGAACAGGAAGGGCACCGCGGCGGCCACTCCGCCGTCATCCTCTTTCTTTTCGCCGTCCTCATTATGCTTGTCGTTTTCCGCCATCCAGGAGGGTACGGCGACGAACTTTGCCCCGGTGGGCTCAATGATAGTGCGGAAGGCTTCGGTGGTGAAATAAGTTACCCGGACGCCTTTCTTCACCAGTTCGGTGACGAGGGCCAGGGTAGGATTGATGTGCCCGAAGGCGCCCAGCGATACGAATGCGATATGCATACAAAAACTCCTTTCAAACAACAAAACAGCCATGCAGGCAGCGCAGGACGTTGCCCGCACGGCTGCGGGGAAAATAGGTGATGGCTTATTCTGTCAGGCCGTTGTTGGTGATCACTTTTTGATACCAGTAGAAACTGTCCTTTTTCACCCGGGCGCACTGCTTGGGATCGGTCTCGGTGCGGTCCACGTAGACTAAGCCGTATCGTTTGGCAAAGCCCTGATGGCTGGACACTACATCCACAAAGCTCCAGGGGCAGTAGCCGAACACCGGCAGGCCCTCATCAATCATGATGCCGATCTGCTCAATGTGTTCCTTTAAGTACTCGATCCGGTAGGGGTCATGGATGCAGCCGTCGGGGCCCAGGGTCTCGCTGTAGGCCATGCCGTTTTCGGTGACGATCATGGGCAGACGGTAGCGATTATAGACCTTGCGCATCCCAATATGCAGGCCCATCGGGTCGATGCCCTTGTCCATCCACTCGGTTTTGCGCAGGTGGGGATTATCACAGATGTCGAAGGCGTCCGACACCCAGAAGGGCGGCTGGTCGTAGTTGACGGGACCCTCCTTGGCTTTGGCGCAAATGCTGAAATAATAGTTGATGCCGATGAAGTCGGGGGGCGAGGCTTTCAGCACGGCTGCATCTTCGGGCAGCGTCTGGGGGTAAAGTCCATGACTCTTTAAGTAGCTGGCCACATAGGGCGGATATTCGCCCCGGATACTCAGGTCGAGCAGGTAGAACTCCATCAGTTCTTCGGCGTTCTCGGCAGCCAGAACATCCTCGCTGCGACTGGACTGGGGATAGACCACCTGGATAGCACACACCGGGCCGATTTGGGCTTCCGGGTCGATCTGCCGCAGCAGCGAAATAGCCCGGTGCTCGGCCAGCGAGACATGATAGCTCATCTGGTAGATGTTCTGCAGGTTCTTCTGCTTGTCCTGCTCAAAGTTGCCGTTCATGATGCCGGCGGCGGTGGCGATGAGCTGTTCGTTCACTGTGACCCACCGCTTGACGCGGCCCTTGAAGTGGGTAAAGCAGACCTCGGCATATTTCAGATAGGCGTCGATCATCTTGCGGTCGAGCCAGCCGCCGAAGGCGTCCACCAGCGCCTGCGGACACTCGAAGTGATAGAGAGTAACGAGCGGTTCAATCCCTTTTTCCAACAGATAGTCGATGAGCCTGTCGTAAAAGGCCAGCCCCTCGGGGTTGGGGGTGCAGGTGGCATCCGGCATGATGCGGCTCCAGGCAAAGCCCATCCGGTAGACCTTCAGGCCCAGCTCGGCCATCAGATCCACGTCCTCTTTCCAGTGGTGGTAATGGTCTGCGGCCACTTTGTTGTCGGCGATGCCGGGGCGGCGTGCCCCCAGATCGGTGGTGGCAACGCCTTTGCCGCCTTCGTTGTAACCGCCCTCTACCTGAAAGGCGCTGGTAGACGCGCCCCAGAGGAAATTGGTGGGGAAAATCATTTGTTTCGTCAAGTCGATAACACCAGCCTTTTTGATTTTATGGTATCACGCAGTCAAACGCTCTCCAAATCTTTTTGGGAAAAGCCAAACAGATAAGTCAGAACAGCTGCCACGATCAGAGAAGCAAAGGAGGCTACCACGCCAACCACAATGTTGGCATTGGTACCACCCACATAGCCCAGCAGAGACAGGAAGTTGGGGGAGGTCATTGCATATCCCTTGAGGTCGAATATGCCGGCGATGGCGCCGCCCACAAAGCCGCCAACGGCCATCGTTACAAAGCAACGAGTAAAGCGGAAGCAGATGCCATACAGAGTGGGTTCGGTGACGCCGCCCAGAATGCCAGAAGCGAAGGCTGCAAAGGAGGTGCTACGGTCATCCTTGTTTTTCAGGCGGAGCGCTGCGCCCAGAGCCACACCGAAACATGCCCAAGTCGCAAAGTTGCCCGCATTCATGGGGCCGCTGATGATGCCGGTCTCGAAGAAATCGGCCATCATGGGCATCATCAGAGCCAGGTGCATACCGCTCATAACCAGGAACTCCCACAGAGCGGCGATGACAGCCACGCCGAACCAGCCGGTGGTCATGCCAAACCAGGCAAGACCGCCGCTGATGGCATTACCCACAATGGTACCCAGAGGTGCCAGCAGGCAGAGGATAAAGGGCATGGAAATAATCAGGCTGAAGAACGGGGTAAAAACGCTCGTCAGCAGGTCGGGCATGAACTTTTTGACAAGTTTATAAATCAGGCAGAACAGGGGCACCGACAGCATAACAGGCAGAACAGTCTGGGCGTAATTGGTCACGGTAGCAGGGATGCCAAAGACCGTGAACGTTTGACCGTTGGTGGCAAAAGCCGCGAAATCGGGCACCATTAGAACACTGCCGATGAAAGAACCCAGTATACCGTTGACACCCAGCTGTTTAGCGGCATTGTAACCCACCAGAATAGGCATAAAGTAAAACGCCGCATCGTACAAGAAATCAAACAGGATATATAAGTTGCTCTCCAGGGTGTACAGTCCCAACAAGTCGGGGCCAAAGATAGAGTTGACAGCACGGAACAAGCCTCCGGCCAGCAGCACCGGGATCATGGGGGTCATACAGCCTGCCAGATAGCCCATGATATTCTTACCCACCTGCTTGGGGGTCAGCTTCCGTTTGGTGATGGCGGCATCCTGGACGGCAGCAGCATCATCCTTGACGGCGGCGCTGGCGCTGATGCCTGCCAGCTTGCACAGTTCCTCATACACTTTCGGAACATTGGTGCCGATCACGATCTGGTACTGCTGGCCGCCGCGCACAACACCCAGCACACCGGAAATCTTTTTCACCTCATCGTCTTTGGGGAGGCTGTCGTCTTTCAGATACAGACGCAGGCGTGTCATGCAATGGGTGGCATCCTTGAGATTGGCCGCTCCACCTACCGCCGCCAGAACCTGCTCGGCGATCTTTTTATTGTCTGTCATACTGATTCCTCCTATTTTAAGTCAAATCATCGTAAGTGACGAGCTGAACATCCTGCTCCGCCAGCCAGGCGCGTACCTCGGGCCGGCAGAGCATAGAAGTTTCTCGTAAACGGGTGGTCGTCATGCTGGAATGGTCCAGCAGATAGGCATCGATATAACCCGGATGGAAAACCATCAAGTCACACCCGCCCTCGTGAGCATTTGCCACCGCATCCTGTACGCCAGTAAAGGGGTCGGTCTCGTATGCCTTAAAATCTCTAGGCATATAGGCGTACACTTTGGTGTGGCGGAAGGTTACTGCCTCGCCGGGACGGCCCATCGCAAAGTAGGGCAGGCCGTGCCGCTGGGCAACGATTTCCAATCCCTGAAAGAAATTGGCGCTGGCCACTGCGTGTCCCTCAAAATAGCTCGGTTCGCGGCCGGTCAAGGCTTTGAACTGGCGATACTGGGCTTCGATCTCCTCGATCGCCTCGTCCAGCACCACAAAGTCACGGCCTTCTTTGGCGGCCTCTCGGTAGGCGCGGCTGGGTTTGAACTCTCCTTCCGGCGTACAGAGACTGGGGATGCGAGCGGGGTCAGTCAATGGCCGGCCCACACAAATGTTGGTGTGCTGCCCTAGACAAAGCTGGCGGCCATACAGCAGCCCCAGTCCGTGGACAGCTGCGGGCATATTGGTCATCACCCCCACTGAGCGCACCAGTCCGGCTGCTACCGCCGCCGCAATGCCGCAGTTGATGCCTTCAGAGTAGCCAAGGTCATCAGCACGGATGAGTAATCGTTTCATGGTTTTGTCCTCTACAAAGAAAAAGTTACAGTTTTTGCTTTTGGTTCTTGCTTCATTTGTTTCAATACCAAGGTTTTCACGACTGGCCAGTCCGATTTCCTCTTTGCACTAAAATTATAACATGATTTGAACTCGATTTGGTTGCAAATATAAGTGCGCCATTTCAGATTGGTAGCGCATGTTTCAATTTCTGAAAAGCGAAAAACTTTTTTATCGTTTTTTGTGCGCTTTGACAAAATAAAAAGGCCGCAGGGCGGTTAACCCTTGAACCGCCCCCAAATTAGTAGACATGAATAAAAAGCGCCCTGTGTAGGGTGTGCGTTAACAGGACTGACGAAGCGA
>CAKTFD010000009.1 GCA_934553285.1 uncultured Faecalibacterium sp. | reverse complement strand
GCAACGGTCTTGCCGTTCTTCACGTTCTTGCTGTCCAGATCGAACTTCACGCCGCGCTGAGACAGGTGGTAGATGGCGCGGTCCACGTTGTTGCAGCCGATGGCGATGTGGCCATTGGTGCCGCGGCCGGGCTTCTTCATGATCTCGAACTCCTTGTTGCCAACAAAGATGCTGGAGTTGCCGGGAGCCACCTTCATGTTCAGCAGGCCGCCGATCAGCTCAGCGATCTTCATGGCCTCTTCCTCGTTGCCGGTGTTGATGCCAACGTGCATCAGCTTCAGGCCCAGCATGGTGTCAACAGCTTCCTTGCTCTGTGCAGTGATCTTTGCCCAGTCGCCAGCCTTGATGACATCGCTCTTGCACATCCAGGTGCCGCCCACTGCGAAGATCTGGTCATAGCCCAGGTAGTCGTTCACGTTCTTGGCATTGACACCGCCGGTGCACATCCAGCGTGCGCCCTTGAGGGCAGCGCCGATGTTCTTGAGCATGTTCACGCCGCCGTTTGCCTCAGCGGGGAAGAACTTCAGAGCCTCGCAGCCCAGGTTCATAGCCTGCTGCATCTCGCCTGCAGAGCAGGTGCCGGGCATCATGATGCCGCCCTTGTCGATAACGTGCTTGCAGACCTCGGGGTCAAAGCCGGGTGCAACGATGAAGGAAGCACCAGCAGCCATAGCACGGTCAGCCTGCTCGGTGGTCAGCACAGTGCCGGCACCCAGCAGCATCTCGGGCATCTCCTCGTGGATCTTGCGGATGCACTCTTCTGCACAGGCAGTGCGGAAGGTGACCTCAGCTGCGGGCAGACCGCCCTCAGCCAGAGCCTTGCACAGGGGCAGGGCTTCCTCAACGCTGTTGAAAGCGATAACAGGGATAATGCCGATCTGATAGACCTTTTCTACGATGGGATTCATAACGCATTTCTCCTTTTATATTTGTACTCTCTCGGTGCGCCGGGTCTCGCCCGTGCGGGCGCAATGCCCCCCTACGCGCTTATGATACTAGTATAAACGAACGACCCGGCTTTGGTAATACTCAACAAGCACAATGTTTTGAATAAGAGCTTGTATACATTGCACAAAAATGACGAATGTCCCCAAAAAGCGGGAGAAAAGTTCGTTAAACTGTGCACGATTTCCTGCAAAAACCGGCTTATACACCAAGTTTTTCCAGTATTTCCGCTACGCCGTCGTGGTCGCAGTCTGCCGTGCTCACAAGGTCGGCCAGGGCCTTTACAGCCGGGATGCCGTTGGCCATTACGGCGGCCACACCGGCTTTTTCCAGCATGGCGCGGTCGTTCTCGCTATCGCCCACGGCCAGGGTGGCAGCATGGTCGATGCCCAGCAGATCCGCCAGGGCGCGCAGTGCCTCGCCCTTGTCCACCCCGGCAGCGGTCACCTCCACGTTTTTCGGCGAGCCTTGCACGATCTCCACCGCCGGGACTGCCCGGAAGCGGGGCAGCGCAGCCGAGGCCTGCTCTGCAGTTTCAAAAAAGACGCACAGCTTTTCGATCTCGGCGGCGTGGCGGCTCATCCACTCCGCCGCGTCCCGCAGGATGGTAAAGCGGCCATCATTGGGCTGGCGGGCTTCGGTGCTGTCTTTCTGGGCCGCACGCGCGGCTGCCAGGCGGATACTGCGCGCATCCGTGCAGGCATATCCATCGGAAAAGAGCCGCAGGTCGGCATGGCAGCTCTCGCATACCGCAAAGGCCTCGCGGGCGGTCTCCACCGGCATCAGGCGGTGCACCAGGCAGACCGGCTGGATGGTCTGGTGTTCCTTTGCGTTGGCATAGCGGCTGTACACCGCGCCCAGCGGGTCGCCGCCCAGGTCCCATACCGCCGCACCGTTGGAGGTGATGGCGTAGCGGATGCCGGGCAGCTGCGCCACCTCCGGCGGCAGGCTGGCCAGCGGGCGGCCGGTAGCGGGCACAACAAACACGCCCCGGTCAACAGCGGCCTGCAAAGCGGCGCGGGTACGGGGCGTTACGTGGCCTTCGTGGTTCAGCAGGGTTCCGTCCAGATCCAGTGCGACCAGACGGATGGCGGGAAAATGGTGTGGCATGGGCTGCTCCTTTTTACTGTGCTGCGCCTGCAGCGGCGCAGCGGATCGTGGTTTATTTTATTGTATCGCACCGCAGATATTTGCGCAAGAGGACGGAATATGCTATAATAATGCGTCAATTCATACAAAATCTAGGAATATAGGAGAAACGGCATGAAACTTGACCAATTGCGCAGCCGGTGCCGCCCGCACCTGTGGTATCAGCTTTACTGGGTACTGTACCTGATCTGGTTTTTCTGGCTGGATCTGACCATCACCGCCCCCAAATACATCCTGCACAGCCCGCTGGACGACCTGATCCCCTTCAACGAGTGGTTCGTGCTCCCCTACTGCAGCTGGTTTTTGCTGCTGGCCGGGGTAACGGCAGCGCTGTGGTGGTGCGATACTGCCAGCTATGATAAGCTCTGCCTGACCATGTTTTCGGGCATGACCTTCTGCCTGATCCTCTACATGATCCTGCCCAACGGGCTGGAGCTGCGCCCCGCCGTGGAGACCCTTGGCCGGGATAACCCGGCGCTGCGGCTCATGCAGATGCTGTGGAAAGCGGATGCTGCGGTAAACGTGTGCCCCTCCATCCACTGCCAAAGCTCTGCCTGCATGGCACTGGCTTTCAGCCACAGCAAGCTGGCGGAGGGCAAGCCCCTGCGCAAGGTACTGGCCTGGGTATGGGCAGCCCTCATCTGCCTGTCCACCGTGTTCACCAAGCAGCACTCGGTCATTGATGTGTTCTGCGGTTTGGCCGTGGCATTTTTGTGGGTTCCGGTGGTGTACCGCCCCGCCCGGACACTTCATTGAACAAAATAGCAAAAATTTGGCCGCAATTTTCGGTTGCTCCTGCTCTTGACAGCCGCCCGGTGGTTGGGTAATATGGTCATATAACTAATATATCACCAATCACACCTCAAAAGACCCCGAAGGGAGAACACTGCAATGGCATCTTTGAGTGCGCGGGAACTGGCGTATCAGACCATCCGCAGCCGGATCATCACCATGGAGCTGAAACCCGGCGACCCCTTGAACGACCGGGAACTGGCCGAGCAGCTGGGCATCAGCCGCACCCCCATGCGGGAGGCGCTGATCATGCTCAACATCGCCCACATGGTGGACATCAAGCCCCAGAGCGGCACCCATGTGGCCCCCATCGACCTGCGGCGGATGGAACTGGAGCAGTTTGCCCGTTTTACCCTGGAAAAAGAGATCCTGAACCGCGCCCGCGGCCATCTGACCGACCTGCAGGAGCAGGACTACCGCCAGATCATCGAGCGCTACCGCCTGCTGGAAGCCGACCCCACCGTACCGAACCGGGAGACCCGGCTGCTGGACCTGGATAACCAGTTTCACCGCAAGGCGTTTGAGATCACCGGCATGGAGGCACATTTTGACCATATGCTGGGCGAGCTGCAGCATGTGGAGCGGATCCGCAAGTTCAGCCTGCAGACCAACGAGAACAAGTCCGTCTGCGCCGCCCATACCCGGATCCTGGAGGCTCTGGTGCATGGCACCGCCGAGGAGCTGGGCGAAGCGCTGGAAAGCCACCTGAACCGCTACAAGCTCTCGGTAGAGCAGGCGCGCAGCGTGCACCCGGAATACTTTACCGAAGGCTGAGCAGCCGCACCTAAAAACGCACAAGCAAAAAGCCCGCGGACAGAGCAGTGCATCGCTGCCTGTCAACGGGCTTTTTGTTATGCAGCTTTAGTTCTGCTTGCCGTTTTCGGCCTTCATGGCGTTGTAGCCGATGAGCACGGTCCAGACGTAGGCGCAGGTCTTGGGGATCATCAGCATACCGATCAGGGGGTTGATGTCTGCCCACAGCACCACCGGGATATAGAAGCCGAAACTCAGCACGATGGTCAGCCACATCCAGCGGAAAGCCTTATCGTTGTTCTCCTTGGCGCTGCGGTAGAACAGTACGATGATCAGCAGGCCCAGCAGCGCAAACGGGATGTTGCGCAGGATGCCCCAGGCCAGCGGGGTGTGGTTGGTCAGCCACTGGTTCTGCGGCATCATGCACAGCACAACACGCACAGCAGCCAGGGCGTACACGGCGGTGGTCAGGTTCTTCTGGCCCTGGATCTGGTAGCGCTTGCGCCAGACGTAGTACAGCAGCACATAGAATACGGTCATAGTCACAGAGGTGATCCACTTGCCCAGGCCCAGGGGCACGGCGTAGCTTTCCAGGCCGGTGGTGCACAGTGCCAGCGCACGGGGCACCAGATGGAAGGAATCGCCTGCGCCCAGCACCACGGCCATCAGGCCGAACAGGCGGAACTGGGTATTCTCCTTGCTGCCGCGGATCATGCGGATGCCCACGGTAAGGACGGTGACAAGATAAAAAATGTCGAAAACGGTCTCAATGATTGCTCTCATAAGATTTTGCTCCTTTACGGTTCGTTTGCGTTGCTGCTCTATGGCGATCCGGTCGGCGGCTGCCGGCCGGACTGCATCGTTGTAATGTGCAGGCTGCGCCTTAAACATGCAGCCTGCCGTCTGTGGGCTGCGGCGGTCATACGCTGCAGCGCCCAAGTTGAACCTTGTTCATTTTTGGCCGTAAAAAACTCCCACACTGCTGTGGGATGTTTTTTACGTTTCATAAATGGTCCTGCGGACGATCTCCAGTACCGCCGTGGGGTCAAAATTCTGCTGCACCACTGCGGAAAGCATGAGGGAAAACAGGATGCCCGCAAATTTTTGGGGGCTGAACTCCGCCGTAAAGGCACCCGGCCGGACCTTTTTGTCCTGCGTCAGCACCATCGTCAGTTCATCCAGGATATGCTGCCAGGTCTGCTGCATCTGCTGCTTGCCATCGGCGGTATCCTGCCGCACAAAGCCAAGCGCATGGTGGGTAAAAAAGCCGGGATACTGCTTACAGCCGTACTCCATCTGCTGATACATCCAGCGGATGCAGGCCAGGGTATCCGCAAACACTGCCGGGTCGTCCGGATGGTGGAAGATATCGTTCCAGATGCTTTCCACCGCCGCGCTCACCAGCTCGGTCTTGGAACCAAAGTAGTTGTAGATGCATCCCACGGATACCCCGCAGGCTGCCGCCACCGCACGGATATTGACCGCCGCCCATCCATTCTGCTGGATAAGCTCCCGGCTCGTTTTCAGGATGTCCGCCTTGGACGTTGCCATCGGGTTCGTGCGATCACCTCCCAACCTGAACGCCGTTCACGATGCATAGTATACCCCTGCATCTGCCATTTGTCAAGGGGGAAAAATAAATTTTTTTCATCGCTGCGCGGCAGCTTCCCACGGGCCTGAGAGAGCGTGCGTTCCCCTGAAAACAAAAATATCTGCAGCAAGTGCCGCCGGTCTTTTGAAATAGCTCCAGCAGCAGATGTTGCAGATACTTTTATCGTTTTACAGGATCCTGCGTTCTATAAGCGGTTCCCCTGCCCTTTTATTGCAGCGCCTCCGCCAGCACCTGCAGCAGATGCTGGATGTCCAGCGGCTTTGCGATATGGCCGTTCATACCGGCTTTCAGGGCGTTCTGCCTGTCTTCCTCAAAGGCGTTGGCGGTCATGGCAAAGATGGGGATGTTCGCCTTCTGCGCATCCGCCATAGCGCGGATCTTCCGGGTCGCTTCGTAGCCGTCCATCCGGGGCATCTGGATGTCCATCAGGATCAGGTCGTACTGCCCGGGCGCGGCCTGCTCCATCTTCCGGACCGCTGCCACACCATCCTCGGCAGTATCCACCAGCAGGCCGTTTTCCTGCAGGATCTCCTGGGCGATCTCGCGGTTCAGCACATTATCCTCTACCAGCAGGATCCGCTTGCCCCGGAGGCCTGCCTCGGCCGGCATGGCAGGCTTATGCGCCGTTTCCACACGGAAGGGTTCCGCCAGCACCCTGCGCAGCTCCGAGAGGAACAGCGGCTTTTCACAAAAGGCGGTCACGCCGGCGGCGCGGGCTTCGTCCTCGATATCCGCCCAGTCGTAGGCGGTCAGGATGATGATGGGGCAGCTGTCCCCGATCACCCTGCGGATCTGCCGCACGATCTCGATACCGTTCATGTCCGGGATCAGCCAGTCGATGATGTACACGCTGAAAGCATCCCCCTGCTCCACCGCATACCGGGTGCGGATGACTGCCTCCTTGCCGGAGATGGTCCACTCCGGCCGCATCCCGATCTTGGAAAGCATGGTGCTCACGCTCAGGCAGGTGTCGGTATCATCGTCCGCCACCAATGCCCGCAGCCCTTCCAGCTGCGGGATCTGCCGCAGCTCTATCTTCTGCCCGCTGAGTGCAAAGCAGAGGCCCACGATAAACTCGCTGCCCTTGCCCGGCTCGCTCTCGATGGAGATGGTGCCGCCCATCAGGTCCACGATGTTCTTGGTAATGGACAGGCCCAGCCCCGTGCCCTGGATGCCGCTGACGGTGGAGCTTTCCTCCCGGCTGAACTCCTCAAAGATATGCTTCTGGAACTCCTTGTCGATGCCGATGCCGTTGTCCTTGATGTGGAACTCGTAGCTTGCATAGCCCTTGGGCGCACCGTTTTTCTGGGCGATGCGGATGCTTATCATGCCGCCCGTGGGGGTAAATTTGATGGCGTTGGACAGGATGTTCAGCAGCACCTGGTTCAGCCGCAGCGGGTCGGTGATGATATCCTCGTCCACCACATCCATCGTATCGATGAACAGCGCCAGACGCTTGGCTGTGATGTTGGGCTGGATGATGGAGCGCACATCATGGATAAGGTCGGGCAGATGCACCGCCTTTTCGTCCAGCTTTACCTTACCGCTCTCGATACGGCTCATATCCAGCACATCGTTGATGAGGGAGAGCAGGTGCTGGCTGGAGATGGAGATCTTTTTGAGGTAATCCAGCACCTGATCCCGGTTATCGATATGGGTCGCCGCCAGCGAGGTAAAGCCGATGATAGCGTTCATGGGGGTGCGGATATCGTGGCTCATGTTGAACAGAAACTCCCGCTTGGCGCGGTTTGCCGCACCCTCGTGCTGGAGCGCGATCTCCAGCTTGCGGTTCTGCTCTTCCAGCTGGGTCTGATACTTTTTCTCCTGCGCCTGCTTCTGCTGTTCCATCGCCTTGATGGAGCGGTGGCGCAGCATCTGCAGCACCGCCACGCAGCCCAGATACAGGATCAGCGCGGCCAGGATGGCCGTGTGGGAATTGCGGAAGACCGATTTTTCGCCCACGTAGGCATACAGGTCAAAGTTCCGCCCGTTGCTGTACATGCCAAAATAGCAGCCGGAGCCATTCCATCCGCGGGTACAGGTCAGGGTCTCTGCTGTTCCATTCTTGCGGACACCCTGCACCAGCGGGCTGTCTGTGGCATCCTGCCCGATCAGGGCGGGGTCGTTAGCGGCGACCACCCGGTTATCCTGCACGATGCACAAAGTGCCGCTGACCTTTTGGGGATAGCCGTCCAGCACGCTCTGGATGGACAGCGCGGTGCCGTTTACAAAGGAGGCGGAGGTCACCCGGTAGGCCAGGAGCACCACCTGCGCTGCCTGTGCCCGGCGGGCGGCAATATCCACCGCCGTGCCATCCTCCAGTAGAATGCGCTTGAGGTAGGTCTTTTGCGGATAATAAACCGCATCCTGCGCCATGTCCTGTTTCAGCTTCCCGGCAAACTGTGCATAGCCGATGCCGTCCGCCGTGTACTCACACAGCAGCTCCCCTGCCGGGTCCAGCACGGCAATGCCGCTGAGCCAGAGCTTTTCGGCCTGTGTTTTCAGGCTTTCCGGATCGTACAGGTCGATGGCAGCATCCTCTGCCAGCTGATCCACCGAGACCGCCGCACGCCGGAGTGCCTTTGCCGTAATGGTATCGTTATATTTTTCAAAGCTGGTGGACTGGGTCTTGATAAAATCGATGGTCTGCACAAAGTATTGTTCGGTGTCTTTCAGGGCGCGCTGTCCGGAAAAGACCGTTGCAGCCAGCAGCACCAATACGCCAACGAGCAGATAGACTGCCGCAAGGCGCAGGTTCGCGGGGGCCATGCCTTTTTTATGTTCCAATGCCGTCCACCTCCAGATACTGCGCTGCGTTTTCCAGATATGCGCCGACGATCTGCTCCAGCGTGCCGTCCGCATACATCTGCGCAAGCACCTCGTTCAGCCGGGTATCCAGCCCTCTTTTATCGTTTTTGGCAAAGGCTACGCCCAGACCGGTGACCAGCAGCGGCTCTTCCAGAATGCGGAACGATGCATTGCAGTCCTGCATATACTGCAGGATCGCAGTCTCGTGGGCGGCAATGGCATCCACATAGCCGCAGTTGAGCATGGCATACTGCACGCTGCGGATCTCGGTGCTGAGCACCTCTGCCAGCTGCGGGATGCGCGGGTCGGTGCCGCTGAGCAGGATCTCCTCGGGCTTGCTGGTGGTCTGCACCATAACGGTCTTTCCGGCAAGATCGGCCAATGTATTGATATCGCTGGCCGCATCCACCGCGACCACCTGACGGCTTACCATATAAGGCCCCGCCCAGCGGTACTGCTCCTCCCGGCCCTGCATGGAAAAACAGCCCCAGATACAGTCGATGGCGCCGCTTTCCACCAGGGTCTTTTTCTGCTCCCAGGCAATGGCTTCAAACCGGGCAGTGTAGCCCATGCGGCGGAACGCCTCGGTGGCGATGTCCACATCGATCCCGGTGGGCACGCCATCGTTGCTCAGATAGATATAGGGCGGGTAGGTGTCGCTTCCCACCGTGATCTGCGGCAGTTTTTCCCCTGCAGCTTTCGTTTTGCCGCAGGCGGTCAGCCCGCCGGCGGCTGCCAGCACCGCACATGCTTTTAAAAATGCGCGGCGGGCGATCTTTTTATTTGTCTGCTTATGTATCACGCCAACTTTCCTCACATTACCATCGTAAAAGTTCCTGCTTCAGATCCGCCTGCACATCGGTCAGGCACTGGAGCAGTAATGGGTTGAACGCACCGCACGCACCATCCAGGATCATCTGGATCGCGGTCTCGTGGGAGTACGCCTTTTTATAGCACCGCTCGCTGGTCAGGGCATCGTACACATCCGCGATGGAGACCAGCTGCGCACTGATGGGGATGGCATCCCCTTTCAGCCCATCCGGGTAACCCCGGCCATCCCAGCGCTCATGGTGCCAGCGGGCGATCTCGTAGGAGGTCTGCAGCAGCAGTTCCTCGGCAAAATTATCCATCTTCTGCAGCATCTCGGCCCCCAGCATACTGTGGGTCTTCATCACCGCAAATTCCTCCGGGGTCAGCCTGCCGGGCTTGTTGAGGATCTTTTCGTCAATGCCGATCTTGCCGATATCATGCAGGGCCGAAGCCAGCGGGATATCATCCTGCTTTTCCGGGCTGAGGGCATAGCGGCTGCTGATCTCCATCAGGCGGTGGAGCAGGGTTTCGGTAATGATGCGCATATGCCGCACATGGGAGCCGGACTCCCCGTTGCGGAACTCCACGATCTGGCTCAGCACGCCCACCAGCATATCGGTATTCTTTTCCCGCGCACGGATCTGGTCCGATACCATCTGCACCAGCCGCCGCTGTTTGGCATACAGCTTGATGGTGTTGGCCACCCGGCGGTACACGATCCTTGCATCAAAGGGGCGGCTGACATAGTCGCTGGCCCCCAGCTCGTACGCGCGGCGGATGGCTTCTTCCGAGTCCTCGCTGGAGATCATGATGACCGGCACATCCTCGATGGAGTGGTTGGCGTTCATGGTTTTCAGCACCTCAAAGCCATCCATGACCGGCATGTTGATATCCAGCAGCACCAGTGCGATGCTGCCGGCTTCTGCCCGCAGCAGCTCCAGGCACACCTGCCCGTTTTCCGCTTCCAGGATGCGGTAGTCCTGGCCCAGGATCTCGGCCAGCATCATGCGGTTCATTTTGGAGTCGTCCACCAGCAGGATCTGCGGCTTTTCCTGCAGATCTTCTGCCTGTACAGCCAGGCGGCTGCCCTGCACATCCACCACCACGGCATCCTTGCGGGCCTTGGCCTGGTACATCAGCAGATCCGCACGGTGCACCACCGTTTCCATCGGGTCGGCAAGGGTCTGCATGGCTCCGCCGATGCTCAGCGAGAGCCGGAAGTGGGAATAGCCCGGCACCACCGCCTTTTGCACGGCATCGCGGATCTGCTCCAGCTTCTGGCGCAGAAAATCGCCGGGGATGCCGGGCATCACCAGCAAAAACTCATCTCCGCCATAGCGGATCAGCAGATCCGTTTCCCGGATGCAGGAGCGGATGGCTTTTGCCGCAGTTGCCAGCGCCGTATCACCGGCCTGATGCCCATAGGTATCGTTGCAGATCTTGAAATCGTCCACATCCATCAGTGCGATGCCTGCAGGGCCGATGCAGTTGCGGGCCACCTCTTCATAATAGCGGCGGTTATAGGCGTTGGTCAGGGCATCCCTGTTCAGCTCTTTCTGGTAGAGCTGCTCTTTTTCGATATTCTGCGCATTGGTCAGATCGAGCTGGTTCTTCTGGGCCTGCATCTGCTGCATCATCCGCATCAGGTTCTGGTTGGCGGCTTCCAGCGCTTCTTTCTGGGTATGGATCTGCTGTTTGAGCTGCATCTTGCGCTCCATAAACCGTGTGATATCCGAGATGGTGCTTACAATGTAGCTGCGTCCCTCCTGCAATACCTCCCGGGCAGCGCTTGTCACCCAGCGGTAGCCGTCTTTACCCAGCAGGCGGAACACGCTGTCGCCCTGGCTGCTGTATGCCCCGGCATTTTCCTGCGCACAGTAGCGCAGCCCGCTCTCGTGATCTTCCGGGTGCACCAGCGGCAGATACCGGTCGTGGAATTTTTCCCGGAACTCCGCTCTGCTCCAGCCCAGGATCTCCAGGAACCGGTCGCTGACATAAATAAACGGATAGCCGCGCTCCGGCGCATTTTCGCAGCAATGAAGCCCGCCCGGCAGATTGCGGATCCCCAGCTCTGCCAGGAATTTTTCTGCATCAAAATTCTGTTCTTCTTCCATTTTATCCCCTCTGTTTTTGCACTTCCTGCACCGGTCCGGGCGGATACGTTTTTCCTGCACTGTTCCATCCCGCCGGGCAGAGCTTTCCCCCACTATCCTTCCGCTTTTGCACATCCTCTATGTGCAGCGGGCTGTTTTCTGCTATCCCTCTTATTTTTTCGCACACTACAGCAGTATGATTTTAGCACCAATACAGGAATGTTTCAAGTATTTTTCGCTTTCCCATGTAGATGCTGCCGCCAGAGCATCTGCCCTGATCCGCAGCAAAAACCGCCCCGGCTTCCTGCTGCGGAAACCGGGGCGGTACATTTGCTTTATGGATAGGATCAGCCGATAAAATAGATGCGCCATGCGCCGTCCAGCATCCCGACGCCGATCGTCTTGTAGTTTGCGTTCAGAACGGCATCCGGATACCAGTCGTCCCTTGCCATTTTGCTCACTTCGCCGAATGCGAACCATCCGCCACACGACCATGCCTTAGACCAGAAGACCTTCTTCTCGTTTAACAGCTGCCAGGGATTCAGATCCGGGTTTCGTGTGCACTGCTGTGCTGCCTCGTTCAGCGCTTTGTTATTCATCCTGAGCGGTTTCAGGCCTGCTTTGGCACGGCGGACATTCAAGGTCCTCAACACATCCTGCCGGAAGGTGTAAAGCAGTTCGTCCGCATTCGGGTCGCCCAGATCATCCTCCGGTTCCTGCGGTGTCGTATTGATATCTGCCGGTTTCTGTTTATACAGGATCACAGCCGCACTGCTTATGCTTCCCTCTGTGATATTGATCTTTGCCCAATCCTCCTGGGTGCCGCCATAATAGATATAATCCACGCTGGTATTCCCGGTAAACGGATAGTAGATCGTTTTCAGCGTCTTGGGGAAATAGACCTTTTTCAGCTTGGGACAATTTTCAAAGGCGCAATGCTGGACCTTCGTTTCCTTCCCTTTGGAATTTTCCGGGATAACGATCTGCTCCAGATTCGCGCAGCCGCCGAACGCCAGATTTTCAATGTAATTCAGCGTCGAGGGGAGTTTTACTTCCGTAAGGTTCGTGCAGCCTGCAAAGGTATAGTAGCCGATCTTCCACACACCCTCCTGCAGGGTGATCTTTTTCAGGTTAGTACAGCCTCGGAACGCATACTGCCCGACAGTTATCACCGTGCCGGGAATGGTAACAGAGGTGATACCGGTATTGCTTTCAAACGCTCTGCTTTCGATCGAAACAACGGTCATCCCATGGATCTTGTCCGGGATCACCACATCGCCGCTCAATCCGCTGCCGTCCGCATTCCTGTAACCCGTCAGATAAAGCACATCGCCCGATTCTCTGTACTGCCACGGCGATGTTTCCTCCGGCTTGGAGCTGGCAGCAGTCGAGCTGGACGATGTGCTTGCACCATCGTTCTTGCTGCTTGCACTGCCGGAGCTGCCGGTGTTGCCGGAACTGCTGGAACTGCCGGTGTTGCCGGTGCTGCCGCCGGTCGCAGAGCTTGACGACGAAGTCCCGCCGTTGGGGCGCGAGGACGGCTGAGAAGAGGAAGGCGGATAGTCTATTCCACTACAACCGGCCAGCATCCCCAGCGCCAGCACCGCAGCCGCCGCGGTCATCCAGATACGTTTCATACCAAAGCCTCCTGTTTTTTCTTTATATTACCACAATGCACAAGCTGAATCAATCACGCCCGGGCACACTTTTGCCCTGCGGTAAACGCCTTTCATCTCATGCATGAGCATACAAATAAGCCCCCGCACATGCGGGGAAAAGTTGCACCGCAGTATCCTCGCTTATGTGCGAAAAGGGTCACCCCCGCGTATGCGGGGAAAAGAAAATCAGCAACAAAGGAGACCAACGGCTATGAGGATCACCCCCGCAAATGCGGGGAAAAAGACACCACCTACGGCGGCGGTTCTACGTTCCAGGGATCACCCCCGCATATGCGGGGAAAAGTTTCCCATGCGATGTGCTCGGAAGCGTCAAACGGGATCACCCCCGCATATGCGGGGAAAAGAAGTTCAGTTTGAACACGCCCGCGTTGGAAGTGGGATCACCCCCGCGTGTGCGGGGAAAAGTTCAAGGCCAGCTGCTGCAAGCCGTAGAAGTTGGGATCACCCCCGCGTATGCGGGGAAAAGCCCAGTTCCTCGCATACCTCGCGCTGCTTTTTGGGATCACCCCCGCGTATGCGGGGAAAAGGATCTACGAGAGGGTGCGGAACCATGAGTGATAGGATCACCCCCGCGTATGCGGGGAAAAGGCTTTTGCGGCTGCACGCGCTTCCGGTGTTGCAGGATCACCCCCGCGTATGCGGGGAAAAGCGGAATCTTTGCTGGCTTGAACGGTATATTCAAGGATCACCCCCGCGTATGCGGGGAAAAGCCGGAAGGACTGGACAGTGTTGCCAGCTTCTCGGGATCACCCCCGCGTATGCGGGGAAAAGACAGCAATCATTTTGGCTTTTGACTATTGCAACGGATCACCCCCGCGTATGCGGGGAAAAGCAGCGCCGAAAAACGTTGACTGCGATAACCTAAGGATCACCCCCGCGTATGCGGGGAAAAGCCGCACTGACATGACCATTTCCGTCCACAGTAAGGATCACCCCCGCGTATGCGGGGAAAAGCTTTTTTTCGGAGCTTGCGGCAGGCATCGCAGTAGGATCACCCCCGCGTATGCGGGGAAAAGCTTTCGCAGACTTTTTGCAGACTATTTCTCGCGGGATCACCCCCGCGTATGCGGGGAAAAGACCTTATCCCACATCGACCACTGGCGAGGCCTGGGATCACCCCCGCGTATGCGGGGAAAAGTATAGAGAACGGATAAAAACATGTATACTTACAGGATCACCCCCGCGTATGCGGGGAAAAGTGTTTTCCGGCGGCAGGACCGGGAACCAAGCCGGGATCACCCCCGCGTATGCGGGGAAAAGCCGAGTTGTCAAGCAAAAACCTGAGTTACCAAAGGATCACCCCCGCGTATGCGGGGAAAAGGCGATGACTTCGAGGAAGTCAGCATCCATGCCGGGATCACCCCCGCGTATGCGGGGAAAAGATCGACCCGGCGGAATCCGGGGAAGAAGGGGGAGGATCACCCCCGCGTATGCGGGGAAAAGAGAGCGCCTGCGGCGCTCTCCCTCTCTCTCTCGGGATCACCCCCGCGTATGCGGGGAAAAGAGTATGAGCGTGGCGGTTCAGACAGCCGCTCCAGGATCACCCCCGCGTATGCGGGGAAAAGTGCCGGATCTGTGTTTCCACAAATTCCGCAGCGGGATCACCCCCGCGTATGCGGGGAAAAGTGCCGGATCTGTGTTTCCACAAATTCCGCAGCGGGATCACCCCCGCGTATGCGGGGAAAAGGTATCCGGCAGGTAGCTCTTTGGGCTGTGAGTAGGATCACCCCCGCGTATGCGGGGAAAAGCCTTACTCATAGCGCTCCACCTGCACTTTCTTGGGATCACCCCCGCGTATGCGGGGAAAAGTATAGCGTAGATAAAGTTCGCCGTCTTTGGTGAGGATCACCCCCGCGTATGCGGGGAAAAGCGCTTTATGGGCGTTCCGTCCCCTGTGATATAGGGATCACCCCCGCGTATGCGGGGAAAAGTTGCTGCCCTCGCTCCAGGTCGCAGGCTTGCCGGGATCACCCCCGCGTATGCGGGGAAAAGAACGACCCGGTTATGAGCCGGGTGCTCTGCCGGGGATCACCCCCGCGTATGCGGGGAAAAGAAGACCGCTGCGCTGCCGCGTGGTCAGGCCGTGGGATCACCCCCGCGTATGCGGGGAAAAGCTGGATCCCTGACTGCACTTCACGGTGCAGCGGGGATCACCCCCGCGTATGCGGGGAAAAGTCAATCTGCATATCGACAGCTTTGGTGGTAACGGGATCACCCCCGCGTATGCGGGGAAAAGTGTTTCCAGAAGATGCCGGAGATCCCCCAAAATGGGATCACCCCCGCGTATGCGGGGAAAAGACATTTTTTCTTTTACTGCGCGCGGGCTGGGCAGGATCACCCCCGCGTATGCGGGGAAAAGTAGACGCGGGCCTGTACAAGCTTTCTGCGTTTAGGATCACCCCCGCGTATGCGGGGAAAAGTATGACGGTCACTTATGACTTACTGTCCAATGCGGATCACCCCCGCGTATGCGGGGAAAAGCAGTGCATCATCCGACCATGTGATATCAAGATAGGGATCACCCCCGCGTATGCGGGGAAAAGGGGGCCTTATAGCGCTGGGGCGGGGTGTCGATGGGATCACCCCCGCGTATGCGGGGAAAAGTCCAGTCCGTTACCAACGCCACCTCCGCGATTGGGATCACCCCCGCGTATGCGGGGAAAAGACTAAAAAGATCCCGTAGCACCGTGCCTCCCGTTGCTATTGTACCGCTGTTTCCTTCAGTTTGCAATAAACCTGTTGTATCAGACGGCAGTCCGGCAGGGCGCGATGTTCCACTTTTTCTGCCAGCTGAAAATGCTGCGCCAGCGTCACCAGCTTATAATTTGCGATCCTTGTAAGGTTTCGGCGGGCAAGCTGTGCAAGGTCGATCCGGCGGTTGGTCGGTGCCGGAAGGCTATATTGTTTGCAGGCCATGCGCAGAAACTCCAGATCAAAGGCAATATTATGTCCCACCAGTGGGTCTTTGCCAATAAACGTCAAAAAGCTTTGCAGCGCTTCCCGTGGTTCTGTTCCCTGCTGCAACTCCGCAGCGCTGAGCCCTGTCAGGGCTGTGATCTCTGCCGGGACGTTTTCTGCCCCACAAACCAGCATGGTCAATTCCTCCACCGGTACGCCGTCCCGGACCCGCAGCGCTCCATATTCGATGATGGAATCGGATGCGGCTTTCAGGCCGGTGGTTTCCAGATCGATCACGGTGTAATCGCCTGTGCCCGTCTTTGTTCTGCCTGCTTTCCGCGCCATTTGCTGCTGCGCCGCTTTGCTGAACCCGGGTTTCAGGTCGATCTGGTTTTGTTCGGCCTGCGGCAGTGGTCGGCGCATCAGTTTGATCCCGTCAAAATCCACGGCCTCCCATGTGGTATTGTGGGTACGAAAATCCATCCGCTGCTCCCCTGCGGTTGTAAATACCAGGGTCGCCTGCCCGTTTTTCAGGTTCTGACACACCCGGTCCCACAAAGCATCCCGCACACGGCTGCTCACATTGCCCACATAAACGCCGGTGTTGATCTCGCACAGCCATTTGGACAGATCTCCGCGCAGTTTCGGCGGACAATTCGTCATAGTGAGAACTACGATGTTTCATCCCCCTCTTCTTCAAAATAATTGATGCCGTTGGCCACAGTACCCACCTTGTTGTCCCACAGATAAACAGCCTCCGGCTCCTGTTCCCGCTCGTCCGCATTCAGGAGCAGATACCGGATATCGTGCACCATGCGCTCCAAAATGTGATGTTCCACCATGGCGTCCCGCACACGGCGGCGCACCACGGCAGGCAGATCCTCCGGGGCCTGTGCCGCCACCTCAAAGGCGATGGGAATGGTCACCTCGGCCTTGTACAGGTCTGCGATATCGTACACAAAGGAGCACTCGTGCCCTACATGAACAAAACCAAGACCCGGGGCGCAGCCCAATGCCACGATCACCGCGTGCGCCAGACCGTACAGGCAGGCATGCCCAGCAGAAAGCGCCTGATTGACTGCATCGCCCGATGCAAAATCCTCCGGGCGGTACAGTCTGCCACTCCACGGCACACCGGTATCCTTGGAAGCTTTGCGGTATACCTGCCGCACACGGCTGCCCTCGCGCCCCCGCAGCTGCTGCATCGTCAGCCGGGAGATATCCTCGTCCGGGAAACGGAGCTGATACATCTTGCGTACCACATCCAGGTGCTTGCGGGTGTTGCTGACAAGTTCTGCCTGCCGCAGCAGCAACTGCGAATGGGTGGTCAGGGGACGGCCATGGGCGTAATACCGCACACCGTGCTCGCCTACCCAGACAGCACCCACGCCCGTGTCGCCCATAAGCTCCATGGCGCGGTGGGTCACCCGTGTGCCCGGCCCCAGCAACAGTACCGAGATGCCTGCCGCCGGGATCTGAACGATTCCTTTTTCGTCTGTAACGGTGATCGCGCCGTCCTGTCGGCCAAGGGTACAGTGTTCCAGATACAGAAAGGTCATCCGGTCTTTCACCTGCGGCAGCGCCTGCAGGTCCGGCCGGATCATGCCCGGCATCTCGTCCATCTCAGTTTCCTCCGCGCATAATGGTCATCAGCCCAAGGCCATAAGCCTTGCCGCGCCCCATGCCCTGACACAGCAGTGCCCGGAACTGCTCTGCATCGGTCACCTGTAAAACGCCCTCATAGGTCACTGCCAACAGGGTCACCGGCCGGGTGCCGTGCTTGGCAAAATGCTGCCACTGCACCCGGGTCACGGTAAATCCCTCGTCCTGCAGGGCAAAGCCGTGCTTTGCAGCGCGCTCCAACAGCCACTGCTTCTGGTACTGTGTCGTGCAATGTGCGGCCACGGTTCCCCGCGCTGCAGGGTTTTGGGTGTCTTTGCAGCTTTTGGTAGGGTTTGCGGTCAGCCGGAACTTCCAGCGGCTGCCCGGCTCCACCCGCTGCAAAAGCGGGTCGTAGCTGCGGGTCTGTGCAGCTGCTCCGGTGCCAAACTGCTCCACCACGCCGGACAACTCCGGCGCATCCTCGCTGAGCAGCAGCAGATACAGCCGCTCTCCCAGACGATCCAGCCGCCACAGCCTGCGGCGGCGCTCCCCTGCAAAGGCGCTTTCCACTGCACCATGCAATTTTTGCGGTGCCGCCAGCGCAGCCATGGTGCTGCGGCGGGTGGAATCGAGTTCTACCCGTGATAAATACATTCTCTCGCCCCCTTTTTTTACAATTCCCGGAACGGGTCGTGCTCCGTAGTTTCCGGGCTGTCCGGCACTTTCTGCCAAAGCTCCCGTACCGAGCGGTAGCCGTACTGCCGGTGATGCGGGTCAAAGCTCACCGGCACATCCCGCTGCGGAGCTGTGCCCGGCTCCTGCGGGTCGGCATCCAGCACCATCCGCCGCTGCCGCCCCGGGCACAGGGGCGGTTCCGCTTGCAGCACCTCCTGCAGGCAGCCCGGCCGTACTCCCAGACAGAGCGGCAGGGTGGGCGGACAGCAGCGGCGGCCGAGATACAGCGGGAATGCCGGGTGCAGCAGCGCCTGCTGCAGTTGCTGCAAAAGGGCGGCATCCTCGCTTTCAATACCGGCCAGAAACACGGCGTCCTGCAAATAATGGCGGTAGGTCACATAAGCGGTCTTTTCGTCCTGCGTCTTTGCCGTGTGGTAATCCACCAGCAGCTGGCCTTCCCGCTCCACGCGGACGCCGAACCGCAGCTCGCTCAGCCGGGCCAGCGCTTCGCGCTCGTCCCGCCGCAGCCCCAAAGCTGCCGTCAGCAGGCCGATGACGCCGCTCCTGGTGGGTTCCCGGCCCGTCTTGCGGGTCTCAAATTTGGAGTCTGCGCCCCACGACTGCAAAGGCGCGGCCAGCCGCAGCAACAGCGTAGCCATTACTCCACCTCATTTCCGGCAAGCGCGTCCCGGACAGCCTTTTCCAGTGCGTCCAGCATGGTTTTTGCCGTCTGCGCCGGAGCCAGTGCCTCCAGGCCGCTGCCCACGGTAAAGCCTTGGGCCGGAGCCTCGACAAAACTGTTGTACATCTGCTGCGCATACTGTGCCAGCGCCGCCTTGGACGGCGCGGCATAGCCCTGCGCACTGCGGGGCACGGCCTGCTCGAACGCGCCGCACAGGTTTACCGGCTGGTCTTCCCGCAGGGTCACATATACAGCATCCGGCAGGGTGTGGTTTGCAAAGGTGTTCTGCTTGCCGGTGGGCATGGAGAAGAGGAACGCCTCACCAAAGGCCCGCACCGTTTCCGCGGCCTGCGCTGCACCCAGCTGCCCGGCCAGCTCCATCACGTTCACCGTGGCATAGCGGTACAGGGTGGAGGAGTTGTACTCCACCGTGCCCAGATGGCCTGCACCGGCGTTGTCCTCTGCCTGACAGTCATCCACGGCGGTAAAGTAATCGTACTCGTTCTGCACGGCATGGGTGGAGATGCTGTGCGCCACCTGCGCAGCGGCGTCATAGTTCAGAGAAGGATCATCTGCCACCATGCGGCCAAATAGCGCCATGTCCATCGAGGGCGCTGCTTTCAGGGCATCCCGATACTGCTTTTTATCCGCAGAGCCCTCCACAGCCAGCTCTGCCAATGCCTTTGCCTGCGCAGTGCTCATGAAGAACAGAGCCTTGGTGCCCTTGTCGTCGCTCTTGATGCCCGCATTCTCCAGCGCTTTCTTTGCCAGCTTGTCTGCATCCAGTTCCGGGGCCAGTGCAAGGATCTGCTCCTTCACCAGTTCTGCTGCCTTTTTGGTGCGCTTGCCCACATCCAGCCGGGCGTTTTCGGCAAAGGCAGCGCGCATGGCGTGCTTCCATGCCTGAGAGGAAACTCTGGCCCGGAGCACACCGCCGTACACGGCCGTTTTGGGGCTGCCGGTATCGTCCCGGTTGATGCAGCTGGGCGGGACGGTCTGCAAAATGTGGAAATCAACATACAGGCGCTTATTCATGATCAATTCTCCTTTTCTTTCTCATCCGGTGCAGGCTTCGGGTCGCGGTAGAGGTCCTGTCCCCACCGCAGACGGACATTGGCGGGGGTCTGCGCATACCGCGGGTCGGTGCTTTGCAATTCATACAAGTCTGCCGCAAGCTGCGGATAATCCAGCGGGATGCCGCCATCCTTTGCCGCGCTCAGCAGCTGGATCATGCCCCGCAGATGGTGGCTGATCTCGGTAATTTCTTCTGCGGTGGCCAGCGCATTGAAGCGCCGGAGCACGCTGGCCTCGGTCCAGTCCTGTCCGGCACTGTTCCGCTCTGCCAGCTGCCGCACCGCACGCCCCAGCGTGTTTCCGGGGCAGTTCATGGGGCGGTCGTTCCCCTGCTGATGCACGGCATACAGGGTCAGGGCAATGTAGACCGCCCACTCTGCCGCCGAGGGGCCGCTGCGGCTCTGAAAGTTTTCCGGCATTTCCAGCAAAAAACTTCCCCACAGCTCCGGCAGATCGCCGGGCGCATGGCCGATGCCGCGCCGCAGCTTTGCCAGCTCGGCCCGCCGCTGGTTGTCCGGCAGTGCCTGAATCCTGTGCAGCTGCTGTGCCGTATATATTCTGACATCCTGTGTTTTCATACAATTCCCCCTTTATGGTTCTGTTTTGGGATAGATCTCCCACAGCTTTGTGCGGAAACGGTTATAGGCCTTCGGCGAGGTATACAGGATGGTGCGCTCGGTCTTTTTGTCCTTATCCACCACAATGCGGTGTCCCTTCAGGGCGGCATTTCCGGCCTCCATCACCATCTGTTTTCCCAGCTTTTCCGCGATGCTGCGTGCCTGCGCCTGCCAGCGCAGCGCTGCCTCATCCGGGTCGTCCTGCTCCGGGTCGATCGCCTGCAGCCACTGCCGGAAAGGCTGGTCCACTGCAAAGTAGAATTGTGCACGAACCGCGCCGCCTGCATTTTCATTCCGGTCACCGGCGGCAATTGCCAGCTCCTGTGCAAAACGCCCGATCAGCGCCGCTGTCTGTTCACAGCGTTCGATTTCTCTGACGATCCGGCTCTGCCATGGGCGCCCTATCTCATCCAGAATCCCTGCCTGAAAGGTCAGGCTGTCGCTGAAAGAATCATTTACAAAGAAGTCCTTATCGCCATATTGGACACCGGAGATGCGGAAATGTACCTTTCTGCGGGGATCCAGAAGTTTCAATCTCTTTTCCTGCAACTTTTCGATCCAGCATACAACGCCCGGGCGATGCCCGCTGTCCTGACAAAAGACCGCCGGGAACTCCCGCCAGAATTGTTTGGCCGGGTCATGACGGCAGGGCACCAACACCACCGGTTCATTTTTCCTGATTGGCATCGTACGCCAGATGGTCATCTGTTCGGCAAAGACGTTTTCTCTGGGGAAGAAATCTCCTCCCAACAGACAGAACCCATCCACATTCTCCCCTGTCCTGTGCAGCAACAGCCTTCTGGATTGCAGGGTAAGCAGCTGCGCCGGGTTGTCCGGGCAGCAAATTTCTGTCCGTTCCGCGCTCTTTGGTGCTTCCAATTCCCAACAGGGCTTGCTTTCGCCCCAGCATTCCCGGCCATCGCGCAGCAGCGTCAGGTTCAGCATCAGGGTCTCGTACAGATTATCGCCCTGTGCCTGAATAAAACCGATCTTGCCCAGCCACCCGGCTCCTACGGACGGAAGTCCCTTTCCTTTTGGCTTCGCAGAGGTGTCGTCATAGCCGTTCACGCACAGCAGCCACCGCGCCGCCTGCGGATAGCTCAGCTGCTCCTTGCTCTGTCCCGCATACAGTGGAAAGAGCCGGAGTTTATTGCCGCTTTCCGACATTTCACCGTTGAGTTTGGCTGCTCCATATTCCGTGCCGCTCTTTGCCTGCGGCACCTGCCAGAAGGGATGTACCGGGTGGAACAGCCAGAAGCGGTCTTTCCACTGTTCCAGATAATCCCGGACAGGGTCTGCCGGGAAATGCCCCAGCTGCCACAGCTCGCTCCAGCGCTCCAGTGCATCATCGCTCTGTGCCAGCGGTTTGGGGGTTCCTTTTGCATCCACCCGGGAAAACACAGTGAACAGTACCGCCAGCAGCAGCCGCAGCACGGCGGCATTCTGGGTGGGCATCTCACCCGCAAGCTCCACATAATCTTGCGCCGACACCAGTGCCTCGGTCAGGGACACCTCACGCACCGTGTTGTCCCGCAGCCGCACCCGTATCCACGGTTCATCCAACAGGTTGAATTCAATTTCCTTCATCCGTCTCCTCCTTTTGGTAATACAGGCCGTTTTCACGGTCATAACAAAGCTCCATGCCCGCAAGCCGGGCAGTCAGGTTTTCGTCCAGCAGCAGGACCAGCTCTCCGTGCAGCAGCGGCGACAGCTGCCATGCCGCAAGGCGGCTGCGGTTGTCTGCTTCCAGTTCCCGGATGACCCCGTCCACCTTCCACGCTTTGCCGAACACTGCCGGGAGCCGCAGCTTCTGCCGGGCGATCTTCAGTGCCGTTTCCGATGGGGGCGGGCTGTCGGCCGCTACGGCACAGCCACCCTCCTGCCACGGCAGAAAGTGGATGCTGCCGTCTGCCCGGCGCTGCATTACCAGCACCTCTACCGAGGGGTCGCCGTCCCGCACTGCTGCCCGCGCCGCCGGGTCAGAGCGGGCACCCTCGTTCTGCATCCAGTCGTCCAGCGTATTCAGCTGCGCCAACCGGTGCGTTTCCGGCTGCGGCACAAGGTACGCCTCGGCGCGCGCTTTCTTTTTCTCCTGCGTCTGCTCATATACGCAGCGCATTTCCTCCCCCTGCGCCCCGCCGGGAACTTCCCGTTCCCAACCGTAGACCCGCTGCACCAGCGGAGAGATCTCCTCCGGCAGCCGGATGCTCCGGGGCAGAAACTTCCGGGTGCGCCAGAGCAGCCACTGTCCATATACCGCCTCGCTGCCTGCATCAAAGGCTTCTTCCCCGGTGTCCAACACCGCGCAGCAGGCCTGCTGCAACGGGGCGGGGCGGCTGCGGCGGTGGCGGTGCAACCGTCCGATGCGCTGCAGCAGCAGATCCATGGGGCAAAGCTCTGTAATAAGAACGTCCAGATCAATATCCAGCGACTGCTCCATCACCTGCGTGCCAACCACGATCAGATCTTTCCGGTCCTCCGGTGTAGATGCCTTACCAATGCGTGCCATCAGCTGTTTTTCCCGCGCTGCGCGGTCCGGCATCAGGAACTGCGCATGGAACAGCTGCACCTCTTTGTCCGGCATGCTTTCCCGCAGCAGCTGCGCGATCTTCTGCGCTTTTTTGACCGTGTTTACGATCACCCCTGCGCAGCCGCCCTCGGCCAGTTTTCGGCGCAGCAGCACGGGCAGCTCCGGCTCTGTGAGCGTAGTCAGCTGCACCGTTCGACCGGGTGCGTCCGCCGGGATGGCCGTCTGCTTTACCTCTGCGCCATCCGTCCATGTCAGCAGCGGATAGCCGCAGCTGGTTTTCCATGGGGCGTCCGGAGCGGCCTTTTTCTGCTGGTAGGCCTCGACCAGCTCTGTGCGCCGCCGGGCGGGCAGGGTGGCCGACAACAGGATGACCGGCACCTTGTACCAGCCCAGCCATCCCAGTGCGCGGTCCAGATAGCAGTTCATGTAGGTGTCGTAGGCGTGGCACTCGTCAATAATGACCACCTTGCCCGCAAGCCCCAGATGCCGCAGCATAACGTGTTTCTGGGCAAGTGCCGCCAGCAGCAGCTGATCCACTGTGCCGATCACGAAGTTTGCCAGCAGCGCCTGCTTGTTTCCCCGAAACCACTGGTGTACCTGCACCTGATGCTCTTCCTGCGCGTCCTCCTCCAACTGCACCCCGCGCCCCTGCAGCCGCAGATAGCACTCGTTCAGCTCTGCCATGCCGTGCGCCAGCTTTATAGCCTGCGGCAGCGCCTCGGACTGCGTATCTGCCCAGGCGAGCAGCCGGGGAAAGATCCCGTTTGCCGTAGCCTGTGTAGGCAGCCCGAAAAAGATGCCGCCCAGCCCGAACCGGCTGGCCATGATCTCCGCAGCGGCTAAGGCTGCCTCCGTTTTGCCCACGCCCATCTGCGCTTCCAAGATCAGGATGCCCGGTTCTGCTGCGGTATCCGCAGCCTCCAGGACTGCACGCTGCACTGCATTGGGCGCAAAGCCGAACCGCGCCGCAAACTCCTGCGGGTCTGCGATGCTGGGCTGTGCCTCCCACGGGAAGGGCAGGGCCAGCTTTTCCCAAGCCCTGTCCACCCGCGCCGGGTAATCCTCCATGCTGCCCAGCTCTTCTACCGGGATCAGAGGGAAGTACTCCGTATTGCTGGCGATCCAGTCTGCCATGATCAAAAGGCCGGTCAGAAGCACTTCCTCCTGCGGGTCCAGATCATACAGTTCCGCTGTGTCGCCAAAGCCGCAGTCCTGCAAAACGGTCATGAGCAGCTCTGTCCAGAAACCCTGCCAGATCTTTTTCTGTCCCTTGGGGTAGTAGTTGCTCTCCCAACCCTCTAACTGATCATCGACCGCCGCGCAGCTCTGTGGCTTGCCGTGATGCGCTCCCACAATGGAGGCTATCCCGCCGGGACAATCATCCCACAGCAGGATTGCCTCGCCCGCCCGGGCATGCGGTGATTCCCGGCGGTTCTGTTCAGGACAGTCCAGCGGCGTCAACATTTCCAGCCGCTGCCGTGCCTCCGGCATTGAGCGCAGGATATTCGCCTGAAATGCCACCGTAGCCTTGCCTATGTCATGGATTCCGCCCAGAAACCGGGCATGGGCGAGCAATGCTTCCTCGCGCTCAAAACCCATGGCCCGTTTTGCACTTTCCGGGAGCCACTGCCGGACCAGCAGCTCCATGATGCCCGCCGTATCCCACAGGTGCATCCAGAGCGGCAGCCACAGACCAGTATTTTCCGGGTCTGTTTTTCCGGCCAGAAACCTCGTTTTATCCAACGTCCATCGCATTTTTGCTCCTTTTCCGGTGTGTGTGCCTTCCATGTACCGAGCATAACAGATAATGTGTACTATAATCCGTACTTTTTGCATTTTATCTCCGCAAACGAAAAAACGGCGCACCGGACCGTGCCTTATCAAAACAGCAGTAGCCTTACAAGGCAAAGAAACCTGCTATTTATAGCCCTATTCTGCCTTCTGTTCCAAAGATACGCTTCTGCCCTTCTGCTGTCAATGGCTCTGCACAATTTCATCAAAGCTACAAAATAACGATTTCTTTTTTGTGCAAAAAACCGCCCCGGCTTCCTGCTGCGGAAACCGGGGCGGCTCGTTTGCTTTATGGTTGCTTTTTCAGGCGCTCACGCAATTACTTGCGGGGATTTTTGATAGCAGCCTGGGCGGGTGCCAAAATTACAGAGCGTTCGGAATAACGACACATCGCGGTTTTCAATTTTTCAGTTGATTCCAAGCTCTTTCATCAACTCCGCACGGCTCTTTTCATCTTCAGAAGCCCTCTTTACATCGTCAATGCGATTCTGGTCAAGGAGCTTCTTTACCAGTAAAGCCATTTTGTTTTCACCACGGCTTTCGCCTTTCACGATGCCTTTTTCAATGCCTCTGTTTTCCACTTTATCAAGCACATCACACATATTGCGTGGGCCTCCTTTCCTGTCATCGGTACTGGTATTGTATGCGTCTTCAAATCGGTGGTCATTCGTCATGATGCTCAACAACTGAAGCGTTTCCTGCACATGAGTCAAATCCTGTGAGCTTGGCACATAGTCGCCATTCTCTCTTTTCTGTACAAAGTAGTCTGCAACGACCTTGAAATCGCTTTGGAACAATTCTACCTGCTCACGAGTCAGATACGCAATCTGGAACAGGTTGATTTTATAATCGTTGACGTATGGCTCAAACTCTTTTGGGACATTCAGTCGTTCTTTCAGAGAAAGCGGCCCACTCCACGGTTTTTCATGTCCAAAATAGAGAACCAGCGTCACGACTGGGTAGCGACTCCCTGTATCATTATCTCCCAGAAGCTGCGCCCGATACTCTGCACCATCATAACCTATCACTCGGAGCGGCATGTCCGGGTCAGAAGCTGTTTGGTTCTCAAATCCGATGCACGCCACCCGGATATTACCATTCTTCCATCGTTTGGCAACATCACGTTCAATTTCATGGAGTCTGCCATCTGCTTTATAATAGGTGCGCGGAGCCTGATCTTCCAATTCGTCTGCACCTAAAACTTGCCTTCCGTTGAATAGCAGTACATTTACAATATCGGAGAATACATCATTGTAGGATTCCAGAATCTTTTCAGATGCGTCTTTTTCTGCCACAGACTCACCGCCTTTCTTTTTTCTTATATTACCACATCACACAGACTGAATCAATCACGCCCATGTGAACTTTTCACTCTACCACTTGCTAAATCCAGAAATCCACAGCTCCACACCATATCATCCTTCCGCCATCTTATTTAACTCCGAGTTCTTGAACATCCGAATCACATTTTAGATGAGGCAGTTTGACACTCAATTCGTCCACAGTCATTGTGCTTCCCTTCCTCGACTGTCAAAACCCATTAGTAGTGTTAGTAGCATTTGTTTCTTTAGCCTGAGACGAACTTCTTCCTTCTGCGTAGCAGGAATCATTCTTGTATTCTAAGGCGAATAAGAAATATTACGAACCCGATATTGATTATCCCTCGGAAAGTGCTATAACGGTTTATACTTGTACTTCAAATTCGCATGTCTGTCGAAAATCATCAGGCTACTTTTTCCTTTGAAATAGCCCATGACGTAAGAAATGCTATAAAAAACTTATTAACATATGGATGTGGTCAGGACATGCTTCCGCCTCGATAATTTCAATTCCTTTCTGTTCACACAGTTGGCGGAGTATCTGACCGATATCTTTTTAATCTGGCCGTAAATTACCATTCTCCGGTATTTTGGTGCAAACACCACATGGTATTGACATCTCCATGCTGTATGGCTTAAACTATCTACGTCTTTGTTATCTTTCATTTCAAAGATAAACCTCTCTGTTCCTAGAATGTGGTTGGCAAACCCACACTCTATTCTACCGGGAGGTTTCTTTTTGTCTAGGGCTAAAGCTTTTTTACTCCACCAGCATAGCTGGTGGTTGTCGCCGCTCAAGCTATCCAATGCAAAAGGGCCGCTGCACGATGCAGCGGCCCTTTTAGCGTAAAGGAGGAATCTGCTAAGATGAAAGAAAGCTCTTACTCAAGGTTTTTGCCGTTGGTTGCAATGACGTTCTTATACCAGTAGAAGGAATCCTTGCGGTAGCGCTTACATTCCTTCACATCGTCATCGGTGCGATCCACATACACAAAACCATAGCGTTTGGCGATGCCGTTGCTCGTGGAGAGCAGGTCGAAGGCAGACCAGGGATTGTAGCCCAGCAGCTTCACGCCGTTTGCAATGGCAGCCTTCATGGCCTTGATGTGCTCACGGATGTACTCAATGCGGTAAGGATCATGGATAGAACCGTCTTTTTCCAGCTTATCATAAGCACCAAAGCCGTTTTCGCAGATCATTACCGGGATGTGGTAGCGATCGTTGATGTCCTCCAGCACATACTCCAGGCCGACCGGGTCGATGGGCATGGAGAAGTCCGTATCACCAATGAACTCGTTCTTGCAGCCTTCAAACAGATCTGGCTGCACTTCGTACACCACATGGCCGCCCTTGCCGATCTTGTTGTTCTGCTTGGAGCGGCGTGCGGCGCCCGGGGTAGGTGCCTTGACGCAGGCGCTCTGATAATAGTTGATGCCCAGGAAGTCGAAGCACTCGGAGCCTTTTTTGATCAGTTCCATATCGCCGGGCTGGATATCGAACATCAGCCCCTGGCGCTTGAGATATGCCAGAACCGATTCGGTGTACTCGCCGCGGATGTAGGCATCCATGTAGAAATAGTTTTTGAAATTGGATGCATTTTTTGCAGCCAGGATATCCTTGGGGTCGCAGGTGTGGGGGTAATAGGGTGCCATATCCAGTGCCGCACCGCACTGGCCGCCGGGCACGATCTCGTGAACCGCGATGGCCGCTCTTGCGTGAGCAAGATTCATGTAGTGGTTTGCCTGGTAGCGGAACTTCGGATCAAATTTCTGCTCGTTGGTCAGCTTATTCTTGCGGTCGATATAGTTGACCACGATGCTCTGCTCGTTGATGGTGAGCCAGTACTTGACCTCGTCCTTGTACTCGTTGAGGATGAAGCGGGCATAATACTCAAAGTCATCCACGATCTGGCGGCTACCCCAGCCGCCGTACTTGTTCACCAGTGCCATCGGCAGGTCGTAGTGCCACATGGTGACCACCGGCTCGATGTTATGGGCGTGCAGCTCGTGCAGAAGGTTGTGGTAGAATTCCACGCCTTCCGGGTTGGATTCGCCCACACCATCGGGCAGGACGCGTGCCCAGTTGATGGAGAAGCGATAGGAGCTGAACCCCATTTCTGCCATCAGGGCAACGTCCTCTTTGTAGCGATGGTAATGGTCGCTGGCAACGCTAGCATCCGCATAGCCGTATTCATCGTGGATCTCACGGTTGATCACATCCTGCTGGTTATCCTTTTTGCCATAACCCTCAGCGGCACCCTCGCACTGGTAGGCGCTGGTTGCGGCTCCCCACAGGAACCCTTCCGGGAAACTAGTTACGATTTCCATTGATCTTATCCTCCAGGTTACGGTTCATCTGTATCATCAGGCGGATCATGCTTACCTCCGAAATGATGGTCATAACGGTGTCCTGTGCATGCATAAACAGCAGCGACAGCTCCGTGGGGTTGCCCCGGCACTCGTCCTGGATCACATCGGTCTGCGCATTGTGCGCCTTTTTGATTGCTTCGTCGGCTTCCTTCAGCTTTGCATCGGCTGCAGCGCGGTCTCCCCGCAGCTCGGCCTGCATCGCATCGGCAGCACAAGTCCTTGCGTCGCCGGCATTGATGATAATGCCCATTGCGACCTCTACCATTTTATCGCTCATATGTGGTATTTGCCCTCTTAATTTTATCGAATTTCCGGTTTATGCCTTTGCCAAAGCCTCGGCGGCCTCCTTCTCGACTTCCTGCTTTTCGTAGGTCTTGAAGAATGGATACCAGATCAGCAGATCCACTGCCAGGCACACAGCCCACCAGATTACGCCACGCATATCGCCGGTGAACATCACGGTGGAGAACGGTGCAGGAATGGTTGCGACCATTGCCAGCTCAATGGTGGGAATGGCCAGCAGGCCGGTGCGCATCACGATCCACACGATGGTGGCGTTCACAGTGGTGCAGATCCACATGGGCATCATGAGGATGGGGTTAAAGACGATCGGGGTGCCGAACAGGATGGGCTCGTTGATGTTGAAGATCGCGGGGGCAATGCAGACACGGCCCAGCGTCTTCAGGCGCTTGCTCTTGGAGAACAGGCACCAGATGTTCAGTGCCAGGGTGCAGCCCATGCCGCCCAGGCAGATCAGTGCGATACCGTTGCAGACTTCGGAAGTGGTCAGGTACATTGCAGTGCCGCCGGCTGCCACAGCAGCCACATTAGCAGCCTGTGCGGGGATGAAGATGGCGTTGCGGGGGCCAGACCAGGTCCAGCCAGAGATGCCCAGAGAATAGAAGAAGCAGCAGAACAGGTTGAGCAGGATGAAGCCCGGATAGGTCTGTGCAATGGCATTGATGGGTGCAAACAGCTTGAGCACGATGGGATACAGATCCACATCCAGATCGATGATCACGATCTTGAGCAGCAGGATGGACAGGAAGATGGGGATGATGTTCTTGATCCACTCCTGCACAAACTCAGGGATGGTGTTGTTGTTCTTGAACAGGTTCAGCTTTGCGATCAGGTGGAAGATGATGGACACATACAGGCCGATGCAGATCGCAACCACGATACCGGTGGGGCCGAAGCGGTTCCAGGTAACGGAGTAGACGCCGTCCACGGTGGTGCCCTTCATCGCTAGGATGTAGGCGCAGATGCCGGTCAGGCCGCCGACCACCTGATAATTACGATGTTTCAGAGAGCCCATTTCCTGGTAGACCATCATAAACGCCACCAGCAGCGAAAGCATGCTGAACGTATAGTTGGAAACCGCGCTCAGGTTGGGCAGGATGTTGGGGAAGTAGGGCTGCACGACATTGTAGAAGAAGATCAGGCAGCCGGTAAGGATGAAGGGCAAGCACTTGACGATGCCTGCGGAGAAGCCGTGCACCCAGGGCCGCTCGGTAAATTTCTGCACCGCCGGGGTCACTCTATACTGCAGCCAATCCATGAATTTCTGCATGGGTTTTTTACTCATAACATCTTCCTCCTGTCAGCTCTTATTCAGAACATCCAACGCAAAATCGATCAAGCCGTTGCCATCCAGCGAGCCATAGACAGACTGCGGAATGACTGCCACCGGGATGCCGTACTGGCCTGCGAGTTCGTCAAACTCATCCTTGTGGGAAGCGAAGTGCGGGCCGATGAGCAGCAGATCGTAATCCTCGATCACATCTTCTACCAGGCTCTGGCTCTTGGCAGCCACCTTGGTGCCGGGGGCCTTTGTGTTGGCCGCCTTTTGTGCCGCCTGTGCCAGGAAGCCAGAACTCATACCTGCGCCGCAGCAAAGTAAGATCTTGTACGCTTTCATGATAAATTCTCCTTTCATGAGGTGTTTTGAGAAGCAGGGCCGCTGCGCCGCGGCCCTTTTCTTGGCTCTATTATCGCCCGGCAGGATCCGGAAAAAAAGTCTGCGTTTTTTCCGTTATTTTGGAAATTCCAGGTCTTTTTTTTGCGAAAAGGGTATTATATAATAGAATAAAATATTAAGGATTTCTGAACCGAGAGATTCCCGATCATAAAAAAGAGGTCTGCAGTCCCATGCTTTCAACAAAAGATGTCATCCAGTATCTGAACCAGCACGGCAATGTGCAGGCCATAGAGGATATGGCCGCCTTTTTTTCCGTCACACCGCGCACCATCCGCAACCATCTGCGTTCGGTTCAGGACGCATATCCTGTCTGCCTGCAGGTCGGCCGCGGCCAGGTGAAACTTTTGAAGCAGATTCCCGAAGAAAGCTCTCCTTCTGCGCAGGTGCCGTCCTCCCAGCAGGAACGTTCCCGCTATATCCTCCGCGCCCTGCTTTCCCGAAGCGAGCCGATGGATCTGGACGAGCTGGCCGCTTCGCTGTTCATCTCGGAGGTAACGCTGCAGAACGAGGTCAAGCTCATCCGGCATGAGATCGCAGAATATCATCTTTCGCTGCGCATCAAAAACAACACCCTGTTTATTTCCGGAAGTGAAAAAGACAAAAAGCGTCTCATGATCCACCTGATCTACAACGAAGCGCAGCACACGCTTGTGAGCATGGAGACGCTCCATGCCATCTTCCCCCGCTACGATATCCAGAAGATCCGCAGCGATATCCTTGCCTGCCTGAACAGCCAGCACTTTTTTATCGACGAATACTCTCTGACCAATCTCCTGCTGCACATGCTCATCACGATGGATCAGCTTGGCACCGCCCCCAATGCCCCGCGGTACGAGGTCTCCACCGACCTCATTGAACTGAACCGGCATTTTGTGTTGATCATCGACAGCATCTGCACCGAACTTGAGCGGGAATACGGCATCGTTTTCACCCGCAGCAACAAGTACCAGTTCACCCTCCTGCTCATGACACGCGCCGTGCGCAACCAGGATGTATCGCTGCCAAGCCGTGCCACGCTTTCCATCCACCCCAGCACGATGCGCCTGGTAGACTCCGTCGTTCAGGCTGTGAAGCAGGTGTATGACATCGACCTGACCGACATTGATTTCTTCATTCCGTTTGCACTGCACATTGATAATATGCTTGTGCGCATCCGCCAGAATGTGTCGGTCCACAACCCCCTGCTGCACAGCATCAAAGCAATGTCGCCCATTATCTACGACATTGCGGTCTATATCTCCAACCTGATCAACCACCAGGAGCATGTGCAGCTGTGTGAGGATGAGATCGCCTACATTGCGCTTCACATCGGTGCACACATCCAGGACATCTATAACCGCCGCGGCAAGCTGTGTGCGGTATTGCTCTGCCCGCAATATTACTCCTACGACCATCGCCAGTTCGACCGGCTGCAGAGCTATTTTTCGGACGATCTGACCATCGAATCGGTCGTTACCGCCCCGCACGAACTGGCCGGGCTGAAGTGTGATATGATCCTCTCCACCCTTCCGCTCACCGCAGAGCCGCCTGTGGTGCTCATCTCCAATTTTATCAGCAGCAATGACCGCCAGGTCATCAGCGACGTGATCCACCGCCTGAAGGCAGCGCGTGAAAAAGAACGCCTGATCAGCCTGTTGCAAACGCTGATCGATGCCGACCTGTTCACCCCCGGTGCAGACTATACCGACCGCGAAAGCGCCATCCGCACCATCGGCGGCCAGATGTGCGCCCGCGGTATCGTACCTCAAGAATTTATCGAAAGTACGCTGGAGCGGGAGCAGATCTCCCCCACCAATTTTGGCATGATCGCCATTCCGCACCCGTCTGATTGCCGCGCTGCCCGCTCGGCCATTGCCGTGTCCCTGCTGCGCAAACCGCTGAGCTGGGGCACCAGCAGCGTGCGCATCATTTTCATGATCTGCGTTTCCAAGAGCGATCTGTCGGATTTTTCCGACATCTTCTCCTACCTTCCCCGCGTATGCAGCGACCACAAAACATTGGAACAGCTGGCTTCCGCTTCCAGTTATCCGGATTTCATCCAGATCCTTGGCGGCCTGTGCGCCGAATGATCTTTCTGCCTGCCATTCTTTCCTTTCCCCCATATAAAAACGAGATGCAGCACCTTTTCTGTCTTGGAAGGTGCTGCATCTCGTTTTTTGCATCCGGGCCTGCCTGTAAAAAGCTCTTGACAAATCCTTTCGTGTTATTATAATTACCAAAGATAATTATCATAAGCAACTTTCAGAAAGGACTTTTTATGACGATCGAACTTATCAAGCAGCTGATGGATACCTGCTAGGACACGACCTGTGTATGATGCCTACCGTAAGGCTGGGTACAGCAAGAAGTTTTTGGAAGAACACCGGGAACAAATCACGCTACACAAGGCGGCAAAAGCCGCTTTTGACGAAGCGAGTTTGAAAAAGTTGCCAAAGGTAAAAGAACTGGATACCGAATACTCCGCACTGCTTTCTCAAAAGAAAGCTGCCTATCCGAAGTACCGCAAGGCACGGGATGAAATGCAGGAATTAAAAAAAGCACAGAAGAATGTAGAGTTGTTCTTCGCCGAGAAAAAAGACACCAAGGAAAAATCGCAGACCCGTTAAGCAGAAAACACCGAGGATCTTTCCCATTTTGGGGAGAGAGTCCTCGGTGTTCTTTTTCGTTATAGAAGCATTTGGCACAAATGCGCAGCCTGCATCCGGCGGATGCAGTACA
>CAKTFD010000008.1 GCA_934553285.1 uncultured Faecalibacterium sp. | reverse complement strand
AGCTACAGAGGCGCACCGGACGATGATTATTATACCTGAAATTTCGATTTTGTAAAGGGGTAAATGCAAACTTTTTTGAAAAAATTGAAAAGTTTTTGTTTTATGACGTCTCTGCGCACAAAATAAGAACGACTTTTTTGCGGTTTTCGCGTCAGAGAGTTGCACGGGGAAAGATAGAAAGAACATTTGACAAGTTTTACAACCTATGGTTTAATAAAAGAAAAGAACACAGGCGCTTATGCCCCAGAGATGCTGTTATATTTCTTATATAATAGATAGGGCGGGCGCTTGCTTTGATTACAGGACGTCCTGCGCGGCACAGCTGCGGCGGGACGGGAGGAGCAGCATGGCAAGAAAACAGGAATATGGCAACGAGAGTATTACCTCGTTAAAGGGCGCCGACCGTGTGCGCAAGCGCCCGGCAGTCATCTTTGGCTCAGACGGTGTGGAGGGCTGTGCCCACTCGATTTTTGAAATAGTGTCCAACTCCATCGACGAAGCCCGTGACGGCCACGGCGATACCATCAACGTGACCCGCTGCAAGGACGGCAGCGTCATCGTGGAGGATTTTGGCCGCGGTATGCCCGTGGACTGGAACAACGGCGAGGGACGCTTCAACTGGGAGCTGCTGTTCTGCGAGATGTACGCGGGCGGCAAATACGGCGAGGGCGAGGATAACTATGAGTTCAGCCTTGGCCTGAACGGTCTGGGCTTGTGCGCCACCCAGTACGCCTCGGCGTGGATGACCGCCGATATCTACCGCGATGGCTATCACTACCATCTGGACTTTAAAAAGGGTGAGAACGTAGGCGGCCTGCAAAAGGAGCCCTACAAGGGGCGCCGCACCGGCAGTATCATCCACTGGAAGCCGGACGATGAGGTGTTTACTGATATTGATGTGCCCGGCAGCTACTATAAGGATGTGCTGCGCCGTCAGGCTGTGGTCAACGCCGGGCTTACCCTCAACTTTACCGATGAAAAGGAAAAGGACCCCGCCACCGGCAAGCCGTGGCACGAAAGCTGGTGCTACCAGAACGGCATCGCGGATTATGTGGCAGAAGTGGCCGGGGAGGACACCCTGACCCCCGTGTTCAGCTGCGAGAGCGAGGCCGTGGGCCGGGACCGCGAGGACCAGCCGGACTACAAGGTGCGCATGGGCGCGGCATTTTGTTTCTCTAATAAGGTACAGCTGCTGGAATACTACCATAACTCTTCGTGGCTGGAGCATGGCGGCAGCCCGGAGCACGCGGTGCGCACCGCCTTTGTCTACCAGATCAACAAGTATCTGAAGGAAAAGAACCTGTACAAAAAAGGCGAGAGCGCCATCAGTTTTCAGGATGTGCAGGACTGTCTGGTGTATGTGTCCTCCAGCTTTTCCACCCGCACCAGCTACGAGAACCAGACCAAAAAGGCCATCACCAATAAATTTGTCTCGCAGGCCATGACCGACTTCCTCAAGCATTATCTGGAAGTGTATTTTCTGGAAAAGCCGGAGGAAGCCCAGAAGATCTGCCAGCAGGTGCTGGTGAACAAGCAGAGCCGCGAGCACGCCGAAAAGACCCGCCAGAGCATCAAAAAGACCCTTTCCACCCAGATCGATCTGGCCAACCGTGTGCAGAAGTTCGTGGACTGCCGCACCCGGGATGCCTCCCGCCGCGAGCTTTACATCGTGGAGGGCGATTCCGCTATGGGTGCGGTCAAATCCAGCCGGGACAGCGAGTATCAGGCCATCATGCCCATCCGCGGCAAGATCCTGAACTGCCTGAAAGCGGATTATGCCCGCATCTTCAAATCCGACGTCATCGTAGACCTGATCAAGGTCATGGGCTGCGGCGTAGAGCTGGGCGGCAAGCACAACAAGGAGCTGGCCACCTTTGATCTGGAAAAGCTGCGCTTCAACAAGATCGTCATCTGTACCGATGCCGATGTGGACGGCTACCAGATCCGCACCCTTGTGCTGACCATGCTCTACCGGCTCACCCCCACCCTGATCAACAAGGGCTATGTGTATATCGCCGAGTCACCGCTGTATGAGATCTCGACGAAGGACCGTACCTATTTTGCCTATACCGAGCCGGAAAAGGCCGCTTTTCTGGAAAAGATCGGGGATAAAAAATACACCATCCAGCGCTCCAAAGGTCTGGGTGAGAACGACCCGGAGATGATGTGGCTCACCACCATGAACCCGGAGAGCCGCCGCCTGATCAAGGTGATGCCCACCGATGTGGAGCGCACGGCGCAGGTGTTCGATATCCTGCTGGGCGATAACCTGGCAGGCCGCAAGGAGCACATTGCCCAGCACGGCGCAGAGTATCTGGACGATCTGGACGTAAGCTGAGCCTCGCCCCTGCCGTCTTTGCTTTGGCAAAGCGATGACCGGGAAAACGAGCTTGTTTGCCGAAAAAAGAACAGGCGCAATAAACAAGAGGAACTGTAATGGCAAAAAAATCGACCAAGAAAACCTTAAAACCGCTGCGCCCGCAGCTGGGCGACGGCGTTGAGATCCTGAATGCGGGCAGTGTGCTGGAAGACCCCATCACCCGCACGCTGGAAACCAACTATATGCCCTACGCCATGAGCGTGATCGTCAGCCGCGCGCTGCCGGAGATCGATGGCTTTAAACCGGCGCACCGCAAGCTGCTGTACACCATGTACGAGATGGGCCTGCTCAAGGGCGCACGCACCAAATCTGCCAACATCGTGGGCAGCACCATGCACCTGAACCCCCACGGCGATGCCGCCATCTACGACACCATGGTGCGCATGGGCCGCGGCAACGAGAGCCTGCTGGTGCCCTTTGTGGACAGCAAGGGCAACTTTGGCAAGGCCTACAGCCGGGATATGTCCTGCGCGGCCGCCCGTTACACCGAGGCAAAGCTGGAAGGCGTGTGCGAGGAGCTGTTCCGGGATATCGACAAGGAAACAGTGGACTTTGTGCCCAACTACGACAGCACCACCACCGAGCCTACCCTGCTGCCGGTGACCTTTCCTACCATTCTGGCCAACAATACGCTGGGCATTGCGGTGGGCATGGCCTGCAACATCTGCTCGTTCAATCTGGCAGAGCTGTGCGCCACTACCGTGGCCCTGATGAAGGACGAGCACCACGATATCTCTACCACCATGCCCGCCCCGGACTTTGTGGGCGGCGGCCAGATTTTGTACGATGAAGCGCAGATGCGCGAGATCTACGAGAACGGACGCGGCAGTGTAAAGGTGCGCGCCCGCTACAACGTGGTGCCCGGCGAAAACATGATCGAGGTGACCCAGATCCCGCCTACCACCACCGTGGAAGCCATCATGGATAAGATCGCAGAGCTGGTCAAGACCGGCAAGGTGCGGGAGATCAGCGATATGCGCGATGAGACCGACCTGAACGGCCTGAAACTGACCCTGGACCTCAAGCGCGGCGTGGATGCCGACAAGCTGATGGCCAAGCTGTTTAAAGCCACCCCGCTGGAGGACAGTTTCAGCTGTAACTTCAACATCCTGGTCTCCGGCCAGCCCCGGGTCATGGGTGTGCGGGAGATCTTGAAAGAGTGGACGGCGTTCCGCGTTGAGTGCGTGCGCCGCCGCACCTACTACGACCTGCACGGCAAGGAAAAGCGGCTGCATCTGCTGCAGGGCCTGGCCGCCATCCTGCTGGATATCGACAAAGCCATCCGCATCATCCGCACCACCGAGGAGGAGACCGAGGTCGTGCCCAACCTGATGATCGGCTTTGGCATCGATGAGGTGCAGGCGGATTATGTGGCGGAGATCAAGCTGCGCCATCTGAACCGGGAATATATCCTCAAGCGCACCAGCGAGATCGAACAGCTGGAAAAAGATATTGCCGACCTGAACGATGTGCTGGAAAAGCCCGCCCGCATCCGCCGCATCATCATCAAAGAGCTGAGCGATGTAGCCAAAAAATACGGCAAGCCCCGCTGCAGCGAGATCCTGTACGACCTGCCGGAAGAGGACAGTGCCGCCGAGGAAGAAGCGGTGCCGGACTACCCGGTGACCGTTTTCTTTACCCGGGAGGGCTACTTTAAAAAGATCCCGCCCCAGAGCCTGCGCACTGCAGGTGCCCATAAGCTGAAAGAGGGCGATGAGATCATCCAGCAGCTGGAGACCCGCAACAACGTGGAAGCGCTGTTCTTTACCGACAAACAGCAGGTGTACAAGGTGCGCCTGGCAGAGCTGGAGGACGGCAAAGTGGCCCAGATGGGCCTGTATATCCCGGGGCGGCTGGGCATGGACGAGGGCGAAAACGTGCTGCGCATGGTCATCACCAGCGATTACAGCGGCTATATGCTGTTCTTCTTTGCCAGCGGCAAGTGCGCCAAGGTACCGCTCAGCTCCTACGCCACCAAGCAGAACCGCCGCAAACTGCTGAAAGCCTACTGCGACAAGGAGCCGCTGGCGACCCTGTTGTTCCTGCCGGAGGAAACCGAGCTGGCCATCCGCACCAGTGCAAGCCGGCTGCTGCTGGTAGGCACAGCACAGATCGCCGCAAAGACCACCCGCGACAGCCAGGGCGTAGCGGTGGTGACCCTGAAAAAGAACCAGACCATCGCCTCGGTCGTACCGGCTGATACGCTGGAGCTTGCCGATCCCCACCGCTACCGCGTGCGCAGCCTGCCTGCCACCGGTGCGCTGCTCCGCGCCGAGGATGAAGGCGAACAGATGAGCCTGCTGTAAATGAAAAGAGGACGATACCATGCAAAACATTGACCTAATCTGTGTGGGCAAGCTGAACGCCAGATATTTTGCCGAGGGTGTGGCGGAGTATCAAAAGCGCCTGGCCGCGTTTGCGTCCTTCCGCATCGTGGAGCTGCCGGAAGAAAAGATCGAGGAGAAAAACGCCTCGGACGCGGTGGTAAAAAAGGCGCTGGATAAGGAGGGCCGGGCCATCCTTGCCAGTGTGCGCAAGGGCGCTGCCATCGTAGCCATGTGCATCGAGGGCAGACAGATCTCTTCCGACGAGCTGGCGCAGTTTCTGGCCGACCGTGCCGGCAGCGGAGCCGGAGATGTGGCCTTTGTCATCGGCTCCTCCCACGGCCTTTCGGACGAGGTAAAAAAGGCCGCTGCGCTTAAATTCAGCATGGGGCGCATCACCATGCCCCATCAGCTTGCCCGGCTGGTGCTGACCGAGCAGATCTACCGCGCCTGCACCATCAACGCAGGGATGAAGTACCATAAGTAACCACTGCCCGCCGCGCTCCCGGGCTTTACAAGCGGCGCAAAACATGGTACAGTAAAGATACTGTGCTTTTGCCCGCCAAAAGCGCACCCGGCGGTGGGGAAAGCTGCCGGGACACAACACGATACGACACGGCAAACCAGCCGCGGACGGAAAGGATGTACTACAATGGAACAGAGCGAAAAGACCCTTGATATGATCGTCAATCTCTGCAAGAACCGTGGTTATGTGTTCCCCGGTTCCGAGATCTACGGCGGTCTGGCCAACAGCTGGGACTACGGCCCCCTGGGCGTTGAGTTCAAGAACAATGTCAAAAAGGCATGGCTGAAAAAGTTCGTGCAGGAAAGCCCCTATAATGTGGGTCTGGATGCAGCCATCATCATGAACCCCCAGACCTGGGTGACCACCGGCCATGTGTCCAGCTTCTCGGACCCCCTGCTGGACTGCCGCGCCTGCAAGGCACGCCACCGCGCCGACAAGCTGATCGGTGAGGAGCACCCCGAGGTGAATGTGGATGCCATGAGCTTTGACGAGATGGATGCCTTCATCGCAGAGCATGAGGACATCGTCTGCCCCGTCTGCGGCAAGCACGACTTCACCCCCATCCGCAAGTTCAACCTGATGTTCAAGACCGCCATCGGCGTCACCGAGGACAGCTCTTCCACCTGCTATCTGCGTCCCGAGACCGCACAGGGCATCTTCGTCAACTTTGCCAACATCCAGCGCACCACCCGCCGCAAGCTGCCCTTCGGCGTGTGTCAGGTGGGCAAGGCCTTCCGCAACGAGATCACCCCGGGCAACTTCACCTTCCGCACCCGCGAGTTCGAGCAGATGGAGTGCGAGTTCTTCTGCAAGCCCGGCACCGACCTGGACTGGTTTGCCTACTGGAAGGATTACTGCGAGAACTGGCTGCTGAGCCTGGGCATCAAGAAGGAACATCTGCGCCTGCGTGACCACGAGCCTGCAGAGCTGGCCTTCTACAGCCGCGCCACCACCGATATCGAGTACGCCTTCCCGTTTACCGACTGGGGCGAGCTGTGGGGCATTGCAGACCGTACCAACTACGACCTGACCCGCCACCAGGAAGCATCCGGCAAGAGCCTGGAATACTTCGACAGCGAGACCAACGAGCACTACATCCCTTACGTCATTGAGCCTTCTCTGGGCTGCGACCGTGTGGCGCTGGCCTTCCTGTGCGAGGCTTACGACGAGGAGCACCTGACCGACAGCAAGGGCAAGGAGGACATCCGCACCGTGCTGCGCCTGCACCCGGCACTGGCCCCCTACAAGTGCGCCGTGCTGCCCCTGAGCAAGAAGCTGGGCGAAAAGGCCATGGAGATCCGCAACGAGCTGAGCAAATACTTTATGGTGGATTACGATGATACCGGTTCCATCGGCAAGCGTTACCGCCGCGAGGACGAGATCGGCACCCCGTACTGCATCACCGTGGACTTTGATACCGTGGGCGATGAGGCCAAGGGCATTGCCGCCGACAACTGCGTCACCGTGCGCGACCGCGACACCATGGAGCAGGTACGTATGCCCATCAGCGAGCTGAAGAGCTACATCGAGAGCAAGATCGAGTTCTAAACCGCGCTCTATTATGCAAAAACACAGCCCCGCCGGAACTGCTCCGGCGGGGCTGTTGCTATCCCCAGAACGCGCTGCGCCCTGCTTTTTTGTTCTGCGCTTACCGGAAAAGCCCGGTGCGCCGCTCCCCCATCGGGATCACATCGCAGAACACGCACCGGCTCTTGGTGGAAAGCTGCACATCCTTATGGTAGCAGCCAAAGAACCACTTCTCATAGGTCAGCTTCAACAGGATCTCGTCCAGAAAATCGTGCAGGCGGTTGCTCTCGCCGCAGGCAAGAGCCGTAAAATCCAAAAATCTGCTTGGGGCATCGTGGGTCAGCACATAATCTACCTTGTAGTCCAGCGCTTCCAGGGCGCGGCGGCAGGCATCGTACTCCTCCTCCGAGGGCATCTCCTGCTTCCACCAGTTCACGCCCGGCTCCCGGTCCTCCTTATCCTGGCTCTCGGCCCCGCCGAAGCACAGATACTTTTTGCCCTCCAGCTCCAGCACGCTGCCCCGGCACACATGGTACACATTGCCGCCCAGGCTCTGCACCTTTGCGCCAAAAAGCTCTGTTTCCGGGTACTGCGCCAGCAGGTCGTAGTTTTCGTGGCTGCCATCCAGAAACAGCACCGTGTACGGGCGTTTGCACAGCCAGTCCAGCCGTTTGCGCTCCGCTGCGCTGCCATCCCATACAAAGCCAAAATCGCCCAGCACCACCACCGTATCCCGTTTGCCCAGCCAGCGGAGCCTGCCGTGTTTAAAGCGTTCGATGTCGCCATGGGTGTCCCCAGTGAGATATACCATTCCTGCCCTCCCTGCCGAGGGACGAAAGAACGGTGCAAAACACTGCAAAGCCCTTGTCATGCCCCGGCAAACCTGTTATTATTATAGAATACAGAATTTTGCTGCATCAAAAGCGCCAAAAAAGTTGGTTTGTTATATTTTATCGCTTTTTAAAGGAATTGTCCACATGAAACGTATTTTTGCTTTGGTCCTGTCCCTTGTTCTGCTGCTCAGCTGCCTTGTTCTGCCTGCCGGGGCCATGTTCGACCCCAGCCCGGTGTACCAGGTACAGGCTGCCAGTGCTTATATCGTAAACACGGATACCAACATCATCGTCTACGATAAAAACAGCACAAAACAGGTATCGGCCGGCGGGCTTACCAAATACATGACCATTGCCCTGCTGCTTACGAACTATGCCGACCAGCTGGACAACACCTTCCAGATGCCGTTTGCCATCTCGGACTATGTATACAACACCAGCAACGCGGATATGCGTTCCAACGAAACTTTTACCTACCGGGAAGCCATGTACGCCATGCTGACCCGCAACGCCAACGAGGCCGCCATGGGTCTGGCATATGCTCTTTCCGGCGGGGATCTTGCGGGCTGGACGGCCCAGATGAACACCCTGTCCAAGCGCATCGGCACGACCGCCAGCACCTGGACGGATGCCTGCGGCATCGACAGCGGCAACACCACCTGCGCGGTGGATATGTACCTTATCCTGCGGTACCTGATGGGCTTTGATGCCTTTGTGGAGGTATCCGGTGCGCCCTCCTTTACCATGCCCGCCAAGGAGAAGCACCGCGCCTCCTCGGTGCTGGTCAGCCAGAATGCAGCCCTGAGCAAGGCCAGCGGCGGCAGCTACTACCGCAGTGCCATGCAGGGCGGCATGTGCAACGTGGTCGCCTATAAAAACGATACCGGCACCCAGAGCTACGTTTCCTGGGGCAACAAAAACGGGGCCACCTATATCTTCTGCGTGATGGAAAGCCCGGACAGCTGCGATGACTTTGGCTACGCCAACCGCCGCCCGGCCCTGTACGAGACCGTAAAGCTGATGGACTGGGTGTTCGACAGCTTTTCCATCCAGGCTGCGCTGGATACCGACCTGACCATCGCGGAGATCCCGGTAAAATATTCCTCGGATACCGACACGCTGCAGCTGTACCCCAACGACAGCATGATGACCCTGCTGCCCTCCACCAGTGACGGCAGTGTGACCCAGAAATACTTCCACCTGCCGGACTATGTCTGCGCGCCCATCCAGCAGGGCGATGTGGTAGGCACGGTGGAGCTGAAACTGGCGGGCGAGACCATCGGCGTGGTAGACCTGATCGCCGGGCAGGATGTGAGCCGCAACCCGCTGCTGTTCGGGGTGGACAAGGTAAAAGAGTTCTTTACCAGCCTGTACCTGAAAGTGGTGCTCCTGCTGAGCGCCCTCTCCGCTGCGGTATACGGTTTGTGGCTGCTGTTCTCCAACTGGGGCCGCCGCAAACCCACCAAAAAGATCCACCGCCGCTATTGACCCCAGACGCAAAAACGCCCCGGCAGCCTTTGCAGCTGCCGGGGCGTTCTGGTTGCGCCAGCAGGAGTCGAACCTACGATGGGGGAGTCAAAGTCCCCTGCCTTACCGCTTGGCGATGGCGCATCATGCTGTTTAGTATAGCATAGTTTCCACTATTTCACAAGAGGGCGGGCGGCTTTTTTGCAGAAATCGATTTTCTGACTAAAGGCTTCCCCCGGTCGGGGGAAGCTGTCACCGCAGGTGACTGATGAGGGCGCATGGCAGCAGCAGTTTGCCTTATATACCCCTCATCCGGCGCTACGCGCCACCTTCCCCCCAGGGGGTGAAGGCTTTTGCTCCGGGGCAGGCTGTAAAAATTGATTTCCGTGCCGTTTTTTGCCATCCGGGCAGTTTTTCCGGCGGTTTTTTGCATTTTGTAATGTTTTACGAAACACAAGTTTTTGCGCCTGTTTTTCCAAAAAAGCATCGTTTTGCCCGGTTTTTGGTATATCTTGCAAAGCAAAACTGCAATTTTAACAAAAAATTTTTTGTTTTTTGTAAAAAGCTGTATTTTTTGTTGCGCTTCTGGTACACTTGATATGCTAATAATAAATGGAAAAGCCTTCCCCGCTTCCGGCGGTGTTACGGGGGTGGGGCGGTGGTTCCATTTTGTGAAGGAAAGTGAGGGATCTCATGAAAAAACTCCTGAAACTGCTGGCGGCCGGCCTTGCCACGCTCAGCCTGCTGTGCTGCGCGCTGCCCGCTGCATTTGCTGCCGACACCACCTCGACAAGCAAAAAGGAAGAGAACGTGTACGTCATCGGGCTGGATGCCCAGGGCGGTGCCTGCTCCACGGTGGTGCTCTACACAGCACTGTCCGGCAAGCTGGACGCCACGCTTGAGCAGCCCACCATGGATGGCTACACCTTCGAGGGCTGGTACACCGAGCCGGTGGGCGGCAGCAAGGTGACCAGCTCTACCCAGTTCACTTCCGACACCACCATCTACGCCCACTGGGTCGTAAAAAGCACCACTGCCTCTTCCACCACCACCACCACCAAACCCGCCGCCACACCTGCTGCCCCCTGGAAGAAGTACGTCGGCCCGGCCCTTGTGGCGGGTGCCCTGCTTACCACCCTGCTGGTGGCCAGCCTGTTTTAACTGTACGCAATGATACAATCAAGAAAGGGATCTTTACCATGACTACTGCTACCATCAAACTGCCCGCCGCCTACGCCGCGATCGAAGCGGAGGAAATGACCTATCTGGACGGCGGCGCCGACACCACCACCAACAACGCCTACCAGGCTTTCCTGGATGTTGGCAAGGTGTTCAACTACATCGCCCGCATCTTCTCCGGCGCAAGCTCCATCATCAACAACGTCAACGTGATCTACCAGTCCTTTGTATCGCTGAACAACCTGCTGGCCAGCTTTGGCAAGTAAGCGCTGCTTCCGGCGGGGGCTGCGGCACATTTTTGTGTGCTGCAGCCCCCTTTTTTTGTGCGCGCAGGCGGGCTGCTTTATTGCAGTAGTGTAATAATTTCTTGTGCATTTTTTACTGCCAGTTTATTCCAGCGCTGCACGATACAGGCAATTAGCAGCATTATGAATATAATAAACATCATTTTGCAACAAAATTTTAGGCTTGTCATCACTTTTTGGGCGGTTTTGTTGCGTTTTTGTTGCACTCAGTGTGCTAGAATAGGGGCAACACAAAATTTACACTTATCACACGATTATAGACTTTTTGTTACAATTTTGTTACAAGCCGGATGCTAAACTAGAGCATCGCTTTTGCACAGCGTTTATTTTGCGGGAAATATCTTTCCGCTCACATTTTTATGGTTTGGGAGTTATACGCACATGGCAGATCGTGAACTGCGGCGGATGCACCGCGCTGAGCTGATCGAGATCATCTACGCGCTCAAGCAGCGCGAGGATCAGCTGACCAAAGAAAATGCTGCCCTTACCGCGCAGCTGCAGGACCGGCAGATCCGGCTGAGCGAGGCGGGTTCCATCGCGCAGGCCGCGCTGGAGCTGAACCGCCTGTTCGAGGCTGCGCAGGCCGCCGCCGATGACTACCTGTTATCGGTAAAGGCCAGCCACCCGGATACCGACCCCGCCGCCGACCCCGCCGCCCAGGCCCGGGCCGAGGCGCAGCAGATCCTGGCGCAGGCGCGGGCCGAGGCCGAGACCATAAAGGCCCATGCCCGGCAGGAGTACGGCGCCATGAGCGCCCTGGCCCTGCAAAAGCACACCCAGACCGAGGCCGACTGCAAAACCATGGTGGAGCGGGCCGAGCAGGAGGTGCGCCAGCGCCTGCAGGCGCTGGACAGCCCCGACACCCAGCCGCTGGAGGAGATGCACAAAGATGAAAAACCGTAAGATCCGTTTTGCTACCATCCCCTCCACGGCAGAGGTAGCCGCCGAGCGCGAGCGGCTGGCCTACCAGAGCCGCTTTAAACGGGTGCTGCACAGCACCATCCAGATCCTGATCGTGGTGGCGGCCATCGCCGCGCTGCTGGCCACCCTGTTTTTGCCCGTGCTGCAGGTATCCGGCGAGAGCATGACCCCCACCCTGCACGATAAGGACATCATCGTGCTGGTAAAGGCCGACCACTACAAAACCGGCCAGCTGTGCGGCTTTTACTGGCAGAACAAGCTGCTGCTCAAACGCATCATCGGGATGCCCGGCGATGTGGTGGATATGGATGTGAACGGCGTTGTTACCGTAAACGGCCAGGTGCTGGACGAACCCTATGTGGACGAGCTTACCGTGGGCGAGTGCGATGTGCGGTTCCCCTATCAGGTGCCGGACAACCGCTACTTTGTACTGGGCGACCACCGCGCCACCTCCATCGACAGCCGCAGCAGCGTGATCGGCTGCGTAGATAAAAGCCAGATCGTGGGGCGGGTATTCCTGCGGGTATGGCCGCTTTCCAACTTCTCGTTGATCCATTAACATCCCAGAGGAGGGATCCGAATGAGCGACATCCTTATAACCTATAAGGAGCGGTTCCGCCGCGCACGGTACAACCTGCGCCGGTATACCGCTTTGTTGTTGGTTCTTGCCATGCTCACCACCCTGTTTGTCAACTGGCAGCTGCACGGCGTGGGCATCTCCATGACGGCCGACTACCAGTGCGGCGAAACCGAGCACATCCACACCGACGAGTGTTACGCGCTGTACCTGACCTGCGGCTATGAGGAAGGCGAGCTGATGAACGCCGCCGAGATCGAGGCCGCCGAGGCGCAGCAGGCTGTGGAGCAGCAGAACTCGGCCGAGAGCGCGCTTAGTGACGATGCGCCGCTGCAGCCCGCGACCGAGTGGGTGCCCCATACCCATACCGAGGACTGCTACACCGCCGTGCAGACCCTGACCTGCCTGGAAGAGGAGCACACCCACGGCGACGACTGCTTTGACCCCGAGGATGGCAGCCTGCTCTGCGATAAATTTGAGCATACCCACACCGATGCCTGCTACACCACCACCTACGAGCTGGCCTGCGGGCTGGCGGACGGCGAGCTGGTGGAGCAGCCCGTGGAGCAGGCCCCCGCCGCACCCGCGCTGCTGGCTGCGCAGGACCCCCTGCCTGCTGAAAACACCCTGCCCGATCTCCCCGCTGTGGAGCCGGTGTACCACCACCACACTGAGGACTGCTACCAGAAAACGCTGGTATGCCCGCTGCAGGAGCACCGGCACACGGTGGCCTGCCTGCGGGACCCCATGGAGGATATCGAGACCGAGGACGACTGGCTGGCCGCCACCAACGTACAGCTGACCGGCCAGTGGAACACCGACCTGCTGGCCGTGGCCGAGACCCAGCTGGGCTACAAGCAGAGCGAGAAAAACTTTGAGATAGACGAGAGCGATGGCGTGAGCCTGCGCTACTACAGCCGGTACGGCCAGTTTTATAACAACCCCTACGGCGAGTGGGACGTAATGTTCCTGGCGTACTGCTTAAAGTACGCGGGCGTGGACCGCAGCGTGATCCCGCAGCGCGCCAGCGTGCTTTCCATGCGGTGCGATATGAGCGGCATGGCCTGGCTGCTGGAGGCCGACGATACCCTGCAGCCCCAGCCCGGCGATATTGTGATCTACCAGAAGTACCTTACCCGCACCGTGGCGGCCGAAAGCCAGGCCGACGGCGCGGAGGAGGATCTGGACGATGGGTTCTGGGCGGACGACTTTGAACCCGACACCGAACCCGACACCGAACCCGACACCACGCCGGACGCTGCACCGGGCACCGAAACCGGCGCAGCTACGCCGGATACCGCCCCCCTGCCGGAGGATACCGCCGCAAAGCCGGTGGTGGATGCCGACGAGACCAACACGGCCGTGCCGGGCGACACCGAGGGCACCCTGCTCTCGGCCCTGCCGCTGCTGCCGCAGGAGCCTGCCGCCGCGCCGGACACCGCCGTAATGGGCGTAACGCCGGATACCGCCGAGCCGCAGCCGGGCTACACCATCGGGGCCTTTGCCCCCAGCGCCCCCACCGAGGAGGAGCTGGCAGAAGAAGCCCCGCTTACCCGCACCGTGACCGACGGCATCCCGGTGGATACCGTGGGCATCGTGCGCGAGGTGGATGCCGACCTTGGCACCCTGACCGTGATCTCCGGCGATGTGCACGGCGAGGTTGCCACCGTGGAGCTGACCATGAACGAGCTGCAGGGCATGATCGATGTAAAGGCCGCGCAAAACTCCATTGCCGTGGCGCTTAGCCCCACCCGCCCCAGCCGCGCCCCGGCCGCAGCCGCCGCCACGGCCACCGGCAATCTGACGATGGGTGTTGCGACCAGCAATTATGACACCACATACTACCTTGATGGCAGTTATACGACCCCTGCCACGGGTAATTATAGTACTAATACGGACATCCATTACCAGCTGGTGCTGGATCTTACCGGTGCATCGTTTGATGGTGCCGGTGGTCTGCGCACGGTAACGGTAACGCTGCCGTCCGGCCTTACTTATAAAGAGGCCCATGGTTATCTGGGTATCAACGGCAGCTCCTGCCTAACCAGTGTTAACGGCGTGCCCTACGATACCACCTCACCTTCTAACTTTACGGCCACTGCCAATGGCAGAACCCTCACCTTTACCTTTAAGAACCTGCAACAAGCTCTCCTTAGCAACAGGCTGACCCACCTGATCGTCCGGTTCACGGCAACTGTGAACGACAGCTTTTGGACCAACTACCCCGGCGGTACCAAGACCTATACCTGCTCCGCAAGCATGACCGAGGGCGGCAGTTCCGACCCTGCCGGTGAGGCTACCTCGTCCATTACCCTGAACGGCACCGGTGCAAAAGTGAGCGGCAACAATGTATCGCTGGAATACTGGCTTACAAATACCACTCAAGAGGAACAGCACGGATTCTACGGCCCCGGAAAAGGTGAGGGAGCGGAATGGGCGTACGGTACTTACAAGACCCAGCAGATTGGCTACCAGCTGATCGTTGATCTGAATGCCTACGAGACCCTGCCCGAAACCATGACCTTTACGGCACAGCTGCCCAAGGGCGTTACCTACCGTACAAACACCGCCTCGGTAGTGTTTGCGCATAGCCGAAGTAATTACGGCGAAGGCAACACGCCCAAGTATACCGTTACCAAGACGAATGGAGACGAGTGGAAACTAGCCCACTACTTCCGTTCTGAAAGTGATAATGACGGCGGCGGTATCGTGGCAGATGCCCTCCAGATCGATGGGCAGACCCTTACCTTCACTCTCAAGGGTTTTGACCAGATCGACTTTGTCAAGCTGAAAAATGATACAGACGGCAATAACTACAAAGACCTTGTCCTGCGCTTCCGTGTGGACTTTGCGGATAACGATAACTGGAACGACCTTGCACAAAACAAGTTCACCTATAAAACCTCGGTCACAAGCACTATTGGCGAGGACACCCCCATAACCAAAACCACCAGTATGTCGCTCGTCCGCGCTGCTGTTACCATCCAAAAGAGCGCCAAGCAGATCCTCGGCACCAACCGCATCCGCTACGCCGTGGTGATAAACCCCAGTGCTAATACGCTGAACGGCGGCAGTGACCTCACGCTGACCGATGTGCTTACCCTAAATGGTACAACCGTACTGTTTGGTCAGGGCAATGTGCATCTGTACGAGTACAAGCCGGGCGTTGACTATCTGGACGATTCTCCCAATGCTACGCCTCTCACGAACTTTACTGCTCCCACACCACAGGCTGACCAGAGCACTAGTTTCACGTTCAAACCCACCGTACCGGATAACACAGCTTGTGTGCTGGTGTACGAGTACACCGCAACCGATGTTGTGGGTAACACCTTTACCCTAAGCAATACCGTTACCCTTAACAATAAAACCTCCACCACTGACAAAACCTACACCTACTACGATACCAAAAACAATCTGGTGTTCAACGCAGCGTGGCTGGATAAGGACGGCAACACCACGACCCCGGCACAGGATACGATCAATGTGGAGGTGTACGCCGATGGAACCCTACTCGGCACCCGCCAGTTGACCGCCACCGGCAAGTGGCAGGGCTTCTACACACTGCCCGATACCTATCAACCCGGGCAGACGCTCACCCTCAAAACGACATTTACCAACTCGGAGGACTACAGTGTGACCTATGACACCACAACTATCACACCGGGCACTCCGATCACCATCACCATCAAACCCGCAGAACCCGCCTACGAGCTTCCCTCTACCGGCGGGTGCGGCACACTTCCGTTTACGGCCGTGGGCGGCACGCTGATGCTGGCCGCTCTGGCTTATGGCATATACCTCAAACGCCACCGCGAAGGGAGGGCCGATCGATAGAGCGTTATAGGCACTCCCCTGACCCCTGGCAAACCTCAAGCAAACTCCCAGCAAACTCCCCCAGTCGCGGCTATTGCCGCGACAGCCCCCTCAAGGATGGGGCCTTTGGCAAAACCGTAAACTTACCCTCCTTGCCAAAGGCTCCCTCCCAGAGGGAGCTGGCATCGAGCACCGCGAGATGCCTGAGGGAGTTCCCCAGCAAACTCCCCCGGCCTTTGGCAAAACCGCAAACCTACCCTCCTTGCCAAAGGCTCCCTCCCAGAGGGAGCTGGCATCGAGCACCGCGAGATGACTGAGGGAGTTCCCCGCACACCCATCCAAACAGCCCCTGCCCCCTCCCTGGTAATTTTTCCCAGTGGGGTGGGTGGGTCGCAACAAAAAAGAAAGGGGCTTTTTCCATGAGAAAGGCATTCAAAAAACTGCTGGCTACCCTGCTGGCACTAGCAATGGTCTGCGCACTGGCCGCACCGGTGTTTGCGGCAGACACTACGGAAAATCTGGGCACCCATAGCTTTAAAGCATACCAGATCTTTACAGGTACTGTGTCCTTTAAGGCTGGCGAACTTGATCTCCGGCTCTCTAATGCAAACTGGGGCGATGGCGTTAATTCCAAAGATCTGTTAGCCGCTCTGGCTGGCGCTACTTTTAAAGGCACTACTTTCAACACTTCTATGTCCCCTGCAAAGGTAGTCGAAGAAATGGCAAAATTGAACACTTCTGATGCCATTACCTTTGCCCGCCTTGCCTATGCCAACAAAACGAACGCAACTAACAAAGCTATTGTTAGCAATAAGAACATCTCGTTCACCGAAGATGGCTATTACCTGATCGTGGATACTACTCAAGCTCCTTCTAGCGCGAATAACTTTTCCGTATTGGTGCTTGGCAAAAACGGCACCTCTATTCCACTCAAAGAAAAGGTCGTAAAGCCCTCTGTTGAAAAGTGGGTAGAAGAAAGTTCCGGTAATTGGCTCAAGAATGCCGACCATGCAGTCAACGAAAAATTCAAGTTCAAGGTGGTCGCAACGCTGCCCGAAAGTACGACCAACGCCTATGATTATTATGAAGAATATCAGGCTGTGATTACCGATTTTTTGGCTTCCGTATATTCCTATGATCCTAATAGTTTTTCTGTTACGTTGACCTCTGACAATCATTCTATTACTGTTACAAAAGATACCGATTATTCTTTTACAGAACATTCTACTAATTCGGGCATATTAGGCAAAAGCCTGGAATTTAGTTTTGCAGATCTCAAAAAGATCTCCGGGCTGGATCTGAACAAAGGCGCCACCATCGAGATCACCTATGATGCCTACTTGAACGACGGTGCTGTCTATACCACTGAATCTCACACAATCACTAATGCTCGTGATAATGTAAGTTATGTTTCTCTTACCTATTCCCATGATCCGAATGAAGGAACCCCCACCTTCACGGATAAAGATTATGTTTACGTCCTCACTTACGGCGTACAGAACACCAAGTACAAGGATACCGAAACAGCTGGCAATGAGCTGAAAGGCGCACAGTTCAAGCTCTACACTGATAACACGTACACAAATGAAGTAAAACTTTACAAGTCCTCTGCCAACTCTTACCATCCTGTTGGTACCTCCGGCAAGCAACCTGCTGAGTATATGGAATCCGGTGATAACGGTAAATTTGACATCGTGGGTCTGGATGCAGGTACTTACTACCTGAGAGAAACCAAGGCCCCCGATGGTTACAACACCTGTGAGCCGATCAAGATCGAGATCAACGCATCTTTTGCTAAGGGTGAGGTCTATCTGACTAATGCCAAGGGCATGGTCAACAAGATCGTTGACTACTCCGGCGTCGTCCTGCCTTCCACCGGCGGCATTGGTACCACCATTTTCTACGTGGTGGGCGGTTTGCTGATGGTTGGTGCGGCTGTACTGCTGGTTACCAAAAAGCGTATGCAGAAAAACTAAACCCGTTTAGCCCCCCACGCGCAGGCCGGGGCCGCAAGGCCCTGTGCCTGTATCCTTACCTTATAACGTTATAACGTTAGGGAGTAGCCCATGAAAAAAGCGCACCGCTGCATGCTCTCTGCGCGGTTTTCGTGGGTCTATCCGTGATGTTATATCGGCAGTTTACCGGGCAGGCTCTGCCCGTTACCGCATTGCCCCTCGGCGCACCTCAAACGGCGCGGGGCACCCCACACCCAAAAAGAAGCAAAAGGAAAGGGCGTTGTATATGAAAAAAGCAGCAAAAAAACTATTTGCCGTTCTTTTGGCGCTTGCCATGCTGAGCACACTGGCTGTTCCGGTGTTTGCCGCAGACCCGCCCACTGCGGATCTCTCCGGGCATACGTTTGAGGTCTACCAGATCTTTAAAGGCACGGTTGCTGCCAAGGCTGGCGAAAACGGTCTCCGCCTCTCCAATGCCGAATGGGGCGATGGCATTGTGAACAATCAGACATATAGCTTTGTGCATGATCTGGCTGACTATGAGCACTTTATCTCCCGTCCCTTTACTGAAAACATGACCGCCGCCGAGGTGGTGGCAGCTATGGAGAAGGGCGACTGGTTCGATAACAGCACAAACGCCATTGGTTTTGCCCGCCGTGCTTACTTTTACACAAATAAAGGCGCCGCTAACAGGCACGGTAATCAAAACGGAACCAGCATTACATTTAGCGAGGATGGTTACTACCTGATCGTAGATACCACCAGCACCCACAATAACGACCAATCCCGGAACTTTTCCAACCTGATCCTTGCCAAAGCGAACACCAGCATTGAGGTTACCCCCAAGGTCGTAAAGCCCACCGTAACAAAGCTGGTCCAGACCAACACTGATTTGGCTGCACCTGAATATGGCACCAGCGCAAGCCACGCCATCAACGAGCCGTTTTATTTTAAGCTGACTGCCACCCTGCCTGCAAGCGATGCCTACAAGTATTACCGCGCATACCGCGTACAGTTTAACGATACCCACACTGCGGGCATTACGCTGGATGATTTTGATACAAACCTTACGGTCCAGATCAAGTGCGGCACCAAAACCGCAACCCTTACCGCCGGGACGGATTACACCCTCACCCCCACTACGACCCCCGCCGGGTTCACCTTGTTCATCCAGCTTATCAATGAGTTCCAGTTTAAATCTACGACCAGCGGCATTATCGTTGCTGATTTGGAAGCACGCGGCGCTGAAATCGAAGTGACCTACAAGGCGCACCTGAACGAAAGCGCGGATGTTATAACCTATCCCGCCGCAGGTACCACCGCAAACGTCACGAACAGCAACAGCGTTACCCTCCACTACTCCAACTCCCCCAACAATGAAGACCCCTTAGATACCGTCCACGGCACGACCACTGCTGCAGCATACGTTGCGACCTTTGGTGTCAACAATACCAAGTATGCGGATAACCTTCCCGCTGATGGCGGTACTCCGCTGGCAGGTGCCGAGTTTAAGCTCTATAACAATGCAACTTGTGATGCCACTAATGAGGTAAAACTTTATAAGAGTGGCGAATATTACTACCCTGTTGGCACCTCCGGAAACAATGCTGCTAACTGCATGGTATCCGCTGCAGACGGTGCTTTCAACATCAAGGGGCTTTCAGCCGGTATCTACTACCTGAAAGAAACCAAGACCCCGGATGGTTACAACACCTGCGAAAATATCCAGATTACCATCGCTGCAGACACCACTACGGCTGGCACCGCTAACCTGACCGGTTCCAGCAACATGACCAACAAGATCGTTAACTACTCCGGCGTTGTCCTGCCCTCCACCGGCGGTATGGGCACCACCCTGTTCTACGTGGTGGGCGGTTTGCTGATGGTTGGTGCGGCTGTACTGCTGGTTACCAAAAAGCGTATGCAGAAAAACTAAACCCGTTTAGCCCCCACGCGCAGGCCGGGGCCGCAAGGCCCCCTGCCTGTATCCTTACCTTATAACGTTATAACGTTAGGGAGTAGCCCATGAAAAAGCAAAAAAGTACCATCATCCTGATCCTCGTCTTTTTCGTGGGTCTATCCGTGATGTTATACCCCACCATCAGCGATTATATCAACCAGCGCACCCAGTCCCGCGCGGTGGCCAGCTACGCGGAAAGCGTGGATAACCTTACCGATGCGGACTACAGCGCCTATTTTGATGCCGCCGATGCCTTTAACGCGCAGGTGGCCGCCAACCCCCTGGCCCTCTACCACCCGGACCAGCTTACCGGCTACTACGATACGCTGGATATTACCGGCACCGGCATTATGGGCTACGTTACCATTGCCAAAATCGGCGTGGAGCTGCCTATCTACCACGGCACCAGCGAGGGCGTGCTGCAGGTGGCCGTGGGCCACTTAGAGGGTACCAGCCTGCCGGTGGGCGGCGCTTCTACCCATGCGGTCATCTCGGCGCACCGCGGCCTGCCCAGCGCCAAGCTGTTTACCAACCTCGACCAGTTGGAAGAGGGCGATACCTTTACCATTACCGTGCTGGACCGCGTGCTTACCTACGAGGTAGACCAGATCAGCATCGTACTGCCTACCGAGACCGAGGAGCTGCTGGTTACCCCCGGCAAGGATTACCTTACCCTGATGACCTGCACCCCCTACGGCATCAACTCCCACCGGCTGCTGGTGCGCGGCCGCCGCGTGGAGACCCCGGACCAGCTCAAGCACATCCGCGTTATCTCCGAGGCTATCCGCATCGAGCCGATCATTACCACCCCCCTGCTGGCCATGCCCATGCTGCTGCTGTTGCTGCTGATGCTGCTGTTTGCCCCCGCAAAACCTGAAAAACGAGGTGATAAGGATGAAAAACCCTGACCTGCGCCGCCGCTTTGCGGCCCTATTGCTGGTGCTGTGCCTGGCAGCCGCCTGCGCGGTGCCGGCGTGCGCCGCCCAAACCGGCTCTTTGCACGTTGCACTGTACGATCACCAAAACGATATGCCCCTGCGCGGCGGCGAGCTTACCCTCTACCGCGTGGCCGATGCACAGCTGCGCGGCGGCACCATCCACTATACCTATACCGGCGATTTTGCCGCCTGCACCCTGCCCCTGACCAGCCTTACCGCGGATCTGGCCTGGCAGCTGGAGCGCAAACTGCCCCCCGTGCCCGTAATAGCCGCCCAGCAGGATATCTCCGAGAGCGGCTTCTCCGCTATCACCGACCTGCCGCAGGGGCTGTATCTCGTGGTGCAAACCGAGCCGTCCCACGGCTATGCGCCCATCCACCCCTTCCTGGTGTCCATCCCCCTGTGGGATGGCTCCGGCTGGCTGTACGATGTGGATGCCAGCCCCAAGATCGATACCGTGCTGCCCCAGACCCCCGCCATCGCGCCGCTTACCCCGGAGATGGAGCTGGAGCCTGCGCAGCCCGGCACCCCCGGCTCTGCCGGGGCCGATACCGCCGCCTCCCCTACCGCCCCCACTGCCCCGGGCAGCGCTGCCGATCCGGCAGATAGCACCGCCACCACCCCCACCGACCCGGATGCCGCCGCAGCCGATGCTGCCGCCCCCGCCGCCCCGGCAAAGCCCACCCTGCCCCAAACCGGCCAGCTGGTGTGGCCCATCCCGCTGCTGGCGCTGCTGGGCGTGCTGCTGTTTGCCATCGGCTGGCACCTGGACCGCTCCGGTAAAAAGGAGGGAGATAAATAAGTAGAAAAGTGTAAAACCGCGCACCCAATAAACTCCCTGTAAAACAAACACCCCCAGTCGCGGCTATTGCCGCGACAGCCCCCTCAAGGATGGGGCCTTTGGCAAAACCACAAACTTACCCTCCTTGCCAAAGGCTCCCTCCCCGAGGGAGCTGGCATCGAGCAACGCGAGATGACTGAGGGAGTTCCCCCCGCAAACTCCCCCGGCCTTTGGCAAAACCGTAAACTTGCCCTCCCTGCCAAAGGCTCCCTCCCCGAGGGAGCTGGCATCGAGCACCGCGAGATGACTGAGGGAGTACCCGAAAACCAACCAACTAGCCCCTACCCCCCCCCCTGTTAATTTTTCCCAGTGGGGTGGGTGGGTCGCAACAAAAAAGAAAGGGGCTTTTTCCATGAAAAAAGCATTCAGGCACCTGCTGGCTACCCTGCTGGCGCTGGCAATGGTCTGCGCACTGGCCGCGCCGGTGTTTGCGGATACGGAAGACCTGAGCAACCATAATTTTACCGCCTACCAGATCTTTAAAGGCGATGTGGTTACGGTAGGCAACGACACTAAACTTTCTAATGCAACCTGGGGCAATAACGTTGATGCTAATGCTATCCTGACTGACTTGACCACTAAATCTGATTTTACCACTCAGTTCAACGGTATTACTCTCACTTCGTCCGCCGCAGATGTGGTTGCAAAAATGGCTAATATGAATGAAACAGACCCTGTTACCATTGCATTTGCCAAAATGGTTGCAAAGCACTTGAAGGGTACTGGCACCCAGTTCGGTGGCACTTCTTTCACTGCTCCGGAAGCCGGTTATTACCTGATCAGAGATACAACTGGTTTTGATCCCAATTCTACCAACAAAAATCGCACCAAACAGTTTTCTCTGCTGAAAGTTACCCAGGCAGGTACTGTCACCATTACTTCTAAGGTCGCTAAGCCTACCGTTAAGATTGAGGTTGAGAAGAGTGACGGTTCTTGGGGCAAGAGCACCGATGCAGCGATCGGTGATAAATGCAATTTTAGACTGACCGCCACCCTGCCTGAAAGCACCTCTCACGCCTACGATTATTACAATAATTACACTATCTGGTTTACAAACATCCTGTCCGCTAGCTTTAGCGAGATGTCTGCGCTTACCGTTAAAGTTGATGGCACTTTACTTGACCTTACAAATTCCAATATTACCAACAACTCCAGCGGAACTTATGTTGATCTGATAATTAAACATCTCAAAGATCATGTTACTGACTTGAATGCTGGTGCTACCGTTACCGTCGAGTTTACTGCAAAACTGAACAACAGTGCTGCTATTACCACCAAAGATGGTGTTAATACAACCAACATCAGTACTGCCCAACTTAGTTTCTCCAATGATCCCGCACATAGTGATCATATCACGGACGGTATGGGTACAACAGCTGAAGATAAGGCCTATGTGTACACCTACGGCATGGAGATCAACAAGGGTGATGCTGCTACAAAGGCTCCCTTGAAAGATGCAAAATTCAAGCTGTATCCTACTGAGGCTTGCACTGCCGGAACTGAGCTGAAATTTACAAAGGGCAGCACTGGTGCCTATTACTACGATGCAAATGGTACTGCCGAGATGGTATCCAATGATGCTGGCAAGATCACGATCAAAGGCCTGAAACCCGGCACCTACTGGCTGAAAGAAACGGAGGCTCCGGCCGGCTACAACAAGGTCAATGACCCCCTTGGCCTTACCTTTATTCCAATCCACGATACTACTGGCGCTTCTGTCACGCTGAATGGGGGCCTCAACTTGAACTTTGATCCATACGTTGGCATGAACGTCACCGTTGAAAATAAGGCCGGCGTCGTCCTGCCCTCCACCGGCGGCATGGGCACCACCATTTTCTACGTGGTGGGCGGCCTGCTGATGGTTGGTGCGGCTGTACTGCTGGTTACCAAAAAGCGTATGCAGAAAAACTAAACCCGCTTACCCCCTTTAACCCCCATACCGGCCTACGCCGCCTCCCCCGCAAGGGGGAGGTTTTTTGCGTGGGGAACTCCCCCAGTCTTTGCTATCGCAAAGACAGCCCCCTCTGAGATGGGGCCTTTGGCAAAACCGCAAACTTACCCTCCCTGCCAAAGGCTCCCTCCCTGAGGGAGCTGGCATCGAGCAACGCGAGATGACTGAGGGAGTTTGCCCTCCTGCCGTCCTGCGCCCTCATCAGTCACCTGCGGTGACATCTTCCCCCGGAGCGGGGGAAGTCTTCCTCAAAGATGGGGCCTTTGGCAAAACCGCAAACTTGCCCTCCCTGCCAAAGGCTCCCTCCCTGAGGGAGCTGGCATCGAGCACCGCGAGATGACTGAGGGAGTTACAAAAAAGCCGCTGTACACATAGTACAGCGGCTTTTGGATTATTCAGCCTGTATAGTTTTTACTGCTGCTGCGCGGCCTTTTTGGCTTCCAGCGCCAGGATGGCATCGCGGCGGCTCAGGTTGATGCGGCCCTGCTGGTCGATATCCGTTACCTTTACCACGATGGCATCGCCCACGGCAACCACATCTTCTACCCGCTCCACGCGCTTGGTATCCAGCTTGGAGATGTGCACCAGGCCTTCCTTGCCCGGGGCGATCTCCACAAAGGCACCAAAGTTCATCAGGCGGGTCACCTTGCCCTTGTAGATGGCACCGATCTCGGGGTCCTCCACGATGGTCTTGATGGTAAAGATGGCGCGTTTTGCGTCCTCCTGATCCACGGCCGAAACAAACACATGGCCGTCCTCCTGCACATCGATCTTGCAGTTGCAGGTGGCGCAGATATCCTGGATCACCTTGCCGCCCTTACCGATCACATCCTTGATCTTATCGGTGGGGATCATCATGCTGAACATCTTGGGTGCCCAGCGGCTCAGCTCCTGGCGCGGGGCTGCGATAACCGGCTTAATGATCTCGTCCAGGATATACAGGCGGCCCTTGCGGCACTTTTCAAAGGCTTCGGCAATGATATCGTAGGTCAGGCCGTCGATCTTGATATCCATCTGGATGGCGGTAATGCCCTTGCGGGTGCCGCCCACCTTAAAGTCCATATCGCCGTGGAAGTCCTCCACGCCCTGGATATCCAGCATGGTCATCCAGCGCTCGCCCTCGGTGATCAGGCCGCAGGAGATGCCGGCCACCGGGGCCTTGATGGGCACGCCTGCGTCCATCAGTGCCAGCGTAGAGCCGCAGATGGATGCCTGCGAGGTGGAGCCGTTGGAGCTGAGCACCTCGGACACGCAGCGGATGGTGTAGGGGAACTCTTCCAGCGAGGGCAGCACCGGCACCAGTGCGCGCTCGGCCAGTGCGCCGTGGCCGATCTCGCGGCGGCCGGGGCTGCGCGGTGCGCGTGCCTCGCCCACGGAGTACGGCGGGAAGTTATAGTGGTGGATATAGCGCTTGGTCTGCTCGTCGGTCAGGTCATCCATCAGCTGATTATCCTTGGTGCCGCCCAGGGTGCAGGTGGTAAGCACCTGGGTCTGGCCGCGGGTAAACATGCCGGAGCCGTGCACGCGGGGCAGGATGCCCACCTCTGCGGCCAGCGGGCGGATCTCGTTGATGCCGCGGCCGTCCACGCGCTTGCCGTCATCCAGCAGCCAGCGGCGCACCACGAACTTCTGCATCTTGTAGCTCACCAGATCCAGATCGGCAGCGGTCAGGTCGGGGTACTCCTCGGCGATGCGGTCCATGATGGGCAGCAGGGCGGCGTCACGCACGTTCTTGTCGTCGGTGTCCATGGCGGCCTTGAAGTCGTCCAGATACTTGTTCTGGATGGCGTGGAACACGTCCATATCCAGACCCACCACCTGAAAATCGATCTTCGGCTTGCCGCGCTCAGCAACGATCTTGTTGATGAACTCGATGATCTTTTTGATCTCCACGTGAGCGGCCTTGATGGCGTTCAGCATGGTGTCCTCGTCCACCTCGTTGGCACCGGCTTCGATCATCACGATCTTGTCCATGGTGGCGGCAACGGTCAGGGCCAGATCGCTCACCTTGCGCTGTTCCTGCGTGGGGTTCAGCACGATCTCGCCGTCCACCAGACCCACCTGCACGCCGCCGATGGGGCCGTTCCAGGGGATGTCGGACACGGCAGTGACCAGAGAGGCACCGATCATACCGGCGATCTCGGGGCTGCAGTCCGGGTCAAGGCTCATCACGGTCATGGTGATGCACACGTCGTTGCGCATTTCCTTGGGGAACAGCGGGCGCATGGGGCGGTCCACCACGCGGCTGGTCAGGATGGCGCGCTCGCCGGGGCGGCCCTCACGGCGCATAAAGCTGCCGGGAATGCGGCCTGCGGCGTAGAGCTTTTCCTCGTACTCCACATTCAGCGGGAAGAAATCCACGCCCTCGCGGGGCTTGGGGCTCATGACCACGTTGCACATCACGCAGGTCTCGCCGTAGCGGATCAGTGCGCTGGCATTGGACAGGCCGCACATCTTGCCCATTTCAACCTTGAACGGGCGGCCGGCCAGCATGGTTTCGTAGACCTTGAAGTTATCAAAGGTCTCTTTGCGGGAACCAAATTCGATTGCCATTGTTTCTGCCTCCTTGTTTTTCGGATCGTTCTATCCAAAAAGCCGTGGCGTGCGCATCATAGCAATAAATCCAGCGCCCCTGCCCGCAGGCACAGGCGTTCGATTTACTGCTGCAATACGCTGCCACCGCTATTTTGTGCGCATGGGATACATGGAGCTATACATAAAGCAAAGGGCAGGTACCTTTGCGGTACCTGCCCTCCGTTAAAATTACTTACGCAGACCCAGAGTTGCGATCAGAGCACGGTAACGCTCGATGTCCTTCTTCTGGAGATAAGCCAGCAGATTGCGGCGGCGGCCAACCATCTTCATCAGGCCGCGGCGGCTGTGGTGATCGTTAGGGTTCTTCTTCAGGTGCTCGTTCAGCTCGTTGATGTGAGCGGTCAGCAGAGCGACCTGGACTTCGGGGGAGCCAGTGTCCTTCTCGGTCAGAGCGACTTTGGCCATAATTTCCTGCTTATTCATAATACAGTACCTCTTTCAAGTAATTTATCTGCCTATGGCACAGCGGCGGGAAACGGCGTTCCCAAAAGCGGGCATACTCCCAGCCCCGTACCACGGTAACAGATACAGTATACCAGATTATCCGGTGGATTGCAAGCAGATTTTGCCCGTGGCACGGAAATATTTTTGTCTGCTGCTTTTGGATCTCCGGCCTTAATTTTTTACAATGCCGCCCCAGTACAGCTGCACCTCCGGCAGCTTTTTTTTGCGCAGCAGAAACACGGTGGGGAGCAGGTATATCGCCACCGAAAACAGCATGGTAGCGTCGTAGCCGCTCACGCTCTCGGCCAGGGTCGTGGTGCCGTACAGCCCGCCGATGAGCATGGAGGTGATGTCCATTGCCCCGTGCAGAAATACCGTTACCCACAGATTGCCGGTGCGGAAATAGATGGCCGCAAACAATACGCCCAGCGAAGCCGCAAACACGCACTGCATCAGCACGCCAAAGGCAGCCGAGCCGAACAGGTTGGTCAGGTGCGCCGCGCCGAACAACAGGCCGGACACGATGCAGGCCTTCCACACTCCGGCGCGGCTGGTGCCGTAGTGCTCCAGCAGGGTCTGCGCAATCACGCCGCGGAACACAAACTCCTCGGCCACGCCCACCAGCATCATGTTGAGCATAAAGCTCAGGATCCGGGGCAGCGGCAGCAGCGGCTGGTCCGGGCGGTGATACACCAGTGCGCCAAAGGCGGTGTACCCTATAAAGAACAGCGGATACATGCCCACCAGCAGCCCGTTTAAAAAGCCGCAGCCGCGCCGCCGCAGCAGGCCTGCCCGGCCGGTGCGGGCCAGCAGCCAGACCGCCACCACCGCGCCAAACGCCTCCTGGATGCTGCCCAGCAGATACTCGTCCAGCTCTACCCCGGCGAGGATCAGCCCCACCGTAAGCAGCAGGCTGGATACAAACAGTACGCCGAGGAACATCACCTCGGCCAGAATGCAATAAAGAATGGGGTGCGCTGTGCGCAGCCGTTTGAACATAGTCAGGCCCTCCCTGTAAATGATACCTTTATTCTACCACGATTCCCCAAAAAGCGATAGGCTGAAAATAAAGTCCGCCGCGGCCAAAACGCGCCCGGCCCGCTTATTTTTTGGGCTGATACTGCATACTGGATACGTTGTAGATCGTGACAAAGGCTTTCGGGTCCTCCCGGTTGATAAAGTTCATCAGCTTCTGATACTCGCTTTTATCCACGATCGTAATGATCTCGTTGTGCTTTTCAAAGTTATATGCGCCAATGGCTTCGTACATCGTAGCGCCGCTGTGCAGATCGTTGATGATAAACTGCCGGAGCGCCTCTTCTTTTTCGGTAATGATGCAGACACGGCGCTTTATGCTGTTGTCGAAGATAAAGTGATCCAGGACCATCCCGTTGAAATATGTGCCAAGGATGCTTAAAACCACCGTTTTTTTATCGTAGACCAGCGCGGCGGAAAGCGCCACGCACATCCCCGAAAGGGACATTGCTTTTCCCAGCTCCATGTGCAGGTACTTGTTCATGATCTTTGCCACGATATCCAGCCCGCCGGAGGATGCATTGCGATTAAAAAGGATGCTCAGCCCGATGCTTACCACCAGGATATAGCAAAGCACATCCAGCTCCTGACTGCCCGTCATGGAGCCGAGATCCGGAAACAGGCGCTCAAAAAGCCCCAGAAATACCGGCAGCATCACGCTGGTGTATACGGTCTTTGCGCCAAACTCTCTGCCGCAGGTAAAAAAGCCGATGATAAGCAGGACGATATTCAGGATCATCGTGATCGCCGACAGCGGCAGCGGCACAAAGTTGGACAGCACGATGCCAAGGCCGGAAATGCTGCTGACGGACGTATGGCTCGGCACCAGAAAAAAGAATACCGCTGCGGCTATGATCGCCACCGCCACGGTCAGGACCAATATTTCCTTTATCAGCGCTCTGTGATCCAGCGTTTTAGTTGTCATCTTTGTTCCTCCAAGGTTACATATTTATAGGGTAAGTATACCATAGGACGCGCAGGCAGAAAAGGGGCTGCCGCACCCCGATGTGCAGCAGCCCCTTTACGCATAATATATTTGCGATGCGCCGATGGTTTTCCCGCCGGGATGCTCAGTCCATATTGCGGCAGGTAACGATATCCGCACCGGTGCCGCAGACGTTTTGCAGCACCACATCCCCCACATGGATGGGGGCATGCAGCACCACACCGTCCAGCGCAGCCACCACCTGGGCCATCTGTCCCTTGGGCACGGGTCTGGAGGTCTTTACCGGGCAGCGGGAGTGCAGGCAGCCCTCCGCCCGCACGGTGCTGGTGATGATACGGGTGGGGTGGGTCAGCTCCTCTTTGCCGTAGGCGATGCCGTTGGGGCAGCCGTTGCCGGTCACCTTGTAGTCGTTGGCTTCATCCACCTGCAGATGGCAGCCCTGCGGGCAGCAGGTGCAAATCACTTCTTTCATATCGCTCATGCCTCCTCGATCTCAATGGTCACTTCGTCCACAGGCGCTCTGTCCAGCAGCACTCTGGGCAGGGCGATGTGCTCCATCTCGCCGGGGGCCAGACGGTCGCGCTTGAAGCGGGCGATGACCGTATCGCCGCTCTTGACGAGGATGGTGCTCTTGCCGCAGATGCGGCGGACGCGGAAGGAAACGTTGGTGCTCTTTTCCACCCCTTCCAGGCGGATGCGCTGCGGCAGGGTGTAGCCGAGGTCGGCACCGGGCTTTACGGCCAGCACACGACCCGCAGCAACGGGGCCGTTCTGCACATATCTGGCAGCTGCCACGCCCGCCAGCTCGCTTTCGCCGGAAACAAAGTCCACCAGGTCATGCACCTGCACCACGTTGCCGCAGGCAAACACGCCGGGGATGCTGGTCTCCATGTTTTCGTACACGATGGCACCCTTGGTGCGGGGGTCCATCTCGATGCCGGCCTGCCGGGTCAGCTCGTTTTCCGGGATCAGGCCCACGCTCAGCAGGATGGTATCCACATCGAACTCCATCTCGGTGCCGGGGATCGGCTTGCGGTCGGGGCCGATCTGGGCCACGATGGCCTTTTCCACACGGTCCTTGCCCTGGATATCCACGATGGTATGGGAAAGGTACAGAGGGATGTCAAAATCGTTCAGGCACTGCACGATGTTGCGGGTCAGGCCGCCGGAGTAGGGCATCACCTCTACGCAGGCCAGCACCTTTGCGCCTTCCAGCGTCATGCGGCGGGCCATGATAAGGCCGATATCGCCGCTGCCCAGGATCAGCACACGCTTGCCCACAAGATAGCCTTCCATATTCACATAGCGCTGTGCGGCACCGGCCGTGTACACACCGGCAGGGCGGGTACCCGGGGTGCCAATGGCTCCACGGGTGCGCTCGCGGCAGCCCATGCCCAGCACGATGCTCCGAGCTTCGATGATCTGATAGCCGTATTCTTTGGAAACGCAGTGCACCTTTTTATCCGGGGTCACCTCCAGCACCATAGTGTCCAGCTGCACCTTTACGCCGGTTTCCTTGAGCATATCGATAAAGCGCCCGGCGTACTCCGGGCCGGTAAGCTGCTCGCCAAAGCGGTGCAGGCCGAAACCGTTGTGGATGCACTGGTTCAGGATGCCGCCCAGCTCCTTGTCGCGCTCCAGAATGAGGATATCGCGCAGACCACTTTCCCATGCTTTGCAGGCAGCGGCAAGACCTGCGGGGCCGCCGCCGATAATGACCAGATCAACCATTGCTCTTTCCTCCTACCTTCGTTTCGCTGACCAGAACATTGGAACCGTTCTTGTCCTGCAGGATATCCAGCGGGCTCATGCCCAGCTCCCTGCTGATAAGCTCCAGCACGCGGGGGCCGCAGAAGCCGCCCTGGCACCGGCCCATACCCGCACCGGCACGGCGCTTGACGCCATCGATAGTGTTGGCGGGTACTTCGCTGTGGAGGGCTGCCAGGATCTCGCCCTCGGTAATGGTCTCGCAGCGGCAGATGACCCGGCCGTAGGCGGGCTGCTCTTTGACCAGCGCTGCCTTTTCCGCAGCAGAAAGCTCCTTGAACCGGATATGGCGGCGGCCGTCCTTATAGTCCGGCTTTTCAGCCCCCAGAACGCCGCGGTCTTTCAGGATGGCGACAGCTTCCTCGGCCACAGCCGGGGCAGCGGAGAGGCCGGGGCTTTTCATACCTGCAAGGTCGATCCAGCCGGGTGCTTCCGGCTCCTCGCCGATGATAAAATCATCTACGTCCAGATTGGCGCGTACGCCCGCAAAGCTGCGGATAGACTCGCCAAAGTTGATGCTGGGCACGCTGCGCTGGGCAGTGGTCTTGACAAATTCCAGGCCGCTGCTGGTGCAGGAGGTGTCGTTGCCTTTTACGGGTTCGGCATTGGGGCCGACGATGAGGTTGCCGTGGACGGTGGGTGCCACCAGCACGCCTTTGCCCAGCTCGTTGGGGCACTGGAAGATGACATGATTTACGCGGGTGCCCTCGCTCTTATCCAGCAGGTAGTATTCGCCCCGGGTGGGGATGATGTGGAAGTTGGCAGGCTCCACCAGAGAGTGCACCTTGTCCGCCCAGATGCCGGCGGCGTTGATGACACAGCGGGTCTCCACGGTGCCGCCGGGCACGGTCAGGCGGTAGCCGCCCTCGATAAACGCCGCATCGGTCACCTTGCAGTTGCGGCGCAGCTCCACGCCGTTGCGCACGGCTACCTCGGTCATGGCCAGCGCGTACTCCCACGGGTTGACGATGGCGGCACTGGGTGCCCATAGCGCACCGCAGACCTTCTCGGAGAGGTTCGGCTCCATGGCAAGGGTCTCTTCCCGGGAGAGGATCTTCATATCGGGCACACCGTTGGCGGTGCCGTTTTCAAACAGGTGCTGCAGGTGGGGCAGCTCCTTCTCGTCCAGTGCCAGCACCAGCGAGCCGCACTGCCTGTAGGAAACATCCAGCTTTGCACAGATCTCCTTGGCCAGCGCCACGCCGCGCACATTCAGCCGTGCCATGCGGGTACCGGGGGCGGGGTCGTAGCCTGCGTGGAGAATGGCGCTGTTGGCCTTGGTGGTGCAGTCTGCCACATCGTTCTCGGCCTCAAGGATGACCACCTTGTTGTCGTAGCGCGACAGTGCGTAAGCTGCGGCGGCACCGATGACACCACAGCCGATGATAGCTACATCATACATTGTTCTTTTTCCTCCTGTCCGTTCTGCCTTGGCCCTCTGGGCACCGACAGCCATGATTTGCACAAAAAAGAGCGAACCGAAACAAAGGCAACTGCCCTTGTCCGTTTCGCTCATATCTCTTGAAACAAACAGCATTTGTTAGGTTTATGATACCCCGTCCCCGCAAAAAAAGCAAGGTGTTTTGCGCTTTTTGTAAGAAGCCACAAAAATCCGCACCCCGTTTTGCGCAGAATGCAGAATGCCCGCTTACATATCCCACACAGCCTGATTGGTGGTGGAAATGGCGGTGGCACCGGCTTCCAGTGCAGCCATCACATCCTCTTTATCCGCGATCAGTCCGCCGGTAAGCACCGGCACCCTGGCAGTGGCGCACACCCGGCGCAGGATCTTGGGCATGGTACCGGGCAAAAGGTCCAGACAGTCCGGCAGGTTTGCGGGGATCTTATCCAGGCTTTCCAGCGCGATGGAATCCAGCAGGAATACCCGCAGGATCGCGGCTAGGCCCAGCTCCTTGGCGCGGCGGATAAAGGACTGCCGGGTGGAGATGATGCCGTCCGCCTCGGTGGCAGTGCGGATAAAATCCACCGCCACCTCCTTGCCGGCAAGCCCCGCGATGAGGTCTACATGGACTACGGCAAAGCGCCCGGCCTCGTGGATGCGGCGCACGATGGAGGAGATATTGCAGATATCTCCGTATAGTACGAACACCACCCGGATGTTCTCGTTGGTCAGCGCGTTGCAAAGCCCGGCATCATCCTTGACCGCTGCAATGACCGGCATCTCCTGGATGGCATCCATCAGTTCCTGTTTCATCTAGATCCTCCCTGTTCCCGTTTTATCGGGGGTTGCTTCCTGCGCACAAACGCCCGGCTTACGATCATTATAGCAATTCAACTTTTTTATGCGACGGCAGCAGCGTTGCATTGCCTCTTGCAAATATGCCGGTTTGATAGGCACTATTTTTGAACATTACGATAATATTGCACTGATTTCCCGCCTTGCAATAGAGGTATTATGCTGTTTTTCCCTCATAAAATCAATGCTTTTTTCAAAAAAGGCAGCAGCCTCCCCAAAGGATGGGCAAACCGCTGCATTTTAAGCGGTCTGGCTCGGCACTTTGCACGAAATTCTGCTGCATCCTGCTGCTTTAAAAAGCGCCGTCCTGCCGGTATTTTTCAAACGGCGGGGCGGCGTTTTACGGTTTTATTCCGCGATCGGCATGGTCTGGTAGAACCAGTCCGCAATTGCTTTCCGGGTACGGGCAAAGAACTGTTTCACCGGGCAGGCGGCAGCGCGGGCCTCCTGTTCCAGATCCGTCCCTGCGGGGAAGTTGCGGATAACGGTATAGGCAACAGACTGCGGCGGCAGCGACATCATCACAGCCGGATCATGCACCACACAGATCTGCTCGCCCACCGCAAGGGTGGCAGGGTCAGAGGTAGTCTTTTCGTCATGGTCCTGCCAGACGGTGCTGTCGGTGATCACCATCTCGTAGCTCTCCTGCTCTTCTGCGGACACCAGAACAGACTCCACCTTGCCATCCGCGCTGCGGCTGACAGCCTCTACCGTACCATAGTAGTAGATCCGCTCCGGACGCAGCGCCGAAGCACAAGGCAGCATACTGACGCTGAGCATCAGGATAGCAAACAGACATACGAGCGACCGATAGGTTCTTTTCATAGAAGGCCTCCATTTTGTAAGAAACGATCATTTTGCAGCGGAGCGCCCGCCGCACGGCGCTCCCGGATGCCTTATTTTACCACAACTACCGTTGGATTTCTATATCCGGGCTTAACCGGCGGGGAAATATCGCAAAAGGCAGCAGCGCAGTATTCTGCGCCGCCACCCTTTGACGATTTTGAATGCGCTCCGCGTTGCTCTGCGCATATTCAGCGGAAAGATCATTTTATATTTCGCGTTTGTCGCGGCCTGCGGGCCGCTCCAAACGCTATTTTCACAGGAAGGGCCGTGGCGATGAACGGCATTTGCAGCGCCTGTTTCCTACGGAAACAGCGGCGCTGCCATCAGGCTGTCCGGCTCTGCCCGTGAAAAAATGGGTCAGAAACGCCCACAGACGTTTCTGACCCACAAATAAAACCATATTTTCCGCTTTACAGCTGGCAGGCGGTATCGTAGCCGGTGCGGATGGCGTTGGAGATGT
>CAKTFD010000007.1 GCA_934553285.1 uncultured Faecalibacterium sp. | reverse complement strand
TATCCCCTGCAGAAAAAGAAGATGAGCATGGAGTATCTGCGCACCATGCCCACCCTGCGCCCCCGCACCAACACCTTTAACGCCGCATTCCGTGTGCGCAGCGTGGCAGCTTACGCCATCCACAAGTTCTTCCAGGAGAACGGCTTTGTGTACGCACACTCTCCGCTGCTCACCGCCTCGGACTGCGAGGGTGCGGGCGAGATGTTCCGCGTGACCACCTTCGATCTGGAAAATGTGCCCAAGAACAAGGACGGCACCGTGGATTACAGCCAGGATTTCTTTGAAAAGCCGGTCAACCTGACCGTTTCCGGCCAGCTGGAAGCCGAGGCTATGGCGATGGCCTTTGGCAAGGTGTACACCTTTGGCCCCACCTTCCGTGCAGAGAAGAGCTTTACCACCCGCCACGCTGCCGAGTTCTGGATGATCGAGCCGGAGATGGCGTTCTGCGACCTGAGCGGCTACATGGATACCGCCGAGGCAATGACCAAGTACGTCATCCGCTATGTGCTGGACAACTGCCCGGATGAGATGGCCTTCTTCAACCAGTTCATCGACAAGGGGCTTATCGAGCGGCTGGAGCTGGTGGCAAACAGCGAGTTTGGCCGCATCAGCTATACCGATGCCATCGAGATCCTGAAAAAGAACAACAAAAAGTTCCAGTATCCGGTGGAGTGGGGCGTGGATATCCAGACCGAGCACGAGCGCTACCTGACCGAGGTGGTGTTCCAGAAGCCGGTCTTCGTCACCGACTACCCCAAGGAGATCAAGAGCTTCTACATGAAGCAGAATGCCGATGGCAAGACCGTGGCTGCAGCGGATATGCTGGTGCCCGGCATCGGCGAGCTGATCGGCGGCAGCCAGCGTGAGGAAAACTTTGAAAAGCTGTCTGCCCGTATGGACGAGCTGGGCATGGATAAGACCAACTACGACTGGTACCTCAACCTGCGCAAGTTCGGCGGTGTGGAGCACGCAGGCTACGGCCTGGGCTTTGAGCGTATGATCATGTACCTCACCGGCATCCAGAACATCCGCGATGTGCTGCCCTTCCCCCGCACTGCATACGGGTTCTGAGAAGCGAGCATACTTTTACCGGGCTGCTGCATCCTGCGGCAGCCCGTTTTTGTCAGCGGCACTCTCTCCGTGATCGCTGTGTGATGCCAGTGCCCGCTTTTGGGGAAAACTCCCTCAGTCAAAACCTTACGGTTTTGCCAGCTCCCTCGGGGAGGGAGCCTTTGGCGCTCTGGATAAAGTTTCCGGTTTCGCCAGAGGCCCCCTCCCCGAGGGGGCTGGCTGCGAAGCAGACTGGGGGAGTTTGCCGTCCCCTTGGGGAAGGTGGCAAAGCCGCAGGCTTTGACGGAAGGGGTATCCCACCGCAGGATATTGCAAAAGCGGAGGCAATTCTGAAACCCAAAAGACACCTGACTTTTCAACAAGGAGCAAAAAATAAGTGGAAAACATTTCGCCTGCCCTTCTGGACTGGTTTTACAAAAACCGCCGCATCCTGCCGTTCCGGGAGCAGCCCACCCCCTACCATGTGTGGCTCAGCGAGGTGATGCTGCAGCAGACCCGGGTCTCGGCGGTGCTGCCATACTACCGGCGCTTTCTGGAGGCGCTGCCGGATATCCCAGCGCTGGCTGCCTGCGAGGAAGAAAAGCTGCACAAGCTGTGGGAAGGGCTTGGCTACTACAGCCGGGTGCGCAACCTGCAAAAGGCGGCAAAGATCGTCTGTGCGCAGTATGACGGCCAACTGCCTGCAGACTATGCTGCGCTGCGGGCGCTGCCCGGCATCGGGGAGTACACCGCCGGTGCCATTGCGTCCATCAGTTTTGGCATCCCGGTGCCTGCCGTGGACGGCAATGTGCTGCGGGTGTTTTCCCGCTTGTATAATGACCCGGGCATTATTACAGAACCGGCGGTAAAAAAAGCCTTTACCGCCCGGGTGATGGAGCATCAGCCGCCGGAAAAGGCCGGGGATTACAACCAGGCGCTGATGGAGCTGGGGGCGCTGGTCTGCGTGCCCAACGGTGCGCCCCTGTGCGGGCAGTGCCCGCTGGCGGCGCTGTGCCGCGCCCGGGCGGCAGGCACCGCCGACCAGCTGCCCCAAAAGGCAAAGCCCCGGCCCCGCAAGCCCGTGCCGGTAACTTTGGCGCTGGTGGAAAGCCCGGCGGGCTTTCTGGTACAGCAGCGGCCGGAAAAAGGGCTGCTGGCCGGGCTGTGGCAGCCGGTATTGTGGGAGAACGAGCATCTTTTGCAGGCGGAGGTGCTGGCCCGCCTGACCGCGCTGGGGCTGGACACCACTGCTGCCCGGCCCGCCGCTCTGCCTGCGGCAAAGCATATCTTTACCCACATCGAGTGGCTCATGTCCGGCGTGCAGCTGCGCGTTGCGGCGCAGCCCGCCCCGGATGGCTATATCTGGGCCAGCCGCGAGGCCCTGCGCACCACCTACACCCTGCCCGGGGCGTTCCGGGCGTACAGGCCGCTGCTGCTGTGATTTTGGATATCCTGCTGCAAACTGCCGTACCAAAACCGGCACACTGCCCAAACCGTGCGGAGATCAGCTGCCGGAAAGTGAAAAATTGGGGCGCAACGGTTGTAATTTTGAGCGGGAACGGGTATAATAAAAGCTACAAGACGGTGCCATGCCGCCGCTGAAACTCTGCTCCGGCTGTCTGTAAACAGGCCGGAGGACCTGGATCCTTTTGCGGGACGCCCGCTGGAAAAATCAAGCTGAAACAACGTTTCAACTGCAAAAAGGAGTGTACTGATCTATGAAAAAATCTTGCTTGGTCGCTGTGATCGCTGTTCTGGCTGCTGTAGCTGGTGCGCTGGCTGCTGCGGCACTTTACCTGAACCGCCGCGAGAAGGAGTTGGACGAATACGAGCGCCTGCTGTTCGGTGAGGACGATGCCGATACCGTGGAGCCTGAGGCAGCTGCTGCCGAGGAAGCATCTGCTGAGGGCGATGCAGAATAATGCCGGCAATACCGGAAACGTAAAACCCACGGGGCGCACAGGGGCAGTCTGTAGGAACAGGCTGTGCCGGTGCGCCCTTTTTGTACATAAGGAGAGGGACCATGAAGCGTTTTTTGCTCTGGATCATCAGCGTTGCGCTGGGTGTGGCGCTGCTGCTGGCAGCCATGATGGGGGTGAGCTATGCCTTTACCACCCAGGGCGGCTGCCCGGACGATACGGCACAGTTTGGCGGGCAGGCACTGCAGACCAACGGCTACTGCTGGCAGGTGCCGCTGCTGGGCGGCAAGCTGGATAAGGTGTTTGCCAGCCCCGCCACCCTGACCGTGCAGAAGCTGGGCACCCTGTACACCGCCCACCCGGAGCTTGCGGTGCCGGACTGGACGGCCTATACCGTGCTGACCATCCAGACGGCGGCGGGCGATGTGCTGTTTGTGGGCAGCGCGGGGGAGTACCAGGATTTTCTCTTCCCCGCAAACGGCGAATATAAGGCCGAGCTGACCGTTTGGCGGGTGCCCAAAGGCGGCACGATCACCCAGTTCGAGGGCGGCAGCACCGGCCAGCTGCGCAAAAACGCAGGCCTGGAGCGCCCCGCAAAACCCACCGGCTGGTACCGGTACAGTTTCCGCTTTACCCTGCAGGCCAGCGCGGAGGTGGAGCTTTCCGCCGAGCGGGTGGAGCAGGGGGCCATCGTGGGGGTGCGCATCTCCGGCATGACCGGCGACGCACAGCCTGCTGTGGAAACAGACCTTGGCAGCGTGCAGTGCGTGCGGGCCGCAGAGGGCTGGCGCGCCTATATCCCGGCAGCCTATAATGCCTCGGCCGGTGCCCACGAGGTGCATATCACGGTAAACGGCGAGACCACCACCTATACCCTGACCGTGATCCCTCGGGATTTTGGCACCGTGGAGGTGGCAGCGGAGGCTCCGGCTGCGGAAGAGGCCAATGCCCAGTTCCGCAGCGTCATCTGGCCGCTGTACGAGGCCCCGGCTACCGCCAAGCAGTGGCAGGGCGGCTTTGTGCCCCCCGCCGAGGACTCCATGACCCTGGTGGGCTACGGGCAGGTCCGGGTGACGGACGGCCAGCAGGGCAGCCGCTCCAACTCCACAAAGCTGTACACCATCCCCGGTGCGCCCTGCCGCGCAGCGGCCAACGGCACGGTGGTGTTTGCGGGCAGTCTGGCCCTTACCGGCAACACGGTGGTCATCGACCACGGCTGCGGGCTGCGCAGCTACCTGTACGGCCTGCAGGAGCTTTCGGTCAGCGCAGGGCAGACGGTGGAAAAAGGCCAGGCCGTGGGTGCGCTGGGCGAGGAGCTGACCATGGACTTCAAGCTGGGCAGCAAGAGCGTGAACCCCCGCCTGCTGTTCCAGACCAGCGGCGGGCTGTTCTGGAAAGAAAACGGGTAGACCGTAAGGATCAGGAGGAAATACATTGAAAAAGAGGATCATTGCCTGGGCGGTGCTGCTCTCGGCATGTGCGGCGGCCTTTGGCCTGTGGTGCAGCGCCGCTACCAGCCAGGCCGCCCGCACCCTGCCCTGTGAGGATACGGGGCTTATCCTTTCCATCACCACCTTTGACGGCAAGAGCGAATCCCGGCCCTTTATCAAGTGCTTCGGGCATACATGGATCGCGCTGGACAACCGCACCGGCCACACGGTCTATCTCAAGGATCACGCGATCCAAAGCGGCGAGATGGTCACCTTTTCGGTCTGGGCGGTGTCGGGGCTTTCGGGGCTGCTGTTCGATCTGGAACCATGCTACATTGCAAACTATGGCCGCTATACCGGCAGACTGTCCCTGAGCACCAATATCGGGGAGGAGCAGCTGAAGGGAATAGAAGCCTACATGGAAAAACACGATACATGGACGGTGGACAAAAATTGCAGCTACTGGTCGATCCATCTGTGGAACGAGGTGGTGGGCGAGGATGCAGCCCTCAAGATCCGGGGCTTTGTCTACACGCCCGAAAAAATAGAGCAGGCGTTCAACGCCTTTGACTGCGTTGAGCTGGACAAGGATTTTTCCCGTGCGGGCGGCATCTACTGCTACAGGGACGGGGTCAGAACGGAGCTGCAATTATGTTCATAAAATTTATTACCAGCAGGCTGCTGCGGGGCATCGTGTGCGCAGCAGCGGGTCTGTATGGCCTGTACAACGCCATCTCCTGTGTTGTCACCCTGTATAAAGCGGGGCATCAGCCCTACCTGATGGCCGGGACGGTGCGGTTCGATTTTCAGGGCTACTACATGATGGCCGCCATGCACGCCGCCATCTGTGTGCTTCTGGTCGTGCTGCTATGGCTCTTTCTCAAATGGACGAAAAAGCTGCGGAGCAAAACCACCACCGGGTAAATTTTTGGCTTTTCTGTAACGTTTTTCCTCCTGCTGCGTTATTGGGGTGAAAAGGCACACAAGCCCAAAAGGAGGAAACGACCATGACGAAACTGGAATGTGATGTGATCCGCGATTTACTGCCGCTGTATGCGGAAAAGATCGCAAGCCCGGCCAGCTGTGCGCTGGTGGAGCAGCACCTTGCCGGGTGCCCAGCCTGCCGTGCGGAGCTGGAACGGATGGAAAAGCCGGTGCCGGTGCAGCCGGAACCCCAGCCGGATGCACCGCTGAAAAACATCCGGAGCAGCCTGGCCCGCCGCCGCCTGCGCACCATGCTGTGCAGCTTTGCGGCAGCGCTGGCGCTGGCGGCGGTATGCGGTTTGGGCTGCTACGGCTACACGGCCTACGATAGGGTATCGTTTTTTGATGCGCAGCTGCAGGCCTGTTATCAGCAGGCAGAAAACGGTGCCAACGGCTGGGTGCTGGAGACCCGGGCAGAGGACGTATACCTGAAACCGATCCGTGCCGACTGCCACTACGAGGCCATCCGCTATCGTCTGCCCTGGGTACATGATGCCATCGATAAGCTGCTGCAGAAGGACACAGACCTGCTCCGCTGCACCGGATGGATGCGCACCAACCGCTCGGCGGTGGTGGATACGGCGGACATGTCGGTGGAGTTCAACGCCCAGGACGGCACCTGGTATGCGGTGGGCAGCGCCCCTGTGGCCTGGGATGAGGTCGAGTGGCCGGAGTGATGCCTATGGACATTGAAACCATCTACCGGCTCTACTTCCGGGATGTCTGCCTGTTTCTGCAGGGGCTTACCCGCAGCGAAACGCTGGCCGAGGAGCTGACGCAGGAGACCTTTTTCCGGGCGCTGGACGGCCTGAAAGCGTTTGACGGCAGGCAGGATGTGCGGGCGTGGCTGTTTACGGTTGCGCGCAACGCCTACTACGACCACTGCCGCCGCGCAAAGCATGCCGCCCCGCTGGAGGATGCCGAAACAACGGCCGCCGACAGCCCGGATATCGCGCAGCTGCTGGTGGATAAGGATGCCGCCTTTACGGTACATCAGTGTCTACACACGCTGGAAGAACCCTACAAAGAGGTGTTCAGCCTGCGGGTATTCGGCGAGCTGCCCTTTGACCGCATCGGTGCCATCTTCGGGCACAATGCCGCCTGGGCGCGGGTGACCTATTACCGCGCCAAGACCCGCCTGCAGGCCATGCTGGAACAGCAGAAATAATTATTTTTGATCTCGGAATACCGGAGCGTCTGCGGGTGCTCCGGTATTCCATTTTTACGTCCCTTTCTGTGAAAAAAGGGGTTCAGGAAAGCCCGCAGACTTTCCTGAACCCCGAAAATTAAAATATTTTTCCGCTCGTTTTACGCAGATCAGGAGATGGCGTCCACATCCCACTTCATGCGGACGGCATCGGCACCGTCCAGCCGGATGTGCAGAGCACCGGCGTTATCCAGTACCTGCTCCGGCTTGCGGGCGCCGCACAGAACATGCAGCCCCGGGATCATGCGGGCGGTCATGGCGATGACCAGCTGCGCCAGGGTGCAGTCGTACTTCTCGGTCAGGTCGCCCCAATTGGCCAGCATCTGGATGGCCTGCGCCCGGCGGCTGGGCTGGAAGCAGGGGTTCGTGTTGCGGGTGCTGCCCTCGGGGTAGGTGGTGTCCATGGTCACCTTGCCGGTCAGCAGGCCCTGCTCCAGCGGGGAGTAGGCCTGCACCGATACGCCCAGCTCCTTGCAGGTGGGCAGCAGCTGCTTTTCAATGCGGCGGGTCAGCAGGCTGTACTTTTCCTGGATAACGTCCAGCTGGCCATAGCGGCAGTAGCTGCGGATGATGTCGGCGGTCACGTTGGAAGCACCGATGGCACGGATCTTGCCCTGCTCCTTGAGTTTCATCATGGCTTCCACCGTTTCTTCCAGCGGGTACAGGCCAAAATCCGGGGACTGCCAGTGGGTGTACAGTACGTCCAGATGGTCGGTATGCAGGCGGCGCAGGCTGTCCTCCACATCCTCGATGATGCTCTGGGCAGACAGGTCGCGGTAGACCGCCACACCGTCCACCACCTTGTGCAGAACGGGGGTCTCGTGCCGCCACTCCAGGCCGCACTTGGTGGAAAGCACCACCTTGTCGCGGTCGATGTGCTTCATGGCCTCGCCCACAACTTCCTCGCTGTGGTACAGCCCGTAGATGGGGGCCGTGTCGATCCACTGGATGCCCTGCTCCACAGCGGTCTGGATGGCCTTTACCGACAGGGCGTCGTCGTTATCGCCCCACCATGCACCGCCGCCGATGGCCCAGGTTCCCATACCCAGGAAAGGCACGGCGATGCCGCTTTTGCCAATGTTGATGTTTTGCATATACTTGCCCTCCATGCCAGCAGTGTTCCCCACAATGGGAACCTCTATTCCAATATCTGGCATTTTTTGTGTGTCAGTTTGCTTTATAAAAAAGGCTGCGGAACACAGTTGCACTCCGCAGCGCTCTTTTATCAGATGTTGCCGAACTCGCTCAGCTGCAGGCTCTCGTTGTGGGTCTCGGCCCAGCGCACAGCCCAGTCCGAGGTGAACAGCAGCAGGCGGCTGCCGCGCATGTCCTCCACAGCCTTGGTATCGCTGGTCAGATCCAGCTCCCGCAGCTGGTAGGTGTCGGGGTCGTTCTTGATCCAGCGCAGCTGCTCAAAGGGCAGCTGCTGCATCCGGATCTCCACGTTGTACTCGGTGTTCAGGCGGTACTCCAGCACTTCCAGCTGCAGCACGCCGACCACGCCGACCACCACTTCTTCCATGCCGCCGCCCACTTCGCGGAAGATCTGGATCGCGCCCTCCTGGGCGATCTGCTCCATACCCTTTACGAACTGCTTGCGCTTCATGGTGTCCTTCTGCTCGATGCGGGCAAAGTGCTCCGGAGAGAAGGTGGGGATACCTGCGAACTGCACCTTCTTTTTGCCGGTGCACAGGGTGTCGCCGATGGAGAAGATGCCCGGGTCGAACAGGCCGATGATGTCGCCGGCGTAGGCCTCGTCCACGATGGCGCGGTCCTGCGCCATCAGCTGGGTACCGGTAGCCAGCTTGATATTTTTGCCTTCCTGCACATGGTAGGCTTCCATGCCGCGCTCAAACTTGCCCGAGCAGATGCGCATAAAAGCGATGCGGTCCCGGTGGGCCTTGTTCATGTTGGCCTGGATCTTGAAGATAAAGGCGGAAAACTCGTCCCGGCAGGGGTCCACCGGCTCACCGGTCAGGCTGTCCACGCGGGCCAGCGGGGAGGAGGTAAGCCGCAGGAAGTTCTCCAGGAAAGGCTCTACGCCAAAGTTGGTCAGAGCAGAACCAAAGAACACGGGGCTAAGCTCGCCGCGCAGCACCCGGTCCAGGTCAAACTCCTCGGCAGCGCCGTCCAGCAGCTCGATCTCGTCCACCAGCTGCTGGTGCAGGTAGGGGGTCAGCAGCTCGTCCAGTGCGGGGTCGCCCAGCTCTGCCTCGGTCTCGCTGACCTTCTTCACGCCGTTGGCGCGGCCATCGCTGGAAAAAGCCAGCACCTTGCGCTCGCTGCGGTCGAACACGCCCTTGAACTCCTTGCCGCAGCCGATGGGCCAGTTCATGGGGTAGGTCTTGATGCCCAGGATCTCCTCGATGTTCTCCATCAGCTCAAAGGGGTCGCGGGCCTCGCGGTCCATCTTGTTGATGAAGGTAAAGATGGGGATGTGCCGCAGGGTGCACACCTTGAACAGCTTGATGGTCTGTGCCTCAACGCCCTTTGCCGCGTCGATGACCATGACGGCAGAGTCTGCCGCCATCAGGGTGCGGTAGGTATCCTCCGAGAAGTCCTGATGGCCCGGGGTGTCCAGAATGTTCACGCACTTGCCGGCGTAGTTGAACTGCAGCACCGAAGAGGTGACCGAGATACCACGCTGCTTTTCGATGTCCATCCAGTCGGACACGGCGTGCTTGGCGCTCTGCTTGCCCTTGACGGAGCCAGCCTGATTGATGGCTCCACCGTACAGCAGCAGCTTTTCGGTAAGGGTGGTCTTACCTGCGTCGGGGTGGCTGATGATGGCGAACGTCCTGCGGCGTTCGATCTCTTCACGATTTGTCATAGATAGTAGCTTCTCCTATAAAAATTGCCTTTGTAAGGCAGAGAATGAATGGCAGACAGATGGTGTCTTACATGGGAGCCTCCATCCTGCTTTCCGAGAAGAGCCTCTCCGGCATGATGCCAGCCGTGCCGGAGAAGACTCTTGTTTTTACACATACGCACTTTATTCTATACGAAAACGTGTGATAATGCAAGGGTTTTCGTTATTTTTTCAGGATCAGGCAGGGCAGGGGGGCAGTTTCGGCCCAATTGGCAAAATCACACACCAGAACGGTGAAATCTTTCAGCGGAAGTGCGCGCAGAAAACGCAGCACCGCCTGCTTTTCGTCCGAGCCGATGACCGCCCCGCTGTACAGGATGGCGCTTACGATGCCGCCGGGGCGCACCGCCTGCAGCGCGGCCTGCAGGGCGGGGATGCTGCTCTGCGCGGTGGAAAACACCCCGTGGTCTGCCCCCGGCAGCCAGCCGAAGTTGAACATGACAGCATCGGCGGTGCCGGGCTGCACATACTGTAACAGGTCGGCATGGCTGCCACAGATAAGCTCGTACCGGTCGGCGGGCACGTTTGCCTGCTCAAGCCGGGCGCGGGTAGAGGCAATGGCCGCAGGCTGCACATCAAAGGCCAGCACCCGGCCTGCAGGGGCGGTCAGCCCGCACAGGAATGCGGTGTCGCCGCCGTTGCCGCAGGTGGCATCCACGCACAGCTGCGGGTGCGCAAGCCGTGCGGCTAAAAAGTCCTGCACGAACCTGACCGCCGTCAGATCCGGGGTGCGGCGGCGCACCAGCTGCCCGCCCTCGGCTGCAAAGCCGAATTTGCCCCAGAACGCCAGCTCCGCTCCGTTTTCCGGCAGCGGCGCGGTGAACAGGGTGGCAGTTTCCCGGTCATAGCCGCCAAAGGTGCGCAATACTTCTTTTAACAGATAGGAGCCGTAGCCCTTGCGCCGCCACCGGGGCAGGATGCACAGGGCGGCGATCTGCGCCCCCTGTGCGGCGGGGTGCACGGTGCATTGCCCGATGCAGTCTTTTTCTTTATACAGGGCAAACCCCTGTTCGGTGCGGCGCAGTTCCATAAAAAGATCCTCCTTGACGGGCTGTGTATTCTCCCTTACAATAACAAGCAGCAGGCCTGCTGTCAAGGGCAGAAAAACAGGACCGTATTTCACATTTTCTTCACGGCGCAAGCGATTGATTTTCACATTTGACGGTTACAATAGGGGCAGTTCAAAGGAACAGATGTCCCCGCGGACCGGCCTTTGAGGGAAGGAAGTAGTAACATGGAAAATGAGAACAAGTGGGAGTACGATTACAACGCTCCCAATAACAGTGCCACAGAGACCGGCTACCCCAATGTGGGCAGCAGCGGGATGAATACCGCAAACCAGTACAACGAGCCGGATGCGCAGCCTGTGCGCCCGGCTTATACCGCCCCGGCAGACGGCGGCAGCGTGCCGCCCACCCCGCCGGAGCAGCCCCGGTATACGGCCCCGGAGCAGCCCCAGCAGCCCCGCCGCAAGAAGAGATGCAACGGCAAAAAGCTGGTGCGCAGCGCACTGGCGCTGGTGCTGGCAGCGGCCATGGGCTTTGCAGGCGGCTTTGTAGGTGCAAAGTTCGGCGGCGGCAACAAGGTCGTCATCCAGCAGGTGGAGCGGCCTGCCAGCTCGGACAGCAGCACCGACAGTACCGGCACCTCCATCAGCGCTGCCGGCGGCACCGGCCTGACCACCGCACAGGTGGCCGAGATGGTCAGCCCCAGCGTGGTGGTCATCACCACCGAGCAGGTAGTCTACTCCCAGTGGTCCTGGTATGGCCAGAACCAGGTGGAAAGCGGCGCAGGCAGCGGCGTTATCATCAGCTCGGACGGCTACATCCTGACCTGTGCCCATGTGGTGAGCGGTGCCTCCAACATTACCGTGACCATCGGGGATACGGATTACCCCGCCACCCTCGTGGGCGAGGATACCTCCAGCGATATCGCAGTGGTCAAGATCGATGCCACCGGTCTGACCCCCGCTACTGTGGGCGACAGCAACGGCCTGAAAGTGGGCGAGAGCGTGATGGCCGTGGGCAACCCGCTGGGTGAGCTGGGCGGCACCGTGACCAGCGGCATCGTCAGTGCGCTGAACCGCAGTGTCAGCATCCAGGGTTCCAACTCGGTAAACACCATGTCCCTGATCCAGATGGATGCCTCGGTCAGCCCCGGCAACTCCGGCGGCGGCCTGTTTAACATGAACGGCGAGCTGGTGGGCATCGTCAACGCAAAATCCTCCGACAGTGATGCCGAGGGCCTGGGCTTTGCCATCCCGATCAACGATGCCGTCAAGGTGGCGCAGGAGCTGCTGGAAAACGGCTATGTGACCGGCCGTCCCTACCTGGGCATCAGCTACTATGGCGTGACCGATGCCCAGACCGCCGCCCAGCTGGGCGTAAACTCCTACGGCGTATATGTCGTGGAGGTGGTCAAGGGCGGCCCTGCCGATAAGGCGGGCCTGAAAGCCGGCGACCGCATCGTGAGCATCGATGGCAGCGAGGTGGGCAACCAGAACGACCTGGGCACCCTGATGCAGAACTATAAGGCCGGCGACACCATGGAGATCACCGTGGCACGCGGCGGCCAGATGCAGACCGTTACCGTGACCCTTGGCGAAAAGGGCGCAGAGAACAGCTGAAAAACAGGATAAAACAAGGGGCTGTTGCACATCGTTTTAGCCGAAAGTGCAACAGCCCCTTTTGGGGTTGCGGAAATACCCCTTCCGTCTGCGCACTGCGTTCGCAGCCACCTTCCCCAGGGGGACGGCTTTAGCAGTGGCGGGAAACTTTGCGGCATCGCCATAAGGCGTCCCCTTGGGGGAGCTGTCGCCGCAGGCGACTGAGGGGGGCGTTCCAAACCCTTCCCGTGAAAATGCAATGCCGGAGCGTCCGCAGACGCTCCGGCATTGCTCTATTTATAGCAATTCAATTTTTTAAATCGTCTCAAACAGCACCAAAGATAGTGGCGCTGTAGGGAGCCAGGGGAGCCTCGTTTGCAAAAATGCGGCTGGGGCCGCGCCACAGGCTGGAAGAGGTGCCATCGCTCAGCAGCTTCCACTGCCCGGCGGGCAGGGGTACGGTGCGGGCGGCATCGGTGGGGTTGTAAAAGACGCAAAGGGCGCTCCATGCCGCGCCATCGCCCCGGGCGGCGGGCAGGGTCCAGCCTACCAGCGGCTGCTCCAGCGCAAAGAACTGCAGCGCCTCCGGGGCGTGGCGGTCGGCGGTGCTCAGACGGGGAAAGGCTGCCCGCAGCGCCAGCAGCCCCCGGTAGTAGTCCACCAGCGCGTGGAACTGCTCGGCGCGGTCCCAGTCCAGCCGGTTCAGCGCCGGGGAGGAGCGGTAGCTGTTGCCCACGCCCTTTTTGGTGCGGGCAAACTCCTCGCCTGCCTGCATAAAGGGCAGGCCGAAACTGGTCAGGTAGATGCCCGCTGCCAGCCGGTTCTGCGCCAGCGCCACGCTGTCGGCGGCGGTGAACTCCGGCTTTTTGTAACGGACGTAAAGCAGCTTGTCCCACAGGGTAAAGTTGTCGTGGGCGGAAACATAGCTCACGATCTGGCTGGGGGCGTGGGGCGGCAGACGGTCGCTGCGGCACCAGGCCGCCACCGCCGCGCCGATATCCCAGAAGCTGCCGGGCCTGCCCTCCACATAGCCCGGCTCCCGGGCATCGAAGCAGCCGCCCTTGATGGCGTCCCGGGTGTCGTCACAAAAGATGCCCACCCGCTCGTTGAGCATGGCAAGGTTTGCTTTGTTGGCCTCGTACCGGTGCAGCTGGCTGGCACCGCCCTGCCATGGCTCGCCGTACAGCAGGATATCCCGCCCGCCGGGCAGATCATCCAGTGCGGCGCGCACCGCGTTGATGGTCTCTGCGTCGTACAGCCCCATCAGGTCGAACCGGAAGCCATCGATGTGGTAGGCCTGCGCCCAGTAGAGGATGGAATCGATGAGGTAGCGCCGCGCCATGGGGCGCTCGCTGGCAAACTCGTTGCCGCAGCCGCTGCCGTTGGAAAAACTGCCGTCCTCGTTCTGGCGGAAAAAGTAGTAAGGCACGGTGTCGTTCAGGGGGTTCGCGGTGCGGTAGGTGTGGTTATACACCACATCCATCACCACACCGATGCCCGCCGTATGCAGCGCGGCGATCATTGCCCGGCATTCCCGGATGCGCACCTCGCCCCGGGTGGGGTCGGTGGAGTAGCTGCCCTCCGGCAGGTTGTAGTTGGTGGGGTCGTAGCCCCAGTTATACTGCCGCAGCAGGGGCTTTGCCTCGTCTACGCTGCCAAAATCAAAGATGGGCATCAGCTGGACGTATTTTACCCCCAGCCGCTTGAGGTAGTTCAGGCAGGTGGGGTGGGTGCCGTTGCCGTGCAGGGTGGTGCCCTGCTGGGTAAAGGCCATATATTTGCCCCGCCACGCAGGGCGCACCCCGCTGGCTGCATCCTGCGAAAAATCCCGTACGCTCACCTCCCACACAGCGCGCTGCGCCGGGGGGATGCAGGGGCGTACATCCCGCTCCCACCCGGAGGGGGCGGTGCGGTCCAGATCCACGATCATGCTGCGGACCCCGTTTATCCCCGCCGCCCGGGCGTAGGGGTCGCCGGTCTGGCGGGTCACCCCGTCCACCGTGACCGCAAAGGTATAGTAGTGCCCGTGCTGGTCCCCGGCCAGCCAGACGCTCCACACCCCCTGCGGGCCGCGTTCCAGCGGCTGGGTGCAGAGGGCGGTACCGCCATCGCCCTTGTGATACAAGGTTACGCTCACCGCCTGGGCGGTGGGCGCCCACAGGCGCAGGCAGGTGCCGCTGGGGGAATAGTCCGGCCCCAGCGGCCCGGTATAATAGTTTTCGCGGTGGAAAGGCGCGTTCTCAAACAGCACCTTCCATTCGGCAGGCGTTTTTGCAGCCATGTTCAACTTCATTCCTTCTTACAAGATTCAACACTTTCAGTGTAAAGGACAACGGACGTTTTTTCAAGAGGGAATCGCTTGCAAAACGCGGCGCAGTTCACTATACTGGAAGAAAAAACACTGATGGAGGGCAGCACCATGGCATATACCGATGATTGGGAGAGCTTGATGAACGGCGTGTTCGGCGCAGGCGGCCGATTGAAGTTTGGCGGCAGTCAGCCGCAGCCGGAAAGACCCCAGCCCGAAAGACCGGCAGATACCGCCGTGCCAGACCTGAACGCGGTGCTGCTGGAACAGCAAAAGCAGCTGGATGCACTGCTGAAACAGCAGAACGCCCGGCTGAAAGCGCAGGATGACGGGGTGCAGGCAGCGCTGGAGGACAGCCGCCAGATGCTGCGGGATATGGAAGCGGACGGCCTGCTGGCCAAGGGCACAGCGGATACAAAGCCAGAGCAGCTGGGCAGCTTTGCGGGGCTTGCCGCCGAGGTAAAGCAGAAGGTCCTGGGGCAGGATGCCTTTATCGACAGCGTGGTGCGCGCGATGCGCCGCCCCTTTGTGCTGGGCACCGAGCGCCCCGCCGCCCGCAATGTGATCCTGCTGTGCGGGGCACCGGGCACCGGGCGGCATCTTGCGCTGCAGGAAACTGCCCGCATCATGGCGGCCCGGGGGCTTTTGCAGAGCGACCGGATGGCGGTGATGGACCTGGCGCTGTATGCCGACCCCGGCGCGGAAAAGCTGTTTTTGCAGGATCTGTATGCCGCGCTGCACGCCCCGGGCGAGATCGTGGTCTTTGAGCACTACGAAAACTGCTATCCCGGCTTTTTAAAGACCCTCTCCGACCTTGCGGTCAAGGGAAGCGCCCCGCTGTCCAACCGGTATCTGGTCAACAAGGAGGGCATTCTGGTAGAGGCCGGCACGGCACTGGCCGCCGGCGCGGTCGGCCAGCTGGACCCCTGCGGCAAGTACCTCGTGTTCTTCTCCCACAAGGGGCGGGAGGCGCTGGCGGATAAATTCGGCGCGCCCTTTGTGGGGGCGGTAGGGGATGTATGCGAAACCGCACCCTTTACCCGGGAGGCCCTTGCCGCCCTGGCTGCACAGCAGCTGAACGCCCTTGCGCAGAAGGTGAGCACCCGGCTGGGGCTGACCCTGACCGCCGGTGCGGATGTGCGGGATTACGTGGCGGCGCAGTGCTCCAAAGAAAAAGGCGCAGCTGCGCTGGAGGAATGCTGTATGCGCATCTTCCGCGCCCTGAGCGAATACTGCCTGCAGACCGAAACAAAGGTGACCGGCACCGTGGCGCTGACTGCTGTGCCGGAGGGGCTGCAGTTCGCACTGAACGATGCCGCCCCCGCCGACCTGTTCAGCCTGCTGCCTGCGGCCTACACCGGCCCGGTGGAGCAGATCCGTGCGGAGCTGGATGCGCTGGTGGGGCTTGCCCCGGTCAAGGAGTATGTGTTTGGCCTGGCGGACAACCTGCAGGTGCAGCAGCGCCGTGCGGCGGCAGGGTTCAAGACCGCAAGCCTGTCCATGCATATGATCTTTACCGGCAACCCCGGCACCGGCAAGACCACCATCGCCCGGCTGGTGGCAAAGTACCTCAAGGCCATCGGCGCGCTCCGGGGCGGGCAGCTGGTGGAGGTGAGCCGCGCTGATCTGGTGGGGCGCTACACCGGCCACACCGCCCCGCTGACCAACAGCGTCATCGAGAGCGCCCTGGGCGGTGTGCTGTTCATCGACGAGGCCTACAGCCTGTACCGCGGCGAGCAGGACAGCTTTGGCCTGGAGGCCATCGATACCCTCGTCAAGGGCATGGAGGATCACCGGGACGAGCTGGTGGTCATCCTGGCAGGCTACACCAGAGAGATGGAGCTTTTCCTCACGGCCAACAGCGGCCTTGCCAGCCGCTTCCCCAACAAGATCGAGTTCCCGGATTACACGGCGGACGAGCTGCTGGATATCACCGGCGTGCTGGCCAAGGGCAAGGGCTACCGCCTGGCGGAAAGCTGCACCTTCCCGCTGCTGGGCTACTACAAGCGCCGTCAGGCGCTGGACAGCCGCACCGCCGGCAACGGCCGCTTGGCGCGCAATACGCTGGAAAGAGCCATCTTCAACCAGAGCCGCCGCCTTGTGGCAGAGCCGGACGCCCCGCTGGATCTCATCCTGCCCAGCGACCTGGAATTTGAGGAATAAGCGCTCTTGCGCCGGGACGATTTAGAATGCGCTCCGCGTTGCTCTGCGCATCATCAGCGGAAGAATCATTTATAATTTCGGAACCCCGGAGCGTCTGCGGACGCTCCGGGGTTCCATTTTCACAGGTGGAGTCATGGAGAAAAACGGCAGCTGCCGCGCTGGTTTCCTACGGAAACATTCGCGCGGCGGAGAACCACTCCCGTGAAAAAAGGGGTTCAGGAAAGTCCGCAGACTTTCCTGAACCCCGAAATTAAAAATAACATTTCCGCTGAAGATGGCTAGAGCGCAGCGGAAGCCATTTCAAATCGTTTTACCTATGCTGCTCCGCCAGCCCCTGCACCATCTCGTGCAGCTGGGCGCGGACGGCGGCGGGGGCGGCTACTTCCACCTTGCCGCCAAAGCCGCATACCCAGCCAAAGAACTGCTGGCTGACGCAGATGGGCACATCAAAGTGGAAAAAGCCGTTGTCCTCCTGGATAAACAGCGGGCTGCGGCCAAAGCGCTCCCGCATGACCGGTTCCAGGTCGTTGGTGCAGCGCAGGGTGACCCGGTACTCAGTTCCGCCGAACATGTTGAAGTGCTTGCGCAGGTAGGCGGGCAGGTCAAAGGTGCGGAAGAAGGCTTTGCCCCGGCGCGGCTCGTCCAGCACCAGCACCCCGGCCATCCGGTCCACCCGGTAGTGGCGCACGGGGGGCGCTTTTTCGTCCTGATAGGCGATCAGGTAGTAGCAGCCGTTGTCCCAGGCCAGCTGCCAGGGGCTTACGGTGCGCACCTCGGTGCTGCCACGGTAGCGGAACTGCACCAGACACCCCCGGTTGATGGCGGTGTGCAGGGCATCGATGCTGTACAGCAGGGTCTGGCTGTCGGTCTTGGGGCGGCCGTCCACATAGACCTGGCGCTGCAGCTGGGTGCCCTCGTAGTCAGAGCAGAGGGCTTCCAGCTTGTGGATGATGCGCTTGCTGGTGCGTGCCGAGATGACGCTGCTGGACTGCACGGCATCCACCAGCAGTTTCAGCTCGGAAAGCTCGAACGCGCGGCTGGCCATCCAGTATCCGCCGCCGCGCCCCCGCTGCAGCTGGATGTCGTACCCCAGGCTGCGCAGGGTGTCGATATCGCTGTAGATGCTCTTGCGCTCGGCCAGGATGCCCTGGGCCTCCAGCATATGCACCAGCTGCGGCACATTCAGGCGGTGGTTCTCATCGGTGCGCTGCTCAAAGATGCGCAGCAGTGTTACCAGCTTGGATTTCTGTCCTTCCTGCTTGGGCATGGGGCAATACCTCCATCATGGTTTATTCCGGCAGCTTTTTGTCAAAGGCGGCGCGGCGCTGGGTGGAAAGGCGGAACATCTGCTCCAGCTTTTCCCGGTCGTCTGCCACAAGGGCAGCGCGCATCTCCTGCAAAGCGGCATCGAACTGGTCGATCTCGCTGATCAGGTTCTGCTTGTTCCACAAAAACAGCTCCGCCCACATTTTGTCGTTGATGCGGGCAATGCGGGTCAGGTCCCGGAAGGAGTCGCCGGTGTACTCGCACAGCGAAGTATTGTCGTTGGCGCACATCAGGCTTACGGCGATGGCGTGGCACAGCTGGCTCACATAGCCGATCATCCGGTCGTGCTCCTGCACCGTAAGGGTGCAGATATGCTTGAAGCCCAGCACCCCGGCCAGCTCTTTTGCCCACTGGATGCCCGCAGGGGTGTTCTTTTCGGTGGGGGTGATGATGAAGTTGGCCGGGGCAAAATTCACCTCGGCGGCGTGCTCCACGCTGGAGGTCTCGCGGCCTGCCATGGGATGGCTGGCAATGAACTCCACCCCTGCCGGGCACAGCGCCTGTACCGGCTCCACAAGGCCGGTCTTGACGCCGGAAACATCCGTAAAGATGCACCCGGGCTTGAGCAGGTGGCCGTAGGTGCGGAACCAGTCCAGCAGCGCGGTGGGGTACAGGCCAAAGATGATATGGTCGGCCTGGCGGACAAGGTCCTCAAAATCGCAGGTCTTGCCGCTGGCAATGTAGCCGTGCTCCAGCGCATACTGCAGATGCCCGGCACTGCGGTTGATGCCGTCCACATGGAATCCGGCGCGGGTCAGCTCCAGCGCATATTTGCCGCCCAGCAGACCCAGACCCACTACGAGATAACGTTTTGTTTTATCAAGCATCTTCTACCTCCACGCCCAGGGGCGTTACATCCGCAAAAAAGCCGGGCCAGCTTTTCTGGATGGCTTCGGCGTCGTCCACCATCAGCGGCAGTGCGGCGGCTGCGGCCAGCACGGCAAGGCTCATGACCACCCGGTGGTCGTTGTGGCCGTGCAGCGGGGCGGCAGGGGGATGCAGCCCCGCTGCGCAGCCGTGCACCGTAATGGTGCCGCCCGCGCTTTCCAGCACGCCGCCGCAGGCGCGCAGCTCGGCTTCCATGGCCGCAATGCGGTCGCTCTCTTTCAGGCGCAGGCGCTCGGCATTGCGGATGACGGTGGTACCCTCGCACAGCAGACCCAGCACCATCAGCACGGGGCCAAGGTCGGGACAGTCGGCAAGGTCGATATCCACCCCATGCAGGGGGGCTTTGGCAAAGGTGATGCTGTCGCCTTTGCGGGTAAACGCTGCACCGCACCGGCGCAGGATATCCAGGATGACGGCATCTCCCTGCAGGGTGTCCGGTGCAAGGCCGGTGATGGTCACACCGCCGCATACCGCGCCCAGTACGGCCGGAAAGGCGGCCTGGCTGTAATCCCCCTCCACGGCATAATCGCAGGGGTGGTAGTGCTGCCCGCCCGGGAGCAGCAGGGTGGTTTCGTCCAGCCAGCGGCTGTGCACCCCAAAGGCGGCCTGCACGGCGCGGGTCATATCGATGTAGCTGCGGCTCTCCACCGGGGGGATGAGGTGCAGGGTGCTGTCCCCGGGCAGCAGCGGCAGGGCAAACAGCAGCCCGCTGATGAACTGGCTGGATACGTTGCCCGCCAGCCGGTAGTCCCCGGGGGGCAGCGCGCCCTCCACCGTAAGCCCGGCGGGGGACTGCTCAAAACGTAGAGATCGTGCACGATATAACGTTTCGTATACAGATTGCGGCCGCTCCATCAGCCGTCCGCGGCCGGTAAAGGTGACCGGCTGCCCGGTCAGGCTGGCAATGGGGATGAGAAAGCGCAGGGTGCTGCCGCTCTCACAGCAGTCCACCGGGGCGGTCAAGGGCAAAAACTGCCCCAGCCCCTGCACGCGGGCATCGTCTGTGCCGGTGTCCACGGCGGCGCACAGCTGCGCAGCGGCAGACAGGGTGGCAGAGATATCCTTGCTAAATTCCAGATGGGTGATGTGGGAGCACCCCACGGCCAGTGCAGCGCACAGCACAGCCCGGTGGGCCATGCTTTTGCTGGGGGGCGCTGCAATAACGCCCCCGATACCGCCGGGGGCGGGTCTTATCGTTACAAGCATAGCTGTGTTATCCTTTTGCAGATTTGCGCAAAGCGCGTTTCAGGCACCCTTTGAGGATGCCTGAGGGGGCAGATGGATCACATCTCCCGGCCGATGGCCCAGGCCACCTGACGGCACTTGGCCATGGCCTGTGCAAAGGCATCCGGGGTCAGGCACTGGGCGCCATCGCTCCAGGCGTGCTGGGGGTCGTAGTGCACCTCCACCTCCAGACCATCGGCACCGGCGGCCACAGCGGCGATCATCATCGGCTCCACCAGATTGGCCTTGCCGGTGGCGTGGCTGGGGTCCACGACGATGGGCAGATGGGTCTTTTCGTGGATGATGGGCACAGCGGACAGATCCAGGGTGTTGCGGGTGTATTTTTCAAAGGTGCGGATGCCGCGCTCGCAGAAGATGACCTGCTCGTTGCCGCCGGCCATGATGTACTCGGCGCTCATGATCCACTCCTCGATGGTGTTGCACAGGCCGCGCTTGAGCAGCACCGGCTTGTGCATCTTGCCCACGGCCTTGAGCAGCTGGAAGTTCTGCATATTGCGGGCGCCGATCTGCACCACATCCACGTACTCCTCAAATTCCGGGATGCGGTCCTCGCTCATCAGCTCGGAAACGATGGGCAGGCCGGTGGCTTCCCGTGCTTTGACCATGTCCAGGATGCCCTCGGTCTCCAGGCCCTGGAAGGCGTAGGGAGAGGTGCGGGGCTTGTAGGCACCGCCGCGGAACAGCGCTGCGCCGCCGGCCTTGACCCCCTGTGCGATGCGCAGGGCCTGCTCAGCGTTCTCGATGCTGCAGGGGCCTGCCATAACGGCGATCTTTTCCTTGCTGCCCAGCTTTACGCCGCCGCAGTCGATGACCGAATCCGCCGGGTGGAACAGGCGGTTGGCCCGCTTGTAGGGCGCGGACACCCGGGTAACGTTGTCGATCCAGGGGTTGGCAAGCACATCCCGCTCATCGATCTTGGTGGTGTCGCCTACCAGACCGAACACATTGTAGTCCTTGCCGGTGATAAGGGTCACATCCAGACCCTGCTTTTCAAATTTATCAACGATCTTTTCCAGCTCTTCTTTGGGCGTGCCTTTTTTGGTGGAGATGATCATGGGAGTTTGTTCCTTTCTGATTATATGCGGCCCCGCTCCTGATGCCGGAAGGCGGCGGAGAGGGGGCGTTCTTTTACATCACGATATGCGCTTTGCTGGAGCCATCGGTGCGCAGCAGCTGGGCCAGCCAGATGCAGGCGTGCAGGTAGCCCTGGGGGCCTTCGCCGATAAAGTGTCCCTGGCAGCCAAAGGATACCACATCCGTCTTGCGGAACGGTTCCCGCTCGTCCGGGGCATCCAGCATCACTTCCACGGCGGGCACACCGCACAGCCGCAGCGCATCCAGGATGGCCACACTGTAGTGGGCGTAGCCGCCGGGGTTCAGTACGATGCCGTCCACCCGCCCTGCAGCGGACTGGATCTCGTCCACAAGGTCGCCCTCGTGGTTGGACTGGCAGATATCGACCTCGATGCCCAGCTGTGCGCAGCCGGCCTGCACATAGTCCATCAGGCCGGTGTAATCCACCTCGCCGGGCACACCGGGTTCGGCCCAGCGGGCCAGATTGATGTTTGCCCCGTTAAGAATCAAAAATTTCATCCAGAGCCTCCTGTGCGGCAGCCAGCGCCTCGGCCAGCGTGCCGGTGTTGGGGATGACCGCATCTGCGGCGGCCAGATACAGCGGGCGGCGCTGGGCTTCCATGGCCTGCAGCGCCTCCATGCTGGAAGAGAGCGGCCGGCCGCCGCCCACGGCCAGTGCCTCCACCGGCCGGTCGAGGTAGAGCACGATGCCGTTCTGGCGCAGGGCGCGGATATTCTCCGGGCGCTTTACCGCGCCGCCCCCGCAGGAGAGCACAAGGCCCTTTTCCTTACCAAAGCGGGCAATCTGCGCGGTCTCCTTTGCCCGGAAGCCGTCCTCGCCCTCGGCGGCAAAGATATCCGGGATGCTGCGCCCGTCCGCTTTGACGACCTCCTCGTCCAGGTCTATAAAGGGGCGGCCCAGCTGCTTTGCCAGCAGCCTGCCCAGGGTGGATTTGCCGCAGGAGGGCATCCCCACAAGGGCGATGTTCAGCATCTCCCGGCGCAGGGCGGCGGTGATGCGGCGTACCTCGCCGGGGACATCCTCAAATTTGCGATCCAGGAAATACTCGGCGGCATATACGGCCTGCGCCACCAGCATCTCCAGCCCGCCCACGGCCACCGGCACCCCGGCGTCCTCGGCGCGGAGGATAAGCTCGGTCTTGTCCGGGTTATACACCACATCCACCACGGCTTCCAGCCCCGGCATGGCGGAGATATCCAGATTGCACACCCCAACATTAGGGTACATCCCGGCGGGGGTGGTGTTGAACACCACCTGCGCCCCGCTGCAAACGGCTTCCTCGTAGCTCAGCTCGCCCTTTTCCGGGTCGGGATGACGGCTGACCGTCAGCACCTTGGCCGCACCCTGATCCAGTGCCACGGCGCGGGTGGTATTGTGGGTGCCGCCGGTGCCCAGGATGAGCACGGTCCGGCCCGCAAGCTCCACCCCGTGTGCGGCACACAGGTGGGCAAAGCCGAGGTAATCGGTATTGTATCCGTAGAGCAGGCCGTTTTTGTTTACCACCGTGTTCACCGCACCGATGGCGCGGGCACGGGGGTCGATAAAGGTGCAGTATTCCATCACCAGTTTTTTGTAGGGGATGGTCACGTTGATGGCCTTGAACTGCCGTTTCTGCAAAAATGCCCGGGCATCTGTCTCGGTGGGCAGGGGGCACAGGTCGTAGGTGTAGCCGCCCAGCATCTCGTGGATGACTTTGGAGTAGGAGTGTCCCAGCTTGCCGCCGATAAGTCCGTATTCCATCCTCAGCCCTCCTTCCGGTAGCCGACCGGGTCGGTCATCCAGCGGGTGCCGTAGCGGGCGGTGAGCAGATCGCCCACGGCCAGGGCCGCGGCGCAGGTCTGCACGATGGCGGCGCGGGGCACGATGCAGGGGTCGTGCCGCCCCTGGATGGACAGCTGCGCGTCCTTTTTGGCGATGTAGTCCACCGTGTCCTGCTGCTTGTAGATGCTGGGGGTGGGCTTGACTGCGGTGCGGAACACCACCGGCATCCCGTTGGCGATGCCGCCGTTGATGCCCGCATTGTGGTTGGTGGCAGTAACTACAGCCCTTTCCGCCGTCATGCGGAAGGCATCGTTGGCCTCGGAGCCGCGCAGCCCGGCAAACCCGAACCCGGTGCCGAACTCGATGCCCTTGACCGCCGGGATGGAAAAGGCCAGGTGTGCAAGCAGGCTTTCCACGCTGTCAAAATACGGTTCCCCGGTGCCTGCAGGCAGGCCGAGGATGGCGGTTTCCAGCACGCCGCCCACGCTGTCGCCCTCGGCACCGGCGGCGCGGATGGCGGCTTTCATGGGGTCTTCCACAGCGGCATCCAGTACCGCAAAGCCTTCGGCCCTGCTGGCAAGGGTCTCCGCCTGTGCCGAAAGGGCGGCGGGGTCATCCAGCGCAAAGGGCGTATCGGCAACGCCCGCACACCGGGCGATGTGGGTGGTGATATCGATGCCAGCCCGGTGCAGTGCGGCCAGCACTAGTGCGCCGCCCGCTACCAGAGCCGCAGTCACCCGGCCGGAAAAGTGCCCGCCGCCCCGGGCATCCTGAAAGCCATTGTACTTGGCATATGCGGTGTAGTCCGCATGGCCGGGGCGCAGCAGGTCGGCGGTCTTGGCGTAGTCCCCGCTGCGGGTGTTCTGGTTTTCGATCATCAGGGCAATGGCGGTGCCGGTGGTGTGGCCGTCCACCACGCCGGATAAAAACTGCACCGCGTCCGCCTCCACCCGCGGGGTGGAAAGCCCATCGCCCCGGGCGCGGCGCTTATCCATGCAGGCGGCAACAAAGGCCGCGTCCACCGGTACCCCGGCGGCCATGCCGTCCAGCACTGCGCCGATGGCGCGGCCATGGCTCTCGCCAAAAATGGTCAGCGAAAGTGCGCTGCCAAAGGTATTTTTCATGGGTCAGTCCTCCATGCCCAGCAGCGGGCGCAGACCCTCTACCGGGATGGTCTCGGCGCGCCAGCAGCCAAGGCCGGGCACCTTGATGACCGTGATCTGCCCGCCCTGGGCTTTTTTATCGTGCAGCATCTCAGCCAGCACCTTTTCCTTGTCGTAGGTGGTGCGGGTGGGCAGGCCCAGGCGGCGGTACACGCCGCGCACCCGCTTTTGCAGCGCCTTGGATTCGATCATGGGCAGCATGCCCAGCGCCACGCACTCGCCGTGGAACAGCCCGGTGGTGCGGCGGCCCTTGACCCCCTTGACGGCCTCGATGCCGTGGCCGATGGTGTGGCCGAAGTTCAGCGCCTTGCGCATACCCTGCTCGGTCTCATCCTGCTCCACGATGGTCTTTTTAAAGCGCAGGCTGCGGCAGATGATCTCGCCGATGCGGGCATCCACATCGTCTTTTTCAAAGATGGCAAACAGCTCCGGGTCGGCCAGCAGGCTGGCCTTGACCGCCTCGGCCAGGCCGTTGATAAAATGGCGGCGGGGCAGGGTGGAAAGGGTGTCCGGGTCCACGATGACCAGCTTGGGCTGCCAGAATGCGCCCACGATGTTCTTGGTATCGCCCAGGTCTACGGCGGTCTTGCCGCCGATGGAGGAATCGATCATGGACAGGGTGGTGGTGGGGCAGTTGATAAAATCGATGCCCCGCATGTATACGGCGGCGGCAAACCCGGCAAGGTCGCCTACCACGCCGCCGCCCACGGCTACCACAAGGTCGCCCCGGCCCATGCCGAAGTCCAGCATCTGCCGCAGCACGGATTCCAGGATCTTAAAGCTCTTGCTGGCCTCGCCCTGCGGCACTGTGATGATGACTGCATCCTTGCACTGGTCGGCCACCATCTGGGCATACTGCGCGGGCACCCCGCTGTCGGTGACCACCGCCACCCGCCGGTCCAGGCGGGCGAACTGGTACAGATTTTCCAGCGAGCCGCGCTTGATGATGATATCATAGCTGCGCTCGCCCAGGTTCATGGTCAGCTTGGTTCCGATAAAGTCACTCATTTTGTATACACTCCTAACAGCCGCACCGTGCGGCAGGTGCGGTCAAGCTCGCGCAGCAGCGCGGCGGTCTCTCCGGCGGCGGCATCGCCCACCAGTTCCACATAAAAATAATATTCAAACGGCACATGGGGCATGGGGCGGCTCTTGATGGATTCCATATTAAAGCCGCTGGCACCGATGATCTGGATCACCTCGGCCAGTTTGCCGGGTTTGTTGTCCACCGTGAACAGCAGCGAGAACCGGTTGCCCGCTGTGGGCTTTTCGCGGCTGAGCACGATAAAGCGGGTGGTGTTGTCGCCATCGGTATTGATGCGGGGCACCAGCACCTCCAGCCCATACAGGGCCGCCGTTTCGGCGCTGGCGATGGCGGCCTTTGCAGGGTCGCCGCTTTCCGCCACAAACTTTGCGGCCATGGCGGTGTTGGCCATGGCGGTGGCCGGCAGGCGGAACTGCTTTAAAAAGGTCTCGCTCTGGGCAATGGCCTGCTGGTGGCTGTACACCATGCGCAGCTGCGAGAGCTGGGTGCCCGGCAGCACCAGCAGGTTCTGGGAAACGGGCAGGTCGTACACATCCACCACCCACAGCTCCGGGTGGTTATAGCACAGGTCCAGCACGGCCGAAACATCCCCCGCGTGGCTGTTTTCAAAAGGCACCACGCCGTGGGCGGCTTCGCCGGAGGCCACAGCCTGGAACACCTCGTCCCAGGTGGCGCAGCTCACGGCCTCGGCATGGGGGAACAGCGCCCGGAGCGCGATGTGGGCAAACGCACCCTCCACCCCCTGATAGGCGGCGCGGTTGCGCCCCAGCACCGCCGCCTCGTACTGCTTGGCGAGATCCATCATGTGCTGTACATGGTCTTTATAATACGGGCGCAGGGCAGGCTGCCGGATCCGGGCAGCGGCCTTTTCCAGCACAGCGGCCTCCCGGGCAGCATCGTAAATGGGCAGGCCGTGCGCCCGTTTATATTCGGCCACCTGTAAAACGGCAGCCATCCGGCGCTCAAACAGCGCGGCCAGCTGCGCATCCACCGTGTCGATCTCGGCACGGGCTTGTTCCAGTGCGTCCATGGGAGTCACATCCTTTTTGGTCGGTTTTGCGGGGATACCAGATAAGTATACCATAACCGGGACAGGGAAACAACAAACCGCCCCGCATTTCAGGGTGGAGAAAATTTCAAATCACCCTTGGCAGAAAAGACGAAAATAGAAAACAGAAAAGCACCCGCAGGCCGTTCTGTGCCCTGAAGAGCAGGGAAAACGAACCGTGGGTGCTTTAAGAGGGTTTACCCCTTCCGTCATCGCTGGCGCGATGCCACCTTCCCCAAGGGGACGGCTCCGGGTGTGGAGGGCAGCTTTCCGGTATAGCCGGAAGGCGCCCCCTTGGGGGAGCTGGCAAAGCCGTAAGGTTTTGCCTGAGGGGGTAAAATGCTCATTTATTCTTCAAAATATCCTGCCAGCTGCGGGCCTGGCCATAGTACCGCCCGTAGGGGTTATCCAGGTCGGCGGCGCGGGGCACGGGCGGGGCAGGCGGCTGCGGCTTTGGGGCGCGGTCAAAAACGAACCGCGCAGCAGGGCCGCCTGTTTTGATGCGGTAGCGCATCTCAGTGTCCCTGCCCGGCGGTGGACACCGCCCCGGCAGTCAGCGCCGCCCAGAGCGGCTCGCTGTCTGCCAGCAGGTCGGCAGAGTCTTTCAGCCAGGCACCCCGGATGCCGATGTAGTAGTCTGCCAGCAGCTGCTGGCTGTCGCCGCTTTGGCTCTGCACGGCATCCGAGCTGTAGCTGCCCAGCTCCATCCCGGTCAGCACAGGGCAGTCCGTCCAGCGGTAGACCATGTTCCACCAGTCGCTGTCCGCCTCGGAGCGCGGCAGGCTGCCGTCCAGATACCGCAGCGTGCCGGTCGTCTGTTGGAAGCCTGCCGGGTCGTACAGGATAAAGATGGAGCTGAGAGAGCTTTGGATATCGGTGGAGAGCTTGGTGGTGCCGGCCATATCCAGGTAGGCATCCGAGTCCTCACTGTTGAACGCCATGGTGTACTGGTTGAGCTTTACCACCACCCTGCCGTCCCCGTTGCAGTCCTCGCCATAGGCGGCAAGCTGCTGCTGCAGGGCGGTGACGGTGGCTTCCGGCAGGTAGTAGGGGCTTACCACCGCCACGTTGTAGTCCGGGTGGGTGGTAAGGAAATACTGCCCGATGAAGCAGTAGGCCACAAACGCACCGGCAATGCCGAAGAGGAGCACCCATTTCAGGTTGTAATCCCACCAGTTGGCCCAGCGCTCCCTGCGGGTATACTGGCGCTGTTTGCGGGGCTTGAGGTCCTTGGGGTCGATGTCACGTTCATAACGGTAGCTTGCCATAAAAACTTCTCCTGTGTGGTAAAACGGGCGGGGCTGTTATTTGAGTGCGGCCAGGATGGTCTGCCGCACGGCATCGGGCAGCTGCTTCTGCTCAGCCTTGCTCATGCCTGCGGTCTGCAGGGGCGGCAGCACCTGAATATGCACACTGCCCGGGCGGCAGCGGTTGCCGTTGGCCTCAAACAGGGCGCGTGCGCCGGTAATGGCCACCGGCACCACCGGGGCACCGGTCTTGACCGCGATGCGGAAGGCACCGGCCTTGAACTCGCCTGCGCCGCCCTCCTCGCCCTTGTAGCGGGTACCCTCGGGGAAGATGACGAAGCTGCGGCCGCTCTCCACGATGGCGGTGGCATCGTTCAGCGCGCGCACCGAGGCACGCACATCGTCGCGCTGTACGAACACGCAGCCCAGCAGCTTCATCCAGCGGTTCAGCAGCGGGATCTTTTCCAGCTCTTCTTTAGCCAGGATGCCATGGGGCTTTTCCAGCCCGGCCAGCAGCAGCGGGATGTCGTAGTAGCTGCGGTGGTTGCCCACGAACACGCAGGGGCGGTCCTTGGGGATGTTCTCCAGCCCGTCCACAGTCAGGGCTACCCCGCTCACCTTCAAGATGCCCCTGCTCCAGCGGGGGATATGCTGCTCCACGATCCGGGTCACGGTCTGTGTATCTCCGGCAGCGGCAGCGCGCTCGGCGCGGCGCAGGATGCCGTAATGCAGGATCATGTACCCGAACAGATAAATAAACATCGCAATCGTGCGAAGAATGCTCATAATTTGGTCCTCCTGTTTGCAAAATATGCCATTATCATTGTAGCACACTTTCCACAAAAAAGGGAGAGATAAATATTTTTTTACAAATCGCCCCGGTTGTGGCTTGCAAAATTGACAAAATACGGGTATATTTATATCTGTAAAGCCAGCACAATGGCACTTTCCAGACAAAACGCCTGCGGTGCCGGATAAAAATCAAAAGAGAGGTACCGCAGTTATTATGGGTCTGTTTCCTTCTGCTAATGACTTCAAGGCCGGTAAGGGTGTGGAAAAGGATACCCCCCGCAAGACCGGCATCGGCCGTTTTTTTGAGCTTGTAGGCCGCGATATGAACGGGATGTTCCTGGCAAACCTGCTCACCTGCATCGGGTTTGCCCCGGTCATCTGCCTGGTGTACATCGGCTTTTTGCAGAACAGCCTGCCGGTGATGCTTTGCAGCGCTGCCGCAGGCGGCCTGCTGGCCGGCCCCGCGCTGGCCGGCATGTACGATACCGTGCTGCGTGCGCTGCGCGATGAGGCGGGCTACTGGTGGGTGACCTACCGCCGGGCCTTCAAGCGCAACTTCAAGGCCAGCCTGCTGCCGGGCGTGCTGTACACCGTGGTGGTCACCCTGCAGATCTTCCTGGTGTATTTCTGCTTCAACATGCTGTACCACGGCACCAATGTGGGCGTTCCGCTGTGGGTGGCCACGGTGCTCAACCTGGTACTGTTCCAGATGCTGTTTGCCTATATGTGGCCGCAGGTGGTGCTGCTGGAGCAGCCGCTGGGGCTGACGCTGAAAAACAGCATCAACTGCATGATCGCCTTTTTGCCCCATGCACTGGCTGCCGCCATCGTGCAGGTGCTGTTCTGGGGCGTGGTGATCCTGTGTATGCCGCTGGGCCTGTTCCTGATGCTGGTGTTCGGCTTCTGGTTCGTCACCGAGGTATCCTGCCAGATCGTTTACGGCGATATCGACCGGGTGTTCCACATCGAGGAGAACATCCGCAAGATGAAGGATGCCGAGCTGGAGGCTGCGCTCCGGCAGGACTATGCCTCTGATGAGGAGGACGACACCCCCGAAGAATAAGCTGTGAAACGATGGAAAGGAGCGATGCCCGATGGAACAGCGGAATAACCTTGTGCTGCAGGGTACCGAGACCTTTTCCCGGGGGCAGCTGGACAATGTAGCGCTGGAAAACGGCGCTCTGGTGCTGGACAGCGTGGCCGGGCGCAGCCTTTTGTACGGCAGCTACACCACCCCGGAGTTTGCCATGCCGGCCTTCTGCAACCTGAACGTCAGCTGGAACGCCCATGCCCCCCGCGACACCATGGTGGAGGTGCGCTGCCGCGTATATGCGGCAGGTGCCTGGACGGGCTGGATGAGCTTTGGCAAGTGGGCACCGGATTACCCCCGCTGCAGCGTGACCAGCCAGAGCGAGGACGGCATGATCTTCCTTATGGGCGACACCGTTACGGTGGCGGCGCCCGGCGGCGGCACCGGCGTGCAGCTGCAGGTCAACCTTTCCACCAACGATGATAAAGTATCCCCGGCAGTGCGGCTGCTGGCCGCAGCGGTGCGCCCCCTTGCGTGGGAAAAACACGGCGGCCATGCGCTGAACCGGCGGCTCTACCTGCCGGAATACTGTCTCTCCGCCCACGACCCCAGCTTTGGCCGGGAGATGGACCTGCCGCTGATCATGGCGGCGCTGATGAACCGCTGGGGCGAGGATATCCTGCCGGAGGAAGTGGCCTACGCCATGGAGGATGGCGGCACCCGCAGCACCGGCAACGCCGCGTTTGCGGCAGCTGCCGCAGGCTGCTGCGGCTACCCCTGCTGGCAGGCATGGATGGACCTGGCCGACCTGCGGGAGCAGGTGCACGATGGCTGCTCGGTGGCCGTGCAGGTAGAGCGCCGCATCCGTGGCCAGCGGGACCCCGCACGGCTGTGGATGGGGCTGCGCGGCTTTGGCCACGATGACGCCGTGATGGCAGATTTTGTGCTGCTGAACGACCCCACCGCCGATACCGACGGCGCGGTGAACTGCACCATGGCCCTGGTGGACTTTATGCGTTACTTTACCGGCAAGGCCATTGCCCTGCGGCCAAAGCTGCGTGGGACCGGGGCCGACCGCCCCCGGCGGCTGCGCTGCGACCTGACCGCCGGTGCCGAACCGGGCGTTTATTACTTTGCACAGCGGGGGCAGCAGGATGCGCTGCCGGAAGATTTTTCCGGCTGGATCGCCTGTGCGCCCCACGATGGCGTGGCACATGCCACCACCGCCCATCGTACCTTCTGGCGCTGTACCCGCACCGCGGACGGCGGGATCCAGTTCCCGCCGGAGCAGCTGGCCATGGGCGGGCGCTGCAGCGTGTATGCAGTGGACCAGACCGGCACCATGCGGGTAGCGGAGATGCGGCTGCCGAAACCGTGCCCCGCCCCCACCACCCCAGCACCCCAAGCTGCCGGCCAGGCCGGGGAACCCCCGGCACAGCCGTAGCTTTTCAGGGCGATATATGAAACAGGAGGAACACATTATGGCAAAGACGATCATCACTTTGGGCCGTGAGTATTGCACCGGCGGGCGTTACATCGCAGAGGACGTAGCAAATGCACTGGGCGTGAAACTCTACGACAAGGAGCTGATCACCATGGCAGCAAAGAACTCCGGTCTGTCGGAGGAAGCCGTTGCCGCCAGCGAGAAACGGCATACCCACAGCCTGCTGTACAGCCTGTACACCATGGGCAACGAGCTGCCGCTGGGCGATCAGGTGTTCATTCTGCAGAGCCGTATCATCAAGCAGCTGGCCGAGGAAGGCCCCTGCGTGATCCTGGGCCGCTGCGGTGACTATGTCCTGCGGGAGCGCAAGGATGTGCTGCGCGTGTTCGTGTATGCACCCAAGCCCTGGCGTTTGCAGTACGCCAAGACCAACCCCCTGGTCAAGGCCAAGGACGAAAAGGGCATCCGGGACGAGGTGGAAAAGACCGACCGCAACCGCTCGGCCTACTACAACTACTATACCCAGAACCGCTGGGGCGATGCCCATAACTACGATCTGGCCATCAACGCAGCCCTGGGCCGCGAGACCTGTGTGAAGATGATCCTGGACGCTGCCGCCGCCAAGGAGAAAACGCTGGTATGATGCCCGGCATCCCGGGAAAAATACCAGATAAACAACGATAGAACGTGGGCAGGGCGCGGCTGCGCTCTGCCCACGTTTCCGGCAGGGAGAGTTCTTGCCGGAAGTGTTCAAAAAGGAGAAAACGTGGAAAGTAATCGACCCCAGACCGCACCCGCCGAAGCGCGGGAAAATATCATGGGCACCATGGAGATCAACCCGCTGCTGCTGAAACTCAGCATCCCGATGATGATCTCCATGCTGGTGCAGGCACTGTACAACGTGGTGGACTCGGTGTTCGTGTCCCATGTCAGCGAGAGTGCCCTTACCGCTGTGTCGCTGGCTTTTTCGCTGCAGAATGTAATGATCGCCGTGGGCGTGGGCACCGGTGTGGGCGTGAACGCCCTGCTGAGCAAGAGCCTTGGCGAAAAGAACCAGAGCCGCGCCAACGCTACGGCGGAAAACGGCATCTTTCTTTCGCTGTGCAGCTTTGTGGTGTTCCTGCTCATCGGCCTTACCTGTATGAAGCCCTACTTCTACGCCCAGACCAGCGATGCCGATATTGCCCGGCAGGGCATCCGGTATCTGTCGGTGTGCAGCATTTTCAGCCTGGGCCTGTTCACCCAGCTCATGGGCGAAAAGCTGCTGGCCGCCACCGGCCGCACCCATCTGAGCATGATCAGCCAGCTGGTGGGTGCGGTGGTAAACATCGTGCTGGACCCCATCTTCATCTTCGGCTATTGCGGCGAGGCACTGTCCGGCACCACCGGTGCGGCGGTGGCCACCGTCATCGGCCAGTTCTGCGGTGCAGGCATGACTCTGTACTTCAACACCCGCAAAAACCCGGATATCCAGATCAGCTTCCGGGGATTCCGCCCCAGTGCAAAGGCCATCGGCCGCATTTATGCCGTGGGTCTGCCCAGCATCGCCATGCAGTGCGTGGGCAGCCTGATGACCTTTGGCATGAACCTGATCCTGATGGGCTTCTCGGCTACGGCGGTGGCCGTGTTCGGCGTGTACTTCAAGCTGCAGAGCTTTGTGTTCATGCCCATCTTCGGCCTGAACAACGGCATGGTCCCCATCATCGGCTACAACTACGGCGCACGCGACCCGGACCGTGTGCGCAGGACCATCCGGCTTTCGGTGTGCTATGCTGAGGGCATCATGATCATCGGGTTCTGCGTGTTCCAGTTCGCGCCGCAGCAGGTGCTCGGCCTCTTTGCCGCCAGCGATGCCATGCTGGCCATCGGCATCCCGGCCATGCGCATCATCTGCCTGCACTTTTTGCTGGCCGGTATCAGCATCGTGCTCAGCTCGGTGTTCCAGGCACTGGGCAACGGCGTATTCAGCCTGATCGTTTCGGTCTGCCGCCAGCTGCTCGTACTGCTGCCGGCAGCCTGGCTGCTGGCACAGACCGGTAACGTCAACAATGTGTGGTGGGCCTTCCTCATCGCGGAAGTTGTCAGCGTCCTGATGAGCCTGGTCTTCTACGCCCGTATCAACAAAACGACCATCGCACCCATGTACAAGTGACCCGGGTGCGGGCCAACGGCTCCGCAAACGAAAGGAATGTGATCGCTATGGTAAAAAAGCTGAAATGGAATCTCATCCTCATGAGCCTGCTGTACCTCGGGCTGGGCGTTTTCCTGGTCATGAAGCCGGGCACGGCGCTCAACATCGTCTGCTATGCGCTGGGCGGCGTGGTGCTGGCCTGCGCGGCGGTACAGCTGATCCGCTATTTTGTGGTGGAGCGCGGGATATTCCAGAGCCAGCTGACCCTGATCTCCGGCGTGGTATGCCTGGCACTGGGCGCTTTTCTGCTGCTGCGCAGCGATATCGTAGTAAGCATCCTGCCCATCGTGTTCGGCCTGTTCGTCATCTTTGATGCGATCGGCCGGGTGCAGAACGCGCTGGACCTGCGCCGCTGCGGCTACGACAGCTGGAAGGGCTTTCTGCTGCTGCCGGTGCTCAGCGTGGTGCTGGGCGTGGTGCTGATCATCAACCCCTTTGGTGCCATGGAGACCCTGGTGATGGCCATTGGCGTCATCCTGATCGTGGAGGGAGCCATCAACCTGCTCAGCGCCCTGTACACGGTGCTGGCGGTGCGCCGCTTTGCCAAGCTGCACCCCGAGACCCAGTCCGTGCTGGAATCCCTGACCGGTGAGGACCTGAATGGGGACGGCGTGGTTGCCCCGGAGGTTGCCCATGCCGATGTGGAAGCCACCGCCGTGGAGCTGGACCATGTGGACGAGAGCGCCACCGTGGAGCAGGAAGAGCGGGAGTAAGCCCCCTTACAGCAAGACCGGAAGCGCTGCTTTAGGGCAGCTGCGCGTATTTACAAACAGAGAAAGGTTTAAGGAAAAGAACATCATGGACAAGTACGATCTGATCATCGTGGGTGCCGGCCCGGCGGGCATCTTTACCGCTGTGGAGCTGCTGCGCCACGGCAGCAAAAAAAAGATGCTGCTGGTGGAAAAAGGCAAGCCGGTAGAAAAGCGCCACTGCCCCAAGGCGGAGGTCGGCCACTGCGTCAACTGCCGCCCCACCTGTGCCATCACCACCGGTTTCTCCGGTGCGGGCGCCTTCTCGGACGGCAAGCTGAGCCTGTCCTATGAGGTGGGCGGCGACCTGCCCACCCTCATCGGGGAGGAATTTGCCCAGGAGCTTATCGACTACACCGATAAGATCTATCTGGAGTTTGGTGCCGACCCCCATGTGGAGGGCATCTACACCGGCGAGGAGATCAAGGAGATCCGCAAAAACGCCATCCATGCAGGCCTCAAGCTGGTGGACTGCCCCATCCGGCATCTGGGCACCGAAAAGGCGCAGCAGCTGTACCTGGCCATCCAGAACTATCTGGCAGATAACGGGGTCGAGATGCGCTTTGGCACCGAGTGCGAGAACATCATCCTGGAGGGCGAAGGCTGCAAGGGCGTGCTGCTGAAAGACGGCGACGACCTGCTGCCCGTGTATGCGGATGAGGTGGTCATCGGCACCGGCCGCCGCGGCGCAGACTGGCTGGAAAAGATCTGCGCAGAACACCACATTGCCCACAAGCCCGGCACCGTGGATATCGGCGTGCGGGTGGAGTGCCGCAATGAGGTGATGGAAAAGGTGAACAAGGTGCTGTATGAGTCCAAGCTCATCGGCTACCCCAAGCCCTGGAAGAACAAGGTGCGCACCTTCTGCCAGAATCCCGGCGGCTTTGTGGCGCAGGAAAACTACGACAACGACCTTGCGGTGGTCAACGGCCACAGCTTTAAGGAGAAAAAGAGCGCCAACACGAACCTTGCCATCCTGGTATCCCACAACTTTACCGAGCCGTTCAACCAGCCCATCGCCTACGCACAGAAGGTGGGCGAGCTGACCAACATGCTGGGCGCAGGCCATATCATGGTGCAGCGCTACGGCGACATCCTGGACGGCAAGCGCACCTGGCAGAAGGAGCTGGCGCAGTCCAACGTAAAGCCCACCCTGAAAGATGCCGTGGCCGGTGATATCACCGCCGCCATGCCCTACCGCGCCATGACCAACATCATTGAGTTCATCAAGATGCTGGATATGGTGGTGCCCGGCTTTGCCGCCAACGAAACGCTGCTGTACAGCCCGGAACTCAAGTTCTACTCCAACAAGGTAAAGATGGATCAGAACCTGGATACCAATATCCGGGGTCTGCACTGCCTGGGCGATTCCTCCGGCTGGACCCGCGGGCTGATGATGGCCTCGGTCATGGGTGTGCTCATGGGCCGCAAGCTGGCTGAAAAAGAAGGCTGCTAAAAGCTATCGACCATAAAAAATCCCGGCACCGCAAGGTGTCGGGATTTTTTGTATCATATTTTAGCCTTCGATAAGCTCCACGGTGGCCATCTTGACCGGGGTGGTGGGCTTGTCGTTCCAGTCGGTACGGACGGCGGCGATCTTATCCACAACGTCCATGCCGGCAACTACCTTGCCAAAGGCGGCGTACTGGCCGTCCAGATGGGGTGCATCCTGATGCATGATGAAGAACTGGCTGCCGGCGCTGTTGGGGTT